>NZ_JRFE01000006.1 GCF_000756305.1 Myxosarcina sp. GI1
AGGAAGATCTAATAGTACACCAAAAGGACTTTGTCTAATTAATTCGTTGGGATTGCCTTCACCACTTTGTTCAAAAGTACTAAAGTCGTAATCGGAGTTGGTATTGCTATTAGGAGCACCGCCGCCTAAAGGGTTTCCTCCGCCAGCACCGTCACCGAAAGGGTTTCCTCCAGCAGTAGAGTCTTCGCCACCCATTGTGGAGCTTTCGCCGCCATCGCCAGGGGCATCGCTGCCACCCATCGTGAGGGCTTCGTCACCTTTGCCTAGTGCAACATTACTAGAACCATTGCCAGCACCGCCACCAGTACCGCCACTCGGTAAAGAACTCGTACCAGATTCGCTCAAGCTTCCGTAAACCCCATCGATAATATTCTGACCTGCCGAATTGTCATTTCCAGGCAGTTCGCTATCGGCAGATGCTCCAACTACCCCGTCAAAGTCAAAAGTGTAGTTGGAATCGCTAGCAGATTCATCGCTAACCAGGGATACATTGCCGTCTGCATCTGTTTGTAAGTAGCGATCGGCATTACCAGTGATGTTTGAGTTATCTTTGTCTAAGTTAAAGCGGTTGCCGTTTATGCTGTTACCATCGCCAGCAACGCTATTACTGTTACCAGAGATATTGTTATTGTTACCGCTCGGACGATTGCCGTTGCCATTAACTTCGTTGTTATCTCCTGTGTTCCGATTACCATTACCGTTAGTAACAACATTGTTATCGCCAAAATTCCAGTTGCCGTTTCCAGAAGTGTTGTTACTGCTACCAAAATTCCAGTTACCGTTACCGTTAACAGTGTTTTGATTGCCAGTGGGATTTTTTGCCGTATCTGGTGTTTCATCTTCGCCAACTGGAGCTGGTGTAGTACCACCGCCAGCAAAAATTGGGTTATTGCCACCAAGTGCATCTGCTGGAATACCGCCTTCTTCGCCAACGCCTTGCGGATTGCCACCAGTGAGAGGATTATTTTCCCCTTCAAAAATGGAATTGAAGGGAGTACCGCTTTCTTTGTTTAGGTTCCAATTACCGTTTCCGTTAGTCTGATTGCCATCACCAAAATTCCAGTTGCCGTTACCTTCAGCTTGGTTGTCATTTCCGTAAAACCAGTTACCGTTGCCGTCAGCCTGGTTGTTGCTGCCAGAATTTTCTTCGGAATCGCCAATAAAATTGTTGCCATTACCGTTTTCGGTATTGTCAACACCAGTATCGATACCACTAAAATCGGCGTTCATCATCGAACCACCTCCACCAAACGAATTCTTTTCAACGCCGTCGGCAGTCTCATCAGCAACGTCATCGCTGTCAGTAAAAGGGCTACCGTCGGTATTGGGGTTGAAGGAATCGAAGGGATTATTGCTGTTGCTTTCAGGAGTGCTATCGCCTCCAGCACTCGGAACCGATGTTGGTTCGTTTATCGATCCGTTTAATGTTTCTTCCATAAGAAGTTTGAATTAAATGCCTGTATAAATAATCTTCAAAAAAAGCGATCGAGTTCCTGCCGATGCTAATTGCACCTCGCCGCACTGACAAAATGGCAAAACGCGATGGTTATGTCGATCGCGTAGCGAAGCCATTCCGTAGGCTTATCGTCCGAATATCTGTAAATACGACTGTGCGATCGGTAGCAGGTGACTACAAGCACTCTTTAGTTAAAAGCTCATTAACCCTGATTTTTCGTAAGTCAAGAATTTATCAGAACAATGACAATTTTGCTTCACAAGCAGCTTAAAAAATCTTATGTGAGGAAACAATGAATAATCTTTTGATTGAGATTTCTATTGTTTTGATTATTTGTATATAGCTTAAGCAATAAAAAACAGCAAAAATTATTGCTGCCTTATGTTGGATTTTGTGTTTTGCCGATATTAATTTGTTACAGAATGATAGAAATTTAAAAAATAAATCGCGCTTCTACCTAAAGACAGATTTTTGTTAGATAAATCAAATGAAATTTAAAAAATAAAACGTATCTAGCGATACAGAAGTTATAAAGCAACAAAATTGCCAACCCACCCTAAAGATTGTTCATTGAAGTGAATCTAAACTAATTGTTAAGTTGCAAGATATCTGCATTTGTCATTACTTTACTTTTGCAGTAACTGAAATGAATTTATCAATTCTACTCTAGTACTTCGGCTCTTGTAAAAAAACAATTGTCTTTAGGTCTTCATAACAGTATTAAAATTTTCTATGAATTTAAAATCCCATTGCTACACGACCCAAGGCGGCATTAATGTTTCTCGCTCTGCTGTTGAGATGCAAATGGACGATGCGATAGAATCCGTTCTCTCGTGTCTGGATTCTCAACGGGGAGGATTGTTAGCTAGTAGCTATGAATATCCTGGACGCTATAAACGGTGGGCAATTGGATTTGTCAATCCGCCCTTAGAACTGGCAACGCGAGATCGCAACTTTACCTTGAAAGCTCTTAACGAACGCGGCAGAGTTCTTTTGCCCTATTTAGCAGAGCGGCTTTATCTGCATCCGCAGCTTCAAGAGGTTTCAGTAGAAGAAGACCGTATTTTGGGTTCGATCGAGCAGGCAACTAAGTTTTTTGCCGAAGAGGAACGAAGTAAGCAACCTTCTGTGTTTAGTATTGTCCGCGAAATTTCTCAAGCCTTCTACAGCCATGAAGACGAGAATCTGGGTCTTTATGGAGCCTTTAGCTACGATTTAGTCTTTCAATTCGAGACGGTTGCCAAACATCGCGATCGCCCTGCCGATGGGCGAGATTTACTGCTATATCTGCCTGACGAGCTATTTGTTGTAGACTACTATCTTCAACAAACCTACCGATATCAGTACGAGTTTGCAACCAAACACGGTAGTACTCAAGGAATACCTCGTACTGGTGAGTTTATCGACTATCGAGGAAAGCGGTTAACCCCCGAACAAGAATCGGATTGCGTACCTGGGGAGTACGCTGAGAAGGTGAAAGAAGCTTTAGAATACTTCCGTCGTGGCGATCTATTTGAAGTCGTTCCGAGTCAAAACTTTTATAGTGCCTGCGTAGCCTCGCCTACAGATTTATTCCGTACTTTACAGCAAATCAATCCAAGTCCTTACGGCTTCTTGCTCAATTTGGGGGGAGAATACTTAATTGGTGCTTCTCCAGAAATGTTTGTGCGGGTAGAGGACAAATGCGTAGAAACCTGCCCGATTAGCGGTACAATTGCTCGCGGTTCCGATGCGATTGGCGATGCGGCTCAGATCTTTCAACTGCTCAACTCTCATAAAGACGCAGCCGAGCTAACGATGTGTACTGACGTAGACCGCAACGACAAATCGCGGATCTGTGAGCCAGGATCGGTACAAGTAACTGGTCGTCGTCTGATAGAGATGTACAGCCACCTGATTCACACCGTCGATCGCGTCGAAGGAATTCTTCGTCCTGAGTTCGATGCCCTGGATGCTTTTCTAACCCACACCTGGGCTGTCACTGTTACAGGCGCACCCAAACGCTCTGCCATGCAGTTTATTGAGAAACACGAACACAGCTCTCGACGTTGGTATGGCGGGGCTGTAGGCTATTTAGCTTTTAATGGCGATATGAATACAGGTCTAACCCTACGGACAATACGGCTTAAAGATTCAATTGCCGAAGTGCGGGTGGGAGCAACTGTTCTGTATGACTCAGATCCCGATGCTGAAGAACAGGAAACCCTGACCAAAGCGGCTGCGCTGTTTCAGACCCTTAACGAGGCCGGTCAGATTTACGAAACTGGAAAAATGACCAAAGCCAATATTAGTAGTGAATCCCCTCAGTCTTTAGTTCAAAAGCGAGTGCTGCTGATCGACTACGAAGACTCGTTCGTACACACTTTAGCTAACTACCTGCGTCAAGCTGGGGCGATTGTTACTACCCTGCGTCACGGTTTTCCCGAATCAGTGTTCGATCGCGAAACTTTCGATCTTGTCGTTTTCTCGCCTGGTCCTGGCAAACCAAGTGACTTTGGCGTTCCCGAAACCGTCATGAGCTGCGTCCGTCGCGAACTGCCAATTTTCGGCGTTTGTTTGGGTCTACAAGGCATTGTTGAAGCGTTTGGAGGCGAACTGGATATTCTAGATTATCCCCAGCACGGCAAGACATCTCTTATTGACATTGTTGAAGATTCGCCACTTTTTGACAACGTTCCCAAGTCTTTTGAGGTCGGTCGATATCACTCGCTGTTTGCCAAAAAAGACCGTTTGCCAGACCAACTAAAAATAACAGCAATGTCGGAAGATGGCGTAATTATGGCAATCGAACACCAAACTCAGGCGATCGCCGCCGTTCAGTTCCACCCAGAGTCGATTATGACCCTGGCAAATGGAGTTGGCTTGTCAATTATTGAGAACGTGATTCAAAACTACGCTAAATCCATACCAACCAAGGCGGCTGTATCTGTTGCCTAATTCAACAATGAACAATGAGCAACGAATATTGAACATTGAAAAAATGCAAAATGCTAAATAGTTGAATGAAACGATCGAATCGCGTCACATCCTCGGAAAATAAGAGTTAACTAATCGTACCAATGACTTCAATTTCTCAACGCTTTCAAATATTGCGATCGCGCCAGCAGTGCGCTCTTATTCCTTTTATCACGGCAGGAGATCCAGACCTGGAAACGACAGCAGAGGCACTACAGGTACTGGATCGTAACGGTGCCGATGCGATCGAGTTGGGGGTTCCCTACTCAGACCCCCTAGCCGATGGACCCGTGATTCAAGCGGCGGCTACCCGCGCTCTAAAAAAAGGGGTTAATCTCGATCGGGTGCTAAAACTGGTAGATTCTGTTAGTCCCGACCTACAGGCACCGATAATTCTCTTTACTTACTACAACCCAATTCTGAACCGAGGCATCAAGCCGTTTATGGAGCGAATCTCCCAGGTGGGAGTGCGAGGACTAGTGGTTCCCGATCTCCCTGTCGATGAGTCTGACGAACTGTTAGAAACGGCTGCCAGCGTTGGCGTTGAAGTTATATTGTTGGTCGCTCCCACTTCTTCTAAGGAGCGGATTGAAAAGATTGCCCAAAAGTCTCAAGGATTTATCTATTTAGTAAGCGTTACGGGCGTTACGGGCGTGCGATCGCAAGTTCAGGGACGGGTTAAAAATTTACTAGAGCAGATGCGCCAAATGACTGATAAACCCATCGGCGTTGGCTTTGGTATCTCTGGTAGCGAACAGGCTCGTCAGGTAAAAGACTGGGGAGCCGATGGGGTCATTGCTGGTAGTGCTTTTGTCAAACGGTTGACTCAGGGGACACCAACTGAGGGATTGCAGGCGATCGAGTCTTTCTGTCGAGAACTAAAAGAGGCGATCGCGTCAGTAGAAGAAAAAGCCATTTCAGTTTAGTACCGCTACACGGAAGTAATAGGTAATAAGTATAAATTTAGAAAGTAAACAATGGTCAGTACGCAAGATATTCAAACAACACAATCCCGTCCCGATCCGATGGGTCGATTTGGACGGTTCGGTGGCAAGTACGTGCCAGAAACTCTGATGCCTGCTCTTGCCGAGCTAGAAACTGCTTTTAAGCAGTATCGCGACGAACCAGGCTTTCAAGCAGAATTACAAAATTTGCTGCGAGATTACGTCGGTCGTCCCAGTCCTCTCTACTTTGCCCAGCGACTCACCGCTCACTACACTAAACCAGACGGTAGCGGACCACAAATCTATCTCAAGCGCGAAGACTTAAACCACACGGGCGCGCACAAGATCAACAATGCCATAGCTCAGGTGCTTCTCGCCAAGCGTATGGGCAAACAGCGCATTATTGCCGAAACGGGAGCGGGACAGCACGGAGTAGCTACCGCTACCGCCTGTGCTCGCTTTGGGTTAGAGTGTATCGTCTACATGGGCATCCACGACATGGAACGCCAGGCACTCAACGTATTTCGCATGAAGCTAATGGGCGCGACCGTTGCTCCTGTAGAGGCAGGGACGGGAACCCTTAAGGATGCTACTTCAGAAGCAATCCGCGACTGGGTAACAAACGTAGAGAACACACACTACATTCTGGGCTCTGTTGCTGGACCGCACCCCTATCCCCAGCTAGTTCGAGATTTTCACGCCCCGATCGGTACGGAAACCCGCGCTCAGGCGAAAGAAAAATGGGACGGACTGCCAGACATTCTATTAGCCTGCGTCGGCGGCGGTTCCAATGCGATCGGACTCTTTCACGAGTTTGTTAACGAACCGTCAGTGCGTCTCATTGGCGTTGAGGCAGCAGGGGAAGGCGTTGAAACTGAAAAGCACGCCGCTACCTTAACCAGAGGACGAGTTGGCGTTTTGCATGGTGCTATGAGCTACCTACTACAAAGCGATGAGGGGCAGGTAATCGAGGCGCATTCAATTAGTGCTGGACTAGATTACCCAGGCGTTGGACCAGAACATAGTTATTTAAAAGATAGCGGACGCGCTAAGTACTATAGCGTTACCGACAAACAGGCTCTAGAAGCTTTTGAACGCTTGTCTAAATTAGAGGGAATTATTCCAGCTTTAGAAACGGCTCACGCCTTTGCTTATCTAGAAACTCTCTGTCCGCAGTTAGAAGGAAATCCTCGAATTGTAATTAACTGTTCGGGACGCGGGGACAAAGACGTACAGACTGTTGCTAAATTCTGGAACAGTGAACAATGAACATTGAGCAATGAACAATGAGCAGTGAACAATGATAAATGAATTATGGTAGAAACTCCCGTTGCCCAAAAGCAATCATCAACGTCTGTCTCCTTCCTCTGGTCGAGTTTGCTGCAACAATTGCTAGCTGGACAATCGCTTTCGGTTGACCAAGCGACTGATTTGATGCAGGGCTGGCTGACAGAATCAATTCCTCCCGTCCTATCGGGGGCTATTCTAGCGGCGTTTCAGGCAAAAGATGTATCGGATCGAGAACTGATAGGCATGGTTCGGGTTTTGCAGTCTCAATCAGTACAACTCCAAGACTTTTTAACAAATACTTCAACCCTAATCGATACCTGCGGTACTGGAGGAGATGGAGCATCAACCTTTAATATTTCTACAGCGGTTGCTTTTGTAGCGGCTGCGACTGGGCTGAAGGTAGCCAAACACGGCAATCGCTCCGCGTCGAGTCAAACTGGTTCGGCAGATGTCCTAGAAGCTCTGGGAGTGAATCTGAGGGCGGAACCAACCAAGGTTCAGAGGGCAGTGAACGAGGTCGGCATTACTTTTCTGTTTGCTCCTGGCTGGCATCCTGCCCTGAAAGCCGTTGCTACCCTGCGAAAAACCCTCAAAATACGCACGATTTTTAATTTGCTTGGTCCCCTCGTCAATCCTTTACAGCCTACGGGACAAGTAATTGGAGTAAGCGATCCTACATTAATAAAAACTTTTGCCGAAGTTTTATCTCAATTGGGAACTAGAGCGGTCGTCGTTCGCGCCCGAGAAGGATTAGATGAGGCAGGATTGGCAGATATTAACGATTTGGCGATCGCCAGCGACAAGGTGAGCTTAATTGAATTAAACCCCAAAGAACTTGGCATTAAAACTGCTCCTACGTCTGCACTACGAGGTGGCAACGTGCGAGAAAATGCAGATATTTTAAGGGCGGTGCTTCAAGGTAGCGGCACTCAGGCACAGCAAGATGTCGTTGCTTTAAACGCTGCTTTAGCACTTTTTGTTGGCGAAGCCATTGGCGAAGAACCTAGTCTCGATAATTTTGCACGGGGTTTTGCCCTGGCTAGAGAAGTGCTGCAAAGCGGAGAAGCCTGGAGAAAGTTAGAAGAACTGGCTCAATTTCTTCGGTAGCGGTGTGTTCCCCTAAAGAATTCTTTAGTTGCTCATGAGAAAAAGCTAAGAAAACAAATTATATCAATAGATTGAAGTGGGTTAAAGCCACTGTACATAACCAATAAACCAAGAGGAATCTAAACATGATCGTTGTTGTTAAATCTGGTACGCCAGAACAAGAAATCAATCGAATTTGCTTAGAGCTGAGTACCACCTGGAGGATAACTCCAGAAAAAATCGCTGGCAAGCATAAAGTCGTCATTGGCATGATTGGCGATACGGCGGATCTCGACCCGCTACTGGTGCAAGAAGTAAGTCCTTGGATAGAACAAGTTCTGCGAGTCGAAAAACCCTTCAAGCGAGTCAGCCGAGAATATCGTCACGGCGAGGCGAGTGAAGTTACTGTGTCTACGCCCAACGGTGCTGTTACCTTTGGGGAGAATCAACCCGTTGTACTAATAGCTGGTCCCTGCTCGGTAGAAAACGAGACGATGATTGTAGAAACGGCACAGCGAGTCAAGGCAGCAGGAGCTAAGTTCCTTCGCGGTGGAGCTTACAAGCCTCGTACGTCGCCTTACTCCTTCCAGGGTCACGGCGAAAGTGCCTTGGCATTACTGGCTGCAGCGCGAGAAGCGACGGGACTGGGAATAATTACCGAGGTAATGGATACAGCCGATCTCGACAAGGTCGCAGAGATAGCCGACATTCTGCAAATTGGTGCCAGAAATATGCAGAACTTCTCGCTACTTAAAAAGGTAGGAGCGCAAGATAAACCAGTAATGCTCAAGCGCGGTATGGCTGCCACCATCGATGACTGGCTGATGGCTGCTGAATACATTCTGGCTGCTGGTAATACCAACGTCATTTTATGCGAGCGCGGTATTCGCACTTTCGATCGCAGCTATACTCGCAATACTTTAGATCTTTCTGTCGTGCCAGTACTGCGCTCTTTAACTCACCTGCCAATCGCGATCGATCCCAGCCACGGTACGGGGGTATGTGCGTTAGTTCCGACGATGGCAAAAGGGGCGATCGCTGTGGGAACAGATGCTCTGATGATTGAGGTTCACCCCAACCCTGCTAAAGCTCTGTCTGACGGACCCCAATGTCTGACTCCCGAACGCTTCGAGCGTCTGTCTCAGGAACTGGCTATTGTTGCTAAAGCGGTAGGTCGCTGGCAACAACCTGCCATAGCGCATGTTTAATATTTTTGAGCAATTAATTATTAGCGAACAGTTATCAGCGAGCAGTAAATTGTTCCCTGCTACTTGTTTTCTGTCAATTGTTCGGTGCTCATTGTTCACTGTTCAAAAGAGGTAATTTCAGTGTCAGAAACTCTAGAGCAAATCGATCGCAAATTGATCGAGCTGCTGGGCAAAAGAATTTCTTGTTTATCGCGTTCTCAACAGAATGATTGTGGCAATCGCGTAGAGATTGCTAGTTTGCTCGCTCGATCTGGCATTCCTGAATTTGTTTGGCAAAACCTAACCATCAACTGTGCTGCCGCTAGCACTGCTACCTCTTCGTCTCTTCCCATCAAACAACGGCGAGTGACAGTAATTGGCGGAGGCGGTCAGATGGGACGCTTTTTCGTCGAGCAGCTATCATCGTCAGGTCATCATGTAGATATTCTCGGACGGCATGATTGGGGCAATGCTCGACAGCTATTAGGAAAAGCAGACTTAGTTATAGTTAGTGTTCCTATAGAACAGACAGTATCGATTATCGAACAAACGGCTCGATACCTTAATAATTCCACTGTACTGGCAGACGTTACCAGTATTAAAACGCCCATAGTACAGGCAATGCTCGATCGCCACCCAGGTCCAGTACTTGGCTTGCATCCCATGTTCGGTCCGAGAACTGACTCATTTTTATCGCAAAATGTGGTGGTTTGTCCCAGTCGGCAGCAGCAAGCCTATCAGTGGTTTTTAGATTTTATTGTCAATAGAGGTGGCAAACTAATCTGGTGTACGCCCCAAGAACACGACCGAATGATGGCAATTGTGCAGGCAGTCAGACACTTTTCTACCTTTAGCCTTGGTGCTTTCTTAGCAGAAGAAGGAATCGATCTGTCTCGTACTTTAAAATTTGCTAGCCCACTCTATCGAATGCAGCTCGATCTAGTTGGTCGCTTGTTTACTCAGGATGCATCCCTGTATCTGAATGTGATGTTACCAGGAGAGCGTCCCCAAGTAATTAATCGATTAGCCGCTACCTACAACCGCCTGGCGGAACTAGTAGAAAAAAGCGATCGCGCTGCTTTAACTAGAGAGTTTGAGGTTGCCTGTAGTTTCTTCGAGCAAGAAACCTGTCGCGCTTTAGAGGAAAGTAACTATATGATTGATAGTTTGAGCCGTCTTTTAGCTGCCAACGAAACTGTAGCAAAAGCGGATAAAGCTTTATTAGATGAACGGAATTCTATTTTTCCTGCCGCTAGTTGAAAAATTTATCTATCGGCATCTATATAAGTCTTTTGCATAATGCCAACAGACATTGTTTGTGTAAAGGATGAGAGACAATAATATTATTTCTGAAGCTGTATTTAGAGTAGTTTTCAACAACGTATTTGAATATGCAGAACCTGCGTTGCTTTTGAAGATATGGCTTTTCAAAGCAATATCTTCACGCTATTTTAATTTCCTAGCACTTCGTACTAAATCTGATTGGCAAAACATACTTTTTAGTGAGAGTTTTTTATTTGGCTTTAACGCCTCTTTATTTTACTTCTTTAATTCTGCCTTGTTTTTAGGTTTGAGTTGTTGTATCTAAAAAAGATTTAGTATCACTAGTAAATGTAAACTTGTCTTTTAATAACCTTAAAATATGCTTATAATTTAAAGTTGCTAGCTGCCGATCTGATGTGTATCTAAATTTCCTATTTTTAAGTTGGCAGTTCTTTGCGTCCGTCGGTGTTGCGTTGAAGCAGTCCGGACTTCGTTCGCTTGGATGCCAGACTGCAGTTTCGCGCTTTCTAGCCAAGCTTCGATGTCGCCACTTCCTTGAAGTGCGGCGAAGACAAGGACATGGCGAATTCATTTCGCCACCGTAAGTTGTCCGCTTGCTTTGAGGTGGGGGTTACAGGCTTTTGAAATCACAAAGTTTGCGGCGCATTAGCGTCAAGTTTCAAAAGACAGCCTCTTGGCTTCTTGCGGAGGAAACCAAACGATCCTCGTGACGCTAGTACAGGGACTATCGCCCCAAGCCATCGAAGACGGCTCGTGCAGTAACTGCTGTTGGCGTATCCTTATAGAAAAAGAAAAGTACCCTTTAGGGGGTCTGACCCCTCTTCTCACTCAGTCTCAACTAGTAAATTAAAGGCGCAATAGCCTATACAGTTGCCTGGGTAAAGAGTTATTAACCTCTAAACACTTGATTTGTAAATTTTTTTTACTAAAATTTTATAATCTTAAAATTGTGTAAGCTGTTTGGGAAATATTAAGACTATATGTAAGACTATATGCAATCTTTAACTATTACAAACATGAAACGGGTTGGTGCAGAAAATGATTTTGATAATTTATATACGTTAGAGCAAATGGTTTCAGCCAATTCTGGCTGGAAGGTCGTTTACAACATAAACGAAAAATACTTTATTGAAGATATTATAGCCTACGCACTAATTAGAAACGGTTCTTATTGCGAATTAATTCCTCTCACTCCCCAAGAATTACATCTCTCTCAGTCTCTACAAGAATATGTCTTAAAGGATGGCTATGTTGGTTTGATTACTCCTGATAACGAGTTAGTAGTCAACGAACATACTGTGGAGGATATTAAACATCTAAACGTTCGAGCTATTAAAGAAGCCTTGAAAAAAAACAGAGTTAAATTGGATTAATTTAAGTCTTAGGTTTTCAATTCTGCCTAGTACCTCTTTTCATCTAACGCTTATGATGTTCTATGCTTCTTTCTCCATTCTTGAGGAGTTGTTCCTTGATATTGACGAAACTGGCGGAAGAAGTGACAAGTATTTTGATAGCCGACTGCCGTAGCGATTTGTTCTACTGATTGCTTAGTAGTGCGCAGTAAGAAAAGCGCTTCTGCCATACGACGTTCGATAATCCAGCGGTTTACCGTACGCCCTGTTTCTAGCTTGACTCTATTTGTTAAATAGGCGGGAGAATAACCTACTGCCTTAGCTACATCGCACAAAGTAATTCCGTTATTGTAGTTAACTTCAATAAACTCGAATACTTTGCCAAGCTCTGGAATATTCGGAAAAAATAGCTCGGTTTCGCGTTCAGAAACTGTAGAAACGACTGAAACTACTGAAGGCTGGCAATTAGCAGAGTAGTAACGCTGTAAGATAGCTTGTTTCTCTAGTCGAGCCGAAACCGCTTCTAATAACTCTTCTACAGTGGAAGGCTTAGTAAGATAATCATCGGCTCCTAGGGTCATTCCCTGACGACGCTCGGCTTTCCCTATTTTAGCAGTAATAAAAATAAAAGGAATAGTCGCAGTCGTAACATCTTGGCGTAGCTGGCTCAAAACCCCATAGCCGTCAACTTTTGGCATAACTATGTCGCAAAGCACCAAATTAGGAAAATGTTGTCTTGCTAGTTCGATGCCAGCTAGACCATCTTCAGCCGCGAGAGTTTGAAATCCCTCAGCTTCTAAACAGTCCCGAAACATATCGCGGGTACGCGCCTCGTCTTCAATGACTAAAATTTTTGACATAAGTTCGCCTTTAATTTTTTTGTGTGGATGTGAAATAAAGTAAGTTTTGCTTGTCTAAAAATAATTACAGAGCCGACGCATAGCGACATTAACTTAAAATAATAGAAGAATTTTATTAAATTTTGTTTAAAAATTTTCAGAAAACCACTTAACCTTGGTAAGCCTAAAGCTTGTAGAGTTAGAAAAAACTTATCGTTACAGTGGCAATAATTACATCTATCTTGGGATAGTAATATGCTATTTGTATGTATCTATCTATACTTTTGTTCTGGTAAACTGAATAAAATACTCTCAACAAAGTAAGTAAAAACAAAGCCAGAAAAATTGTCATGTATTGATTATGTACTGTGCTACTTTAATAAAGGCTTGTATTGCGCTACTAAAATAAGTTAAATTAATTTATAAATCTTTACAATAAAATGAGCCGTGGTAACTTTTTATGAAATTTCGTCCCTATTTTTATTTACTCCCCCCATTTCTTTTTTTGTCCCATACTGAGTGTACGTTTTCGTGCAGAGATGCTCCCTAATATATGTGCATACTTAAACTCGTCCATTCAAATCAAAATTATTGTTTAAGTTTGCTCGATACAAACTTTGAAGTGATGAGATTTGCTGAAAGACTCAACTCATGCTGAATTTACTATCGGGTTATTGAAATAACTGCGGCTGGAATCAAACTAGTCAAAAGCTACCTTCTTTAAATTAATGATGCCTGAATCTCCGAAGCTTCGAGAAGAAGAACCGTTTTTCTCTAGATACCTTGTCAATCACCTTCCAGATGCGGTCTTTTGTTTAGGAGCGGACGCTCGCTTCCTCTATCTCAATGATGCTGCCTGCCGCCTACTTGAATATTCTCGCCAGGAACTGCTATCTATGAAGCTGTCGGACATAGACCCAGACTGCTCGCAAAAGACTTGGTTAGAGCAATGGCAATCTCTCAAGCAGCAAAGTTCTCTTGTTATTCAATCTCGACATCGAACTCGAAGCGGTAAACTCTTGCCAGTAGAGCTTATTCTTACCTATGTAAGAAATCGAGACCAGGACTTTAGCTGTGCTTTTGTTCGTAGAGTAGAAAAGACGCAACCTACTCAAGATGGAAATTTGTTCGATCGCAATGGTAGCATCAATAATCTTTACCAGGAGATTTCTCAACTCACAGAGACAGAATCCCAACTGGCAAAAACTTTGTCTTTAGTACGTGGAACCCTCGATTCGACTGCCTATGGAACTGTTGCTGTCAGTGATAAAGGAGAAGTTCTAGGTCACAATCAAAAATTTTTAGAGATGTGGCAAATTCCCGACTCGTTGGTTTTATCAAAAGACTCTGAGGAATGCCAAAACTTTTTCGCTCGCCAGCTTAAAAATCCAGAAGTTTTTCGCCGTTCTGTTTGGGAGATTTCTAGAGAATCTGAGGCTGAAACCTTTGACATTCTTGAGTTAAAGGACGGTAGAGTGTTCGCGCAATACTCCAATCCCCAGCGACTGGGCGACAAAATCATCGGTAGAGTCTGGAGTATTTGGGATCTTACCGAACTCAAACAGCAAACCGAAGAAGAACTACAAAAAAACCAAGATAAGATAGAGACTGTTCGGGCGGTAGAAGAAGCCAAGCAGCTGAGCGAACTGCGATCGCGCTTTCTCTCTATGCTTTGCCATCAATTTCGTTCCTCATTAAACATTATTTCATTCTCTAATAGTTTATTAAAACGCTACGTAAATAGATGGACTGATGACAAAAAGCTACCTTATCTCAATAATATTCAAACGGCGGTCGAACAGATCGCCGAACTGTTAGATGAGGTAGTGTTTTTTGGCAAGTCAGAAGTCGGACAAATTGAGTTTGAGCCAAATCACATCGATCTAGCTGACTTTTGTCGAGAGCTAGCAGCACAGATAGAACCAATAAGCGACGACAAGCAACAAAACATTGAATTTACTAGTTGTGGTAACTGCAAAGCGGTTTGGATCGATAAAAACATGTTGCATCATATTCTTACCAACCTACTCTCGAATGCAATTAAGTATTCTCCCAACGGCAGCAAAATTAAGTTTGAAGTGTTTTGCGATCGCCAACAAGCAGTTATTAAGGTCAAGGATAAGGGAATTGGTATTTCAGCAATAGACCAGCAACGACTATTCGACCCTTTTTTTCGCGGCAGCAACGTTGACAATATACCAGGTAATGGCTTAGGTTTGTCGATCGCCAAAAATCTTGCCGAAATCCACGGTGGCAAGATCGAGGTAGAAAGCAAACTTGGGATAGGTACTACGTTTTCACTTACTCTAGCAGCCAGGAGTTTGGAAGATGGGAAACAGATAGCAGAGCAGTCTCGCTCTAACAACTAGTGGTTTGTCAATGCAGAGGGGCAGGGAGCAGGGTGTAGGGGAGACTGCGTGATGAGGAGACTTAGAGACTTGGGGATTTCACTTCTTTTAGAGAGATCGCTCCCTGGCAAAGCGATGCTCCCTGTCTGGTTATCCCTTATTAATTTATTCTAAAACTCCAGGTTGGTAATCCAGGCAGACTGATAGGGCTGAAGTACGAAGCGATCGTTAATATCTTCAATTATTCTGCCGCTAAGAAGATCGTGCCAGGGATCGATGCAAATTAGATTGATGTCAGTAAGCTGTAGTTCTTGAGTGCGATCGCTCAAATTATTAATACAGAAAATACTCTGGTCGCGATAGATACTCTGTCGCCAGAAAGCAAACAGCGAGGGATTCATTGGATGTAAGGTGTACTGGGTGGCATTGGGATGAAAGGCAGGCTGACGACGGCGTATTTGAATACGTTGTGACATTTCTTTCATCACAATTGCTTGAGGTGATTTGGGATCTTTAAGCTTTGCTTCCAACTCTTCATAGTTCCACTTGTAGCGATTGATCGAACGGTTATGCCCTGTTTCAGCTACTCCTGCATGATGGTTGGGAGTTGCCAAAAAACTGTGAATATAAAATGCGGGAACCCCTTCTAAAGCCATCATAATTGTTTGAGAACAGAGAAATCGCTCGATCTGCCATTCGTCCTCTCCTTTAGCAGTTCCCTTCATGGCATCAAACAGAGAAATATTAATTTCATAGGGGCTTTCTGTGCCGTCGGGCTTTCTTCTCATGCTAATTTTGCCCCCAAACTGCCGCATCATCTCTAGCATGGTTTTGTATTCGTTTTCAGTTAGTAGTCCTTCAGTAGGACGCAAACCAATACCATCGTGAGAAGCCGTAAAGTTGAAATAGGCACAACCCATTGGGGCGGGGGGCATACTCATCATCCAAGTTTTCAGGTGCTCGGACTTACCCTGTAATAGCGCATTGAGAATTAAAGGCGGTAAGCTAAAATTATAAATCATGTGCGCCTCGTCGCGATTGCCAAAATAGCTAAGATTTTCGCGGTTTGGCACATTGGTTTCGGTGATGATCGCAACATCGGGATTCAACATTTGAGTGATTTCCCGAAATAGTTTAATCAGGGCGTGAGTTTGGGGTAAATGGATGCAGTAAGTGCCGATACATTTCCATAAATACCCAACTGCATCGAGTCGAATATACTTCGCACCTTTTTGAACGTAAAAGAGAATAACTTTAATGACTTCAATTAAAACATCGGGATTTGAGAAGTTAAGGTCTACCTGATCGGCACTAAAGGTAGCCCAGACATATTTTTGACCTTGGGCAGTGTCTACTTTTACCAGTAATTCACTACTACGAGGACGTACTACCGTAGAAAGATCTGCTAGCGGATCTGCTTCAATAAAATAGTCACATCCTGGTTTTATTCCCTGTTTGAACTGCTCGAACCAAGTGCTTTGACTGGAAACGTGGTTGAGAACCAAATCTGCCATCAAATCGAATTTCTGAGCAATGGTTTCTACATCCTGCCAACTTCCTAGTTCGGGATTAACTTGCAAATAATCGATTACGGCAAATCCATCGTCAGAACTATAGGGACAAAAAGGCAAGATATGAACCCCTGTAATTGTGCCTTGTAAATTCTCTAAAAAACGATCTAAGGTGACTAACGGTTTTTCATCTGAGGCACAGACGCTATCCCCGTAAGTTATCATCACCACTTCATTCTGACTCCACTTTTCTAAATTTTCGGTTACAGAGTCGGAAAAGTGTTCTTGTAATAGGGAAAATATTTGCTCTACCAATCGTTCTACCGTTTGGCGATCCTCGTAAACTTTTCGCAACAAGGGTTCGATCTTTGTCGAAAAGTATTTAAAATCTTTGGTGGTTTGGGCTTGTTGTTGTGAGGTAAAGTGTTTAGACTTTTGCATAGATAAATTTTTTTTACATAGATCTGAACCTTACCAAAGTAAGTAATCAAAATTTGCCCGACAAAAATGTTCTATAAGAGCTTTTTTGTAGTTTTTCTACATCACAGACATGGTTTGGTAGCTCGTAATTTAACCAAACAAAAAGACTGAGGGGAATCCTATAAACATTCCATCACTCAGTCAAACCAGTTTTTCTAAAATTAAAATGTTCGTACCAAAATCGCTCTGGACTTTTTCCTATATCACTCGCGGTTAGAAACGATTATCAATGAGCGCACGATCGTTTAACATTTAACTTTTCAATGAACAGAGAACAATAAACAATAATGACTGAATAATTGCTCATTGCTCATTGCTCATTGCTCATTGCTCATTGCTCATTGTTCATTGATGAATTATTTCGTGCCAGAAGAATCTTTACCCATCAACACATCCCATGCTGCTTGAGCGGCTTCTTGCAGGCGATCGCCTAATTTATAAATTTCCTCAACAGTTTTTTCCCAGTTTTCCCGAGCATCTCTCTGAATAATTTCTACTGAATGTTCGATTCGTTTGGGATCTAGTAGTTCGTTTTGCTCGACTGCCTCTCTAGCACTGCGAACGGCATTTAGATAAGCATCCTGAGTTAGAGTTTGAGCATTTTCAATTTCCGACTGCGCCCGCATTCTAATTGCTTCTACTAAAGCTTTAGTTTCATCTTTTACTGCATCGTTTTCTCCAGCCATTTCTCTTTCTACAAGGGCATCGGTTTCGGGACTGACGGGAACGATGTCTGTTTCCATATTTTCAGCAGGTTTGTTGGTTTCATTCATAGTATTCGCTCCTATCTCGATATAGATGTATGTATTCTAATGATATTGAAATTAATTAAATTAATAGTTTGGTAGAAGATAGCATATTTATCGAAACGCGATCGCCTTAATGCTTTTCTTCGATACTAGCACGACTAGACTTCTTACACGAATCATTAATCTTGGTTGGGTATAAAGTCTAAAGTCTAAAGTCTAAAATTAGTATCGAAAAAGTATATTTATGCAAGAAGTCTAATAAAAGATTTCCTATATCTCTAAGCTTTAGTTTTAAAACCAAACGAGGTTTATGTAAATTTAACTACAATAAACCTCAAAACAGAAACGACGCGATCGCACCTTATCTAAAAACTGCGATCGCGCCGATAATTCAATTAACAACCAGATATAAAAAACAATTAGCCAATAAGCATCATCTCAAAAACATCATGACTGCCGCCACGAAGAACCGATTCGGTGTGAGTAGGACGATAACGCTTGCCTTGAATAGTTTCAATAGCACCGCACACTGCGCCCATACTATAGGTGCATTTGCGAGGGCTACCTTCTGGTTCTCCTGCCGAACAAACTGTTTCGTGAGTATAGACTTTTATTTTGTCGCCGTGATCTTCAATTTTATCTACTTTACAGAGACGAGTGCCGTTTTCACCTAAAGCATGGTCTAACTTGCTAGCTAGATCTTCTAATGAGGGATTAGCACCAGCTAAACCCAGTTCCGTAACTAAATTTTTACCTCTAGTACGTCCCGCAGAGATTAGGGCGATCGCCGTTGCTTTTTCACCCAAAGCCTCTTCCATGCCTGTAATTACGCCTTTAAAACAAACGATACTTATAAAACCACCTAATTTTTCTCTTTCGTACATTGATTTCTCCTTAAAAAATATAAATTTGGTTGAGGTTATTTTGTATTGAGTTAAATAAACTCAAAAAAAACTTAAGATTAATTGAAATAAAAAAGATAATTGCAGCTACGTTTCTGCTTTAGCTACGTGTTACTATCCCAACATTGGAGATAAATCTTTGACAATTTTCTTGATTTCTAAGAACAATATTCCTTGTTTTATTTCTTTAGAAGCTAATACTAATAAAACCGCATCTTCGCCGCAAGAAACCATTATGCCGTAGCCTTTTTCACCTTCAACTACAATGCGATCTATAACTCCTCTCGATAGTTCTCGTCCTATTCTTTCACCTAAAGAAAGCATCGCTGCCGACATAGCAGCAGTTCTTTCTTCGTCCATATCTTGAGGCAAAACAGAAGCGAGAGATAAACCATCGGGTGTTACCAATGCAGCCCCTTGGATATCAGGAGTAGCGGTAACAAATTTTTGTATTACTTCAGTCAACATTGATGCTTGTCCCATTTGTGTTTCTCCTTATAAATATTTCATACTAGATTGTTAGCTGTTACCAAAAAGATAAAAATGCCACGACTAAAGATATAAGTAGTGCAAAATTAACTAAGTCTTCTTGACTAAAACACTATTGTTTTGTAAAAAGCCTTAGTTCTAAGTTTCCCAATTTTGTAAAAAATCAATCAAAAGAAAATGTAAATTATTGCAACAAAATTAAAAATCAAAATCTAAGCGTTGCGCTTTAATCTAAGTGAATACTATGTATTAGACAATAGATTTTTTTGTGTTTAAGGTTAAATCGTAATTTATACTTAACCTATATGAAATTGCTGTTACATATGTACTAAAAATTAAAACCTTAGTACATACGATAAAATATTTACAATAATAAAAATCAAAAACGTTTTAATCTTTATTTATTTGCATCACAAAAGTAGTTATAATTGTTAATATTTAGTGCCATAATTACAATCAAAACAGTTAATGTACAGACTGAGTAGTTAGTTCAGAATAGCTGTTAGATCGATCGGCAGAAGCTGACATTAATTCCTCTAATAAAACTACTAAAGACTGAGCTACAGAAGCAGGATCTTCTGGATTTACTTGTACTATCGGAGGATAAGTTTCTCGATTAGAAAGACCTAAAGCCAAAACAATATCATCTGCTTGCCATGCACCTTCGCAGTCGGTATGAGTCAACCCAATAATCATTGGAATTTGAACTCTTTGATTTATAAAGTTAAGAATTTTTCGCGCCCCCCGAAAATCTTTAGGACGATGGGCTGCAACAAGCAGAATATAAGCCTGAGCTTGATTGATGACAATATCCCACATAAAATCAAAACGCGACTGACCGGGCGTACCATATAAATACACAAGCTGTTCGGGACTTAATGTCAGACGACCAAAATCAAAAGCAACAGTAGTATTTTGTTTTAAAGCTGCTGTCTCATCTGTAGCTCGACGGTCGGTATCGACCACTTCAATTTCACTAATAGTACGAATAAAAGTTGTTTTCCCCGCACCAACATTTCCTGTTATTGCAATTTTAAAAATTTCCATTAAAAATTATTCCTTAAAAAACCGAGCAAATTATTAACTAAAGATTTACTAACTTGAGATTTGTCTTTCGTTACTGTAGCTGCGCTGCTTCTTCCTGCAAAAGCAGGTTGCTTGGCAAATTGAGCAGCAGACGGCATATTAGTATTGCTCTTAACTACGGGTGTTTCTTCAACTAATCCCGCAAAAATCATCGATAGTGCAGTTTGCCGAACTTCTTCTAGCGAAATTCCTACTTTGCGAGCTACATCCTGTAGACTGGTAGAGCGATCGGCAACATTCCATAAATAACTCTCTAAAAAAACAAGCTGTACGTCTTGAGGAGGAGGGGTCAGTTGCTGTAAACCCATATCACCAGTAGGCATTTCGTCAGCAAAGCGCGACCAATCCGAAAACTTTCGCATTGCTTCTAGTGATATTACCGAGGCTTGTTTTTGTTTTCCAGTCATTTGTTGATAAGGAAATTGCTTACCATCACTAGGAATTTTATTATTAGAATCTAATTCTTCAAATTGAAAAAAAGCAGAGCTAATACTAAACAATTTATGAATCTTATTTATTTGCGATTCAAACAATGAATCGATTTTAGCTTTGGCGATCGCATTTTGCTCTATAAGACATTCGCCCAAAGCTTTGTTTGGAGGGCAATTATACTTAGCTTGCATTAAAAGCTTGCCTTTATCCCAGGAACTTTGTTCGATTTCTTCCGCAATCAAAGAGCGATCGTTTAAAGAATTAATAATAGATACAAAATTACCGCGATCGAACCAAAGTTCAAAGCTTCCTTTGAGATCGAACGAAGTATCTTTTGAATCTATATTAAATAACAATCTTCCCGATTTTTTTCCAAAATCGATAATTTGAAATAACTCTGGTAAAGAAAATGTCTCCAGAGAACCACTTATTGTCATATATAGTAGATAACTGATTGTGTTTAAATGTATATCAAGATCTTAATCCCTGATAAAATTAAGTCGCTACAGTGATTTTACTTAATAATCTAGTTTTGTAACAAAACGAAACTTTTTATATTTCATAATTGAAAATAATATTTTTTTAAATAGAAGAATATATTTTATTTTTTTATTAATAAAGACAAAAAAATAATTTTAATACTTTAAAGAGGGCAAGCCTTTTCTAACGATAACTGCCCTCTTTATTTTTTTACATTTCTGGTAAAAAGTAGTATTTGGTATTAATAAAAACGCCTTGTAGCGGTTTTAAAATTAATGAAGTACAAATATATACTTAGATTAAAAACCTAAAAATTTCTTTTCTTATAAGATGTACCTCACATAACTGAGAATTGCTGTAAATAAATTCATCTAATTTACAATCGCATATTTTCTAAACTGCTTCGGGGATTGTAACTACTAGCTTGACGAAGTTTTTGGTAATATTCTCTTTCTGAAGTAGTTAATTGTTTGGGGGTAACAATTTTCAACTTAACGATTAAATCGCTTCGTTTGCCTTTCCCATCTCGCCACCCTTTATTTCGTAGACGCAGAGATTGTCCTGAATCTACCCCAGAAGGCACTTTCAAAATCGCGCTACCATCAACAGTGGGAATTTTAATGTCTGCTCCTAAAACTGCTTCTTCGGGAGTAATGGGAATTTCGCTCACAATATTGCCACCTTCAAATTTAAATAGCGGATGGGGCTGTAGCTCGATAGTTAAATACAAATCTCCCCGTTGCTGTGAATAAGGACTAATGCTTCCTTTACCTGGTATCCTTAGTCTACTACCAGGTTTTGCACCAGAAGGAATCCTAACTTTAATAGTTTCTCTGTCTAACTGCAGGCGTTTTTGAGTACCGTTAAAGGCTTCTGAAAAAGTTAGAGTAATGCTAGCTTCGGTATCCGCAGCAGGTATATCTTGCTGAAAGCCACCACCGCCAAATACTTCTTCAAAACCACCAAAGTTTGAAAAACCTCGACTACCAGTACGATAAGTATAAGCATTTCGACCAGCAGCAGCTCCAGCAGCACCAAAGCGTCCTAAAAGTTCGTTAATAAAATCATCGAAACTACCGTATTGTCCAAAATCAACTCCAGCTGTACCCATTCCCGTTCCAGGTGAAGTTCCTGTAGCAGCTTGTTTCCAGTATTGACCAAACTGGTCGTATTTAGCCCGTTTTTCAGAGTCTGATAGCACCTCTTGTGCTTCATTAATATCTTTAAAACGCTGTTCTGCTTCCTTATCTCCTGGGTTAAGATCGGGGTGATATTTTCTGGCTAGTTTGCGGAAAGCCTTTTTAATTTCTTCTTGGGTAGCAGTTTTACTTACACCTAAAATTTGATAATAATCTTTAAAGTCGGTTGCTGGCATCTTGGCTTTTCCCTCCTGAGACAACTGACGCTCGAATGCGATCGGGTTTTGATTTGCTTTTGCCATAACCAAAAAGACCCGATCGCCAAATTATAATTTATGATATTTAATTACTCGCTCGATCGAGTAAATCGAATTGCTAAAGAATAGAAAATCAGCCAATATTGACTTTGACAACTTTGTTTTTTTCTTCTTCAGCTTTAGGTAGAGTTAAGTGCAAAATACCGTCTTGGTACTTGGCAGTTGCATTAGTATTTTGAATGCGGACTGGTAAAGGAATGACGCGGCTAAAGCTACCGTAACGAAATTCGCTTTTAGTCATGCCTTTTTCTTCTGTTTTAACTTCAGATTTACGTTCGCCGCTAATTGAAATAGCGTTAGCAGTAACTTGAAGATCGATATCTTTGGCATCCATCCCTGGAATTTCTAGTTTGAGATGAATTTCTTCTGCCGTTTCTTCCATTTCCGCAGCAGGAACAAAACCTGCCATTATTTCGTTATTTCGTGGTGCTAAACTGTCAAACAGACTGTTCATTTCTCTTTGCAAATCATTCATTTCCGAGAAAGGTTCCCAACGAATTAGAGCCATAGTTGTTACCTCCTAATTGCACTTTAAGCTTTCAAATTTCAACAAAAGATTTAATTTTTATGGTTTTGGCTTGTTTACCTCTGACTGATAAAACCGTAGTAGTTTAGCCGATGTTCACTTTGACTACTTTGTTTTTTTCTTCTTCAGCTTTGGGTAGAGTTAGATGCAAAATACCATCTTTGTATTCTGCGCTGACGTTGTTATTTTGAACGCGAACTTTTAAAGGAATTACGCGACGGAAGCTACCATAACGAAACTCGCTGCGCTTTTCACTTTCAGCGTTGGTTCTAGATACAGATTTACGTTCGCCACTAATAGCTACAGAATCAGCAGAAACTTGGATCTCGATATCTTTGGCATCCATCCCTGGAACTTCTAACTTGAGATGAATTGCATCGGGTGTTTCTGACATTTCGGCAGGAGGTAAAAATCCCGCTTCGCTGCCTCTTTGATTTGCTGTAGTCAGGCGATCGAAAAGACGGTTCATTTCTCTTTGTAAACTATCCATTTCTGAATAAGGTTGCCAACGAATTAAAGCCATATTTAATCCCTCCAAAAACTTAATTTTCTGGGTTTGAATTAGAGCGGAAAATAGTATTAATTAAAGTTAGCTGTAAGTCTTAATATTTATTTTGCTTACACTATTTAATATACAATTAGCACTAAAAAAGTAAGGTTCGGTTTTATCTCCACTGCGAGTTGAGATTTCCGCTATTAAGATTGAAAAAAAGCCTAATTTGTTGAAAAAAAGCCTAATTTGCGATCGCTTTATTCGATTAACAAGAGTTTCTCCTGGCGATCGCCTAACTGCACACATAAACCCGATGTGTAGACAACCAAAGTCGAGTAAATTTAAACGTTAAGAAGATAGCATAAAGTACTGGACATCCTGCCTCATGCCTTTTGCATCGCGGCGCATTCCCTTGCGTCTTTCGCCGAACAGCGCGTACGCAAGGGCGCGTGGCTTGAAACAGAGCCTAACGGCTCAAAGCCGCTTTGCGGCGTATGCGCGAACGGGGTCGGTTGTTTTAGTTTGATGCCAATCAAATCCACCTCGTTTTATGTCTTTGAAACTACATTCAATCCAAGAACGCATCGCATACCAGCTAGAATTGGCTTTTTGCGGAGCTAAATCAGTAACAATCAACCAAAGGTTGAGCATAATCTCTTTCCCAGCAAGCTAGTAGAGTGCAATCAATCGAATGTTTTTTGAAACAACGAAGCGGAACGGTTGGACTTTTTAACCAAGGAAACTATCGATATTTCTCTATTTACCCAAGAAATTTATAGCAAAATCTGCAAATTAGCTCAACGAAACTGGCAAATTGACGGTCGAAGACGAGGTACATTTTACGGCGAGCGCCAGCGTCTGACGCAAGCCATCATTAATTTGGCTCAAAATGCCGTCCAACATACTGAAGAAACCGATACTATTACTTTAGGTTCTAAAAGCAATTTTCAGACTGTTTCTTTCTGGATACAAGATACAGGAGTAGGTTTTAACCCCCAGGACAAAGAATTAATTTTCAAACGTTTTGGTCGTGCAGGTAAGAATCATCGCCATTCCCAAGGTCAGGGTTTGGGTTTATCCATCGTTCAAGCGATCGCCCAAGCCCATAAAGGACAAGTCGAAGCAATAGGTGAACTTAATTCAAGATAAACTAGTTGGACTTGAAGGAGGGGCAAATGATTACATGACCAAACCCTTTCGCTATTATCTATTTTCAATACAGGTCTACTAACTAAGTGTATCTACAAAAGAAATGGTAATTGTGGGCAAAAAGCAGGGAAAAGATCGATGGAATTTTTGCCCCTGCCTCAAACAAAACTACTTACTATTCTTATTTAGACTTTTGTGCGAGAATATTATTAATGGTTGCAAACAATTCTGGTTCGGCACAAGGCTTAACTAAATATGCTACAGCCCCCAATTGTAAAGCTAATTTTCGATGTTTTTCGCTATCTCTAGAAGTTAAAATAATTACGGGAATATCTTTAAGATTAGAATTTTGGCTCAAAGCCTGCAAAAATTGAAATCCATTCATCAAAGGCATTTCGAGATCGCAAACGATCAGTTCGACTTCACTGGATTTTTGCAATTTACTAAGAGCATTAATTCCATTATCAGCCTGAATTACTTCCTGGCTGATTTTTTCTAAAGACATAGCAATAGTTTTACGCAAGCTGCTCGAATCATCAACTACTAACAGAGTTTTTGCCAGTGAAGAGGCTTCGGGAAGCAGTTGCGGGGTCTCTGAATTGCCAGGCAAAGCTTGAAAATTAACATCGGCTAGAAATGCTTTTTGAGTAACAAGATCTTTTTTGGACTGTGCATCTCTGAGTAAAGCTGCCCCGTCGATGACTAATGTCAAACTGCTGTCTTTGAGAACGCTACAGCCATAAATGTAACTAGGAGGAATAATCGCACTACCTAAAGGTCTAATAACTAATTCTTGTTCACCTAAAACTTCATCGACTTCTAAACCGATTAAACCTCCCTGTCGGCGCAGCAATAAAATAGGATTGTCAAGTCTAGATTCAGAAGGTTTCCTTTGAGCAATCGTTCTAGGATATTCAATCAAACTAGAAAGCTGTCGTACGGGAATCATATCCGTACCAGATTCAGTGTGCCAATGTAAAACTTTCTGTCCTTCAAACATTTGCACTTGCGAATTGTTAGGAATTACGATTCTTTCGATCGCATCAATTAACAAAGCATAGGTCATACCTGCGGCTTTAGTCAGCATTAGTTTGGCGATAGTTAGAGTTAGAGGAATTTGCAGCGCGAAAGTAGTTCCCTGTTGGGGAATGGACTCAATTGATATGGTGCCATTCATGGCTTCAATTTGCGATCGCACTACATCCAATCCCACGCCTCTGCCAGATAAATCGCTGAGTTTATCGGCAGTAGAAAATCCTGGCTCAAACAAGATCTCTAGTAGTTGCGATGGAGACAAACTATTAGCTTCTTGTGGGGTAATAAGTTTTTTGTCAATACCTTTTTGTTTGATTTTTTCAATATTGATTCCACCGCCATCATCACCTACTTCGATAATAGTTTGGCTGCCTTGATAGTAAGCTCTCAAAAATATAGTTCCAGTTTCTGGTTTGCCCATTTGGACGCGATGTTCGTTACTTTCCAAACCATGATCGAAGGAATTACGAACCAAATGTAATAAGGGATCGTATAGTTTTTCTTCAATTGTTTTGTCAATTAAAATATGACTGCCGCTAATACTTAATTCGGTTTTTTTACTATGAGTAATTGATAGCTGCTGTAGCAAGCGAGGAAAGCGATTGAACAGTCTGCCTACTGGCGACATTCTAGTTTCAATCAACTCATCTCGCATATTTAACAACATTCTTTGTTGTTTTTGGGCATCTAGTTTTGCTTGCTTATTATGGGTTTTAATTTTTTCTGCTAAGTCGATTATTTCATAGTTGCTAGTTTGAGCAGATTCTAATAGCTTACTTAAATCATTTTGATTTTCGACTTTTGATATATTAATGTTTTTTCGTTCTTCTATGTTTGAAGCATCGGTTAATAGCTGTAATTTTTCAGGCAAATCTTTTAAAATTTCTTTTTGATGTGAAGAAAGTTGAGCTTCATCAATAAGACCGATAAGCTGCTCGATTACTTTTTCGTTATGATTGATTTTATTTATTAACTCTCGAACTAAATAATGAATCTGTTCGTCTTTAAGAACGCTTTTATTGCGATCGATTAACAATTCACCAACTAGATCGTTTAGTCTTTCTAAAGATTCTAAATTAACCCTAACGGTCTGATTTACAGCAGGTTGTTGTTTGGGTTTTTGGTGTCCTGGAGAGGAAAAGCTGCCGTATCTGTTTGCCGTTTTAGATTTAGATATTTGAGAGTTTTCTGCGACCGCAGGAACTGAGACTTCTGAAGGCACAATTGCTTTTTCTGCTGCTCGCTCGGAATCTTCTTTAGTAGAATCTTTTCGAGTTTCGTTAGTAGTTACTTCTGTAACTTCTTCGCTCATGCCCCAAATCTGGCTGAGATCGGAGTCTTCCTCTTGGTTTTCAATCGTCGTCGCTTCTGCTGTCTCTGTCGATTCGTCTTCTGCGCCGATGCCCCAAATTCCACTGAGAAATTCTGTGTCTTCTTCATCAGCTTCAGCAGTAATTGCTTCTGCTGTCTCTGTCGATTCGTCTTCTGCGCCGATGCTCCAAATTCCACTAAGAGATTCTGTGTCTTTTTCCTCATCAGCTTCAGTAGTAATTGCTTCTGCTGTCTCTGTCGATTCGTCTTCTGCGCCGATGCTCCAAATTCCACTAAGAGATTCTGTGTCTTTTTCCTCATCAGCTTCAGTAGTAATTGCTTCTGCTGTCTCTGTCGATTCCGCTTCTGCGCCGATGCCCCAAATTCCACTAAGAGATTCGGATTCTTCCACTTCAACCGTCGATATCGCTTCCGACTCATCAATTGCGGAAGCATCCAAAGTAGAGACAAATTTTTGCAATTCGGGAATGGGTTCGCCACCACGCTCGCGATCGCCTTCCATAACCTGTTTTTGCGCTAGTTCTAAATTGGCGATCGCTGCTTCGGTAATTGCCGCAGCTTGGTGAGGATTAGTATCGATCGCGGTAATAATAGTTTGAGAGATTTCAGCAAGTCCCAAAAGATTGAGAGATTCTGCCAGACCGAGAAAAATTTCTGCTTGAGAGCGCAGAGTTTCGGCAATCTCTTTATTGTCGTTGCTGGCTAAAGCTACAGACAGTTCTTGAATCCGTTCGGGAATAACTGCTTGAAAGAAAGATTCGACCACATCTAATCCCAATTCTTCGGAGGTAGGAAAAGCATCCTGATCGCTGAGATAATCGCCAAATTTATCTTGTAATTCGGTAAAAACTGTTGCGGTTCGGTCTAAGATTTCATCGCGGTCTATAGGAGCCTGACTAAATTCAGCGGTTAGAGGAATTCGCAAGCAGTCTAAACTTTCATAGAGTAATTTTCTGGTTTCGTTATCGATTACTAATTCTTTATTGTATAGGGCTTTAAAAACATCTTCCATTGAATGAGCTACGGTTTTGATGGTTTCCAAACCCACATTTGCCGCTCCTCCTTTAAGAGTGTGGGTAGCTCGCATCAACTTATTAACTCTCCTCGGTCGTTCGTTGAGGTCGGAAAGTTCGTCATTAATAGCCAATAATTCTTCTTCAATGGTTTGCAATAGTTCTGGAGCTTCTTCTAAAAAATACTGATAGGCTTGGTCGCGAATACTAGGATCGGTAATCATCGTCGGAGAGTTCTCTTAGATATAACTGTAACTGCTGTTTAAACATAAAAAAGATGACTTCTGAAACGGATATTCTCAATCCGTTCCAGAAATTCAGCCAAAAAATTCAGACTTCTACTTGACTTTGAACTGAGAAACGCTGGCTTGTAAATTTTGTGCCAGTTGTTCTAGCTGTTGGAACGAAGCCGAAATTTTACTGGAATCCTGGGTAGTTTCGTTAGCAATTTCTGCTACTTGCCCCATAACCGCAGTTACCGATTCTGCTTCTTGAGTTTGGGCATTAGCCGCAGAAGTAATTCCTCTAACCAAAGTACGAATTTCGGCAGTAGCGGTAACGATTTCGTTCAAACTCTTGCGAGTGGTAGTAACTAGATCGGTTCCCTCTGCTACCTGTACGACTCCAGCTTCCATTGCTGCCGCTACCTCTTGAGTTTCCTCTTGAATTTCTCTAACAAGTTTTTCAATTTCGGTAGTAGCTTCGCTCGACTGAAGCGACAAATTTCTTACTTCATCGGCTACTACGGCAAACCCTTTACCGTATTCGCCCGCTCTAGTAGCTTCCAGGGCAGCGTTTAGTGCTAACAGGTTGGTTTGAGTGGCAAAAGTACCGATGAGACTGACTACCTTAGAGATTTTTTGCGAAGAATCGCTCAAGCTTTTAACTCGCTTACCCGCTTCGGCTACGGTTTGCCGCAGACTAACAATACTGTCTACCGTGTCATTCATTGCCGCATCGCCAGCTTGGACGGTACGATCTGCCTGTTCGATCGCCATTTCTACTCTTTGAGCATTGTTGGTAGTAACAGTCGATGCATCGATCATTGCCTGGACGCGACTTAATGCCTGGTTTAGCTCCTGCAACTGTTTTTGAGATTGCAAGGATAGACCATCTACAGCATTACTACTAGAACTAGTAGTTTGAGCGACCTGAGCGGCAGCTTCCTGCACCTGCATGACAATTCCTTTTAGAGAATCGAGTGTAGTATTATAAGCTCCAGCGATCGTACCAATTTCGTTTTCTGTTACCTGAGCGCGAACGGTTAAATCGCCAGTAAATGCAGGTCTTACTGTCCGTAGCATTTCTACTGCCTGTTTTTGCAGTTCTTCTTTAGCGGCTCTCTCACGTTTGATAGTTGCTTCGAGTTCTGCTGATTGGGCTTGAATGCGGTCTAAATAAGTGGCTTGCTGGAGAGCGACTGCTAGCTGATTGGCAATTTGCACCATTAACTGAGTTTCTGTTTTTTGCCAAGCACGAGTACCCGAATTTTGGTAAATACCTAATAGTCCCCAAAGCTTCTCTCCCTGAAAGATAGGGACGAGAATATAAGCTCTTGCCTGATATTTTTCTAAGGACTCGACATAGCAGTCGGGAAAGCCTTGGGTGTAGATATCGTCTACGGCAGTAAACTTTTGACCTTGAGCGTATTTATTACCTTCTCTGGTATCTTCAAAATAAGTATCGGTGACGGTAATATCCTTAGTCCCCCACTTTCTGAGGATACACCGGTCGTTTTTGACGCGAGCATCCCGAACGACTTCTTCTAGTTCGCCGCCACTTTTTTGCTCTACCAGTAGCGATACCCAATCACCAGCGACAGATTCGGCTACTACCTGTCCGCTCCAGTCTTCTTCAAACTGATAGACGATACAGCGGTCGGCTTGTAAAACTTTGCGTACTTCTTTGGTGGTAACTTTAAAGATCGAATCGATATTTTGAGATTGTCTGATTTTATCGATTAGATCTGTAGTAGTTTTGGCACGCTCAGCAGCGATCGCCTGTTCTTTTGCTTGCTGTTTGAGCTTATTTATATACTCTGCTTGCTGGAGAGCTACAGCTAGCTGACTGGCAATCTGAATCATTTGTTCGGTTTCAGATTCTTCCCAAGTGCGAGTTCCAGAGTTTTGATAGACTCCCAATAGTCCCCAAAGCTCTTCTCCTTGAAAAATGGGTGCGATTATATAGGCTCTTGCCTGATATTTTTCTAAGGAAGAAATATAGCAGTCGGGAAATTTTTGCTTGTAAATATCATCGACGGCAGTAAATTTTTTACCTTTGGCATATTTACCACCTCTGGTACGCTCGAAATAAGTATCGGTGTCGGTAATATCGTCAACTGCCCATTTTCTTAAGATACAGCGATCGTTTTGAGTACGGTTGCCGCTAAGGACTTTATCTTCTTGCTGTTCTACCAGTAAAGATACCCAGCCACCAGCAACCGATTCTGCTATTACCTGTCCGCTCCAGTCTTGGTTAAATTGATAGACGATGGCGCGATCGGTTTTGAGGACGTGGCGCATTTCATCGGTAGCAACTTTAAAAATTTCATCGATATCCTGCGCCTTACGAATCCGCTCGATAATGCGATTGCTGGCTTTTTCCTGTTCTGCCTGTTTTTTAAAGCGATCGAGATAGCTAATTTGCTGGATGGCAATACCTACTTGTAAACCCAACTGTCTGACGGTTTCTACTTCGTAGTTTTGCCAGCGACGCGCTCCCGTATTTTGATAGACGGCAATCAAACCCCAGAGTTTTTTGCTAGCAAACATATTGCTGTCGCTAAGGAAGACAGGAGCGATAACATAAGCTCTCGCTTCCATCTGTTCTAGTAGTTCGATGTGACAGGCTTTATGATCGGTAAGATAAATATCTTCAACGCTAAAGCACTCACCATTCTTGTAGCGACCGCCTTTGGTATTTTGCAGGAAAGTATCTTCGATAAATGGAACCGTATCTAACAGGCTAGTCCATCCAGGAGCGACAGATTCGGCAATAAAATTACCACTATAATCTTCATTAAAGCGATAAATCGCTACGCGATCGACATCGAGGATTTTTCTACCTTCGGTAGTAGCAATTTGAAAGGCTGCTTTTTCTTCTTTAGCCAATCTGACTTTTTCCAAGATTTTAGATAGACTTTTTTCGCGTTTAAAAGTCTCATCCATCTGCTGACTTTGAAATTCTATGTTTCGCAAATAAGATGTTTGCTGTAGCGGTAAAACGAGGCGAGCGGCAAACTCTTTTACTTGCTTGACATCGGATTCTTGCCAGTTACGAGAACCAGAGTTTTGATAAACGCCTAGCACTCCCAAAAGCTGGTTATTGGCATGGATTGGAACTACGATATAGGCTCTTGCCTGCATTTGCTCGAATTTTTCTAATACCGCACGTGCTAGTCCTTTAGATTGGACATCGTTGGCAATGTAGTACGACTCAAATTCTCCGCCTTTAAAATGAAAGTCTTTATCTAATACCGAACCCATAGGATTCCAGCTAGAACCAAAGGATTCAGCCAAGACTTTCCCACTCCAGTCGGGATTGAAGCCAAAGACAGCGGCTCGATCTAGTTTCATCGAAGCGCGAACTTTGTCTAGCAAATTCTGCATTTGCTCTCTAGCTTCATTGTTGATTGAGGTTAAAAAATCTTGTTGCGAAAATTGCTCGAATTTTTTAGCCTGAAATTTCAGGTGACGAGTAGAGCTAATTTGCTTGAGGGGATGACTAAATCGCTCGGCATATTTTTGCATCTGCTCGATTTCTGCTGGTTGCCAATTACGAGGTTCCGAATTTTGGTAAACGGTAAGTATGCCCATTAAGCGATCGCCAGCTTTAACCGAAACAGCAATGTAAGCTTTTGCCTGTAAAGCTGCAACAGATTCTTTCAAACAGGGAGCGACATTTTGTGCATCGATATTGTTAACCACGTAGTAGGGTTTGTGATTTTCAGTGGTGATAAAACAATCTTTGTTAAAAGAATCACCAGCTTTTGTCCACTGAGAATCTACTGACTCGGCTAATACTTCCCCACTCCAGTCAGGATTGAAACCATAAATTAGTACTCGATCGGCTTTCATAGACTGGCGAATCTCGTGCAGCATACGCTGCATCGTGTGATGAATTTCACGATCGATAATTCCTACCAAATCTTCCGATCCTGACTGTAATTTAGGTAATGGAGGCTGCAAGGCGCGAGATAGTTCGATACTCAAGCGATCTAACAAATTGATTTCGTCTTCCTGCCATTGGCGCGGTTGGCTGCACTGTTGAACGACCAATAAACCCCAAACATTAGTAGCAGTATTGGCATTGTCGGGCAAAAAGGAATCGAATACTATAGGAACGGCTAATGAAGATTTTATTTGAAATCCTTCGAGTAACTGTTTTTGGTACGGGGTCAAGCTACTGCTGGCAACGTTGGCGATCGCTACATAGCCTTTACTCTGATAGTCTGCTACCGATTGACCTCCAAAACAATTTCCAGGTATGGTTTGCTCTAAAGCAGGAGTCCATCCCGAAGTTAATGCTTCTGCTACTATCTGACCGTTGCTTTCGTCATCAAAACGATAGATAACAACGCGATCGGCTTTTAGTTCGCTCTGTATCGCTTTAGTAGTGTTGTTTAAAAGACTGTTGGAATCTTTTGACTGACGAATTCGTTGGAGCACTTTCCAAAGGCGTTCGCGCTCTTGCTTGAAAAGATTTTTTTTGATTTTTTGAACGATTTCAGTTTTAGAAGGATTGGCACTCGATTGACTACCATTTTCCAGGTTAGTTTCGGATGAATTTTCAGTGTGTAGTGTAGTTGATAAATCCATAATTTCTACTAGTAAATAATTTAATTTTTGAGTTTTAGTGTTTAAATTAATTCTGTATTTTAGCTACGATAAGAGTAGTTGAATTCAGTCTTCATTGAGAAAAAATTAAAAATTTCTCTGGCATCAATGGACATAATTATTTGATTATTGGTGTTAGTAAAATAACCTTGCAGAAAAGGTATTACTTCGGCTGAAAATAATTCCGAAGAAGGTAACTTAAACTGTTCTGTTTCATATTCGACTAAATTATCAATTTTTGGGACAACAAAACCAATAGACTGTCCTCGATCTTCGACCACCATAACTAATAATTCACGTTTTTCTGCGTCTGAATCTAGTGAGGGAGGATAACCCAAAAGATTTTCTAAATCTACAATCCAAAGCATTTCGCTGCGCCAGCTATAAGTTCCCAAAATACAGTAAAACATCTGCGGAACGGGCAAAATATCGTCTGTAGAAACAGTTATTACTTCAGTAACAAGTTTTGCTTCTAATAAAGCGATATCACCTGAAGCAGCTAAAGATTGAGTTCGCTTTTCACCCAACTTAAATTGCAAATATTTACGAACTGGTTGGGAAAAGTTAGTTGCTTTTGTAGCAAGGCTAAATGACAGTGAGTCAGATGTGGATGAACCTAACATATTAACTTTTGAAAATATCTTTATTTAAGCAGTAATCAGCTGTTGAACTTTATCAATTAGTTCATCGCGGTTTACGGGTTTGGCAATATAAGCATCTGCACCAACTACATCGCCCCAAATTTTATCGGCTTCTGTAGACTTAGAAGAACAGAGAATAACGGGAATTTTTTTAGTATCGATATCTGCTTTAAGACTGCGGCACATTTCAAAACCACTTTTACCACCCATTACCACATCTAAAACAATTAAACTGGGCTGATATTGACTCAATTTTTCCATTGCTTCTTCGGCACTATTTACATCGAGTACCGTTAATCCCATTTGTTCTAAATAAGTAGTTATTACTCTGCGATCGGTCAAACTATCATCAACTACCATGACTTTACTCATGATTAAATTATTCCTCTAAAAAATAGCAATACTGTTAGCTTTAGAGTTCCCCAAAACTTTATGAAACTAACTGGTGAATTTACACAAATTAAAACTTTTACTCTGTTACTAAGCTTGAGTTGTTAGAAGCTATAAATTTATTAACTTTAGATGAAGTTTTTAAATTTTTTTCTATAGCAGCGATGATTTTTTCTATTTCTATAGGTTTGGCAACAAAAGCATCTGCCCCAACAACTTTGGCTCTCATGCGATCGACAATACCATCATTGCCAGTTAAAAAGATTATAGGAGTATTTTTAAGTTTGGAAACTCTTCTAACTTGAGCACAAATTTCATAACCGTTGACTACGGGCATGCCGATGTCTAAAAAAATCAGGCTGGGATTATCTTTGATTAAAGCAGGCAAAGCCTGTAATGGTTCTTGAATACTGATAAAGCGATATCCTTGCTTGGTAATAATCTGTTCCATGATTTTACAGATTTGAGGACTATCATCAACACAAGCAATTAATGGAACGTTGCTATCATTTTGCTGCTGCCGAGTAGATAGCTGGGTCATATGTCTGGGAGGTTCGATATCTTTTACTTCCAGTAAAGTTAAAAGACCCTGTTTAATATAAGGAACTAAAGTATAAGAGAGCTTATGTACCTCTTTGTCCATTCGATAGCTCAAATCTCTTAAAGTTTGTCGACCATCTAACAATCTTAAGAAATTTTGGTAGACAATACCCGATACTTCTTCGCGTAGCTCATTCTGTTTATTCATCATAGGAGCTAAATTTGGCGACCAATCTGCAAGTCCTTTTTGCTGCCACTTTAGCCAAGTTTGTAGGGCGGTATTAAGAGTATCTTCAATGTCGATTAAAGCAACCGATCTTGATGTAGTTGAGACTAGAAATGAAGAAGCAGACTTAGGTTCGAGCGAAATTTTTAGAGATCTTTTGCTTTCGATTTGTAGTATATCAAATAAACATTCAATTGCTCTTATTTTTATTAGTTCGCTGGCATTTTCTTTATCAATTAATTGTTTTTCAAACAAAAATTTTAAAATTGAATAATTTGGACATTCATTCTCGTTAAAATTTTTTACTTCGAGTTCTTTCCAGTTGACATGAGGGCAGTATTTATCAATAGCTCTTTTCCAGGCGCGATTGGGATGTATGCCGCCACTAGTCCAAACTAAGCGTCCCAAACGCAAACAGATATACCATGTTGTTATTTGCTCAAACTGTACGATGATTTTACCAGTAAACTGTTTTTGTTTGAGATAAATTAATTGATGATAAAATTTACCTTGAACTTGATTCATGACGAATTAAGGATTATGTTTTTTGCAATCCTCGGTGACAATTCAATATTAATACAGATAATCTGTAAACGACTTGCTTTTCAAACAGCGAAACATTTACACCAAAATGGTTGACGCATTAAAACTATCAACTAAAAGTTTTAGACAACGTAACTTTAGTAATATTTACTATTCTAAAGATGAAGCGAGCGAATGCAAATAGTAAATACACCGAAAACAATATAAAAAGGTTCAAACTATAAGTTTTTTAGCTGCTATGTATTAGTTTGTTTTTGTACCATAGGCTATTTCCTGAGTCAAATATTTTTCAATAACGTTATTAATCTTACTTATTTCTATAGGTTTACTCAAAAAATCTGATGCGCCTGTAACTTTTGCTCTCACGCGGTCTACAATACCATCGTTGCCAGTTAAAAAGACTACAGGAATGTCTTGTAGTTTAGAAACTTTTTTAATTTGCAAACAAACTTCGTAGCCATTTACTACGGGCATTCCAATATCTAAAAAAATTAGCTGGGGATTAACTTTAATTAACGTTGGCAATGCTTGTAAAGATTCTTGAATACTAACAAAGCGGTAGCCCTGTTTGGTAATAATTTGCTCCATAATTTTGCAAATTTGTGGGCTATCGTCTATGCAGGCAATAAGTGGAGCAATAGAAGTACTAGAAGGAACTGCTGCCGAAGCTGCGGTTTTTGAATTGTACTGAGGGGGATTGATGTCTTTGACTTTTTGCAAAGCTAGCAACTCTTGACGAATGTAGGGGAGTAGAGAAACTGCTAGCTTGCTTACTGGTCTGCCCATTAGATAACTCAAATCCCTAAGTGTTCTTTTGCCATCTAATAGTTTGTGAAAATTCTGATAGATGTCTGGCGATACTTCCTCTTTTAGCTTTTCTGAGTTGTGTATGGTAGGAGCTAAATTAGGAGATACATTTTTAAGTCCTATTTGCTGCCAATTTTGCCAATCTCGTTCGGCTTCATTAATAAGCTCTTCAATACTTACCAAAGAAATTGACCTTGTCGAAGCTGAAACCAAAAAAGTAGAAGCTGAAGTGACCTCAGTGCTAATTTTTAAACTTTGTTGGGTTTCTAACTGTAATAGATCGAATAAGTTTTCTATAGCTTTGACTCTAACAATTTCAGTTGCCGTTTCGGGTTTAATTAGTTGTTTTTGAATTAAAAAATTTAGAATGCAATAATTTATACGCTCAAAAGTTTCAAGATTTTCTAGTTTCAGTTCGTTCCAGTTTACTTGAGAGCAATATTTATCAGTCAGTCTTTTCCAAGATCGATTGGAATGAATTCCGCCATCGCACCAAACCAGTCTTCCCAAACATAAATATATATACCAAGTAGTTTTTGGGTCGAACTGTACGATAATTTTGCCCGTAAATTGTTGTTGGCTGAGATCTATTAACTGATGTGAAAATTCACTCTGCATCTGATTCATGGCATTTTATAAACTACAGTTTTAAATCTTTTATAGCACTTAACATTTCTTAAAGATCTATATTTTTTGAATTTTACAGAAAATTTATTCTAACAATACAACAGCATTAATATTATTTGTTAGCGGGCATCATTTTATACTGTAAATAACCGAACAATAATAGAAAATTTACTTAAATAAATACTTTATTAAAAAAGTTATATCTAAATTTCCATAATTATACTTAGAGAAGCTGTAATTAATACCATTTTTTAAAAGAGTATTTTTACAAAATTGTATGCTTTAAAAAAAATACAAAAATTTGGTTTAAATATCTCCTCATTTTCCTGGTTCCTTAATTCTCTATCGATAGCGCGATCGAATTTTTAAAACATACTCTTGAAAAGTGATGGTGTAACGAGGGGACGGAGAGGAAGTTTATTCGTAGAAAAATTACTCAGTCCCTTTTTCTCCCAATCTCCCAGTCTTTTTTTATTTTCTAAGTTTCATAGCTTACAGCTTTCTTAGTATTTAAATTGACTTTTGAAAATGAGATCGAATAGTCAACTTAGTTTTTGCATCCTAAACTATCTCTTGTAGATACTCCCGTTGTGGGATTGACACCATCCGCTCTTTTACAGAGAAGATATATTTGGTAGCGGTCTAAAATTGCGTTAGTAAAATCTGCACCATCAATAGTAGTACCGTCAAAAGAGGTACTTGTAGCTACAGCTTCGCGAAAGATAGTGTTAGTTAAGTTTGAATTATCTAAAGCTACTCGATCCATTAGAGAGCTAGTAAAATTAGCTCCTGATAGATTGGTATTGATAAAAGTTGCTTTGGTCAAAATTGAATTGCTGACATCAGAGCCTTCAAAAGTGCTGCCTCGCGCATCAGCAGCAGCAAACACCGCGCCTACTAAATATTTATGAGAAAAGTCGCGATGGCGTATTTCGCTATAAGTATAGTTAACCGTATTTTCTTGAGCTAGAGCAGGACGAGCATCGAGCAATAGCCAGATTATTGCGATCGCCACTACCAAGAGTAAGCTTAGTAAATATCGAATAGTTAAAAACATATTTTTTAAAGTTAGTCGTTTTGAATAATAATTATCTTAAAACAGCGATCGCGTTTTTTTGTCGTTACTAATATTTAAATCTTTAAGGGAATTTCCTAGCAGATTCAGTTTCAATTTCGGCAATTTTTTCTTGAGTTTGCCGAATTTCTCTTTCTAGAGGTTCGATTACCGATTCTGGTAGCTGTTCGGAATAGTCGGCAGCTATGGCAAAATTTTCTAACGCTTCTTCAAGAACGGTAATATTGCTTTGCTCTTTACCAATTTGGCGTAAAATTTGTCCTTTAAGATAATAATGTTCTGGATTTTCAGGAGCGATTTCTAAGGCTTTGTTGGCGTATTCTAAAGCACGCTGGTATTGTTTTAAATCGCGATAGGCAACGGCTATACCTCTGTTTACTAAATAATTGGGTGCGGCATAGGTTTCAAAACGAGCGATCGCCTGTTCGGGACTGGAAAAGGGAAGATTTACTGCCAATAGTAAATCCATATAGCCTTTAATCAAGTTTAGTTCGGGATCGTCGCGGTCGATATCTTCAGCGCGATCGAGATATTTAAATACCATCTGTAGCTTATCGATGGCAGCAATAGCTCCTTGTTCGTGATAGAGATATGCTCCATTAAGAAAATGTCCTACTGCTAGATAAAGATTGCTGCGTAGAGGATCTTCAGAGCCGATCGCACTGGCAGTTTCTAAAGTCTTTAGAGCGTATTGCTGCAAACTCGTCCAGTCCTCTTTGGTATATGCCAACGAAGCCTGCATAGCATAAATCAAAGGTTCGTTGGTTTCTTCGGTTTCTGCTAAGTCTAGTTGTTCTTCGACTGTTAGATAGTTTCCTCGTAAAAAAACCGTTTTAAATGCAGATTCTGTCAGTTCGCCGATCTCACGGACGTTTTGTTCTCTAAAAGGATCGGCAGCTAGAGCGAGACTATTATCTAAGGATAATAGAGATCCTACTGCTAGAGATAAAGCAAAGAAAAGATTTTTCCAAATCGATTTACTTTGATTTTCCATTAATCTAATCTATCTGTTGAGTTTTTCAATACTTTGACGATTCAATTGTTAGCTAGTTCCGATGCGCTTGAGATTTTCTCAAGTGAGCGATGTGCGATTGGCGAGAGCTACCGCCAGAGCCTAAAAAGTATAATTTTTAATATAAACTGAGGTACTTTTTTATTAATGCTCTATCTTCAAGATTTGTGTTATCATCCCGCTGCTACAGTGACTCCAATTTTAACAAACATCAATCTAGAACTAGCTCCCCGTGAGTTAGGAGTAATTATTGGTGCTAGTGGTTCGGGAAAGACAACTCTACTAGAGATTTTAGCTGGACTGGCAGAACCAACGGCGGGAAAGATTATGTGGCGCGATCGCCAACTTACGGATCTAGAATTACAGCAACTGGCAGGATTGGTGTTTCAGTTTCCCGAACGACATTTTTGCGGCGGTACTATTTTAGAAGAATTGCGTTTGGGACATCCCGAACTAAGTTCGGCAAGAGTTAAAGAAGCTCTAAGCGAGGTAGGATTAGATCGTATATCTTTGAGTACGTCTCCTAATGCTTTGAGTGGCGGACAACAACGTCGTTTGGCTTTAGCAGTACAGCTAATTCGTCAGCCAAATATTTTAATGCTGGACGAACCTACAGCGGGATTGGATTGGTCGATGAAATCGCAACTGGCAAAACTTTTGTCAAAATTAAAAGAACACTGGATGCTGTTGGTAGTAACACACGATCCTGGAGAATTAGTAGAGATAGCCGATCGCTGTTGGACTATAGATAGAGGAGAGTTAAAGCAAGTAGCAGCAGCAGCGATGGGTAAATGAGCGATAGCAATCATTTGGAGCAGATACCAGAATTACCAAATATGATTGAGATTTGGCAAGCAACTCTTGATTGGCAGCCAGATCGACAACAGCAGCAGCGATTTCAGCGCGTCTATACCGAAATTTTAAAGGGCAATCGCCTACAAAATTTAACCCGTATTTCTGCGCCTGAAGCTTTTTGGGAAAAACATCTTTGGGATTCTCTATCGGGAACTATCGGTATTGATACAGATCGACCTTGTAAAGCGATCGACCTGGGTACGGGAGCGGGTTTTCCAGGGATTCCTCTGGCGATCGCCTATCCTCATTGGCAGATTACCTTACTCGACTCAACCCGTAAAAAAATTGCCTTTATCGAAACTTTAATTTCCAAGCTAAATTTACAGAACGTCAAAACTATAGCCGATAGAGCCGAAACAATCGGACAGCAACCAAATCTACGAGAAACCTATGACCTCGCTACAATTCGTGCCGTCAGCAAGGCTTCTGTCTGTGCTGAATACGCTCTGCCTTTGGTAAAAATTGGGGGTTTGGCTATTCTCTATCGTGGTAGTTGGAGCGATACAGACACTTTAGAGATCGAATCTGTAGCCGCTCAATTGGGAGGAAAACTTGAAGCGGTATATCCTTTAGAAACACCCCTAACTAAGAGTATTCGTCACTGCATTTATTTACGCAAGCATTTTCCGACTAAAAAACAATTTCCCAGAGCGATCGGTATACCCGACCGCCAACCACTACAAACGGCTTAAATGTTTCATTTCTACAGCGATAAGAGCTATTATGTATACTGTATGCGTAACACTGAAGTGATATTTACTTTAAGACCCGCGATAATTTACTCCCAGTTTCGACTTTATCTATGATTGCTATTCAAAGAAGTAAATCTTTACGAGAGCAAGTATATCAAGCTCTAAGAAAAATTATTCTGGCAGGAGAAATAGCTTCGGGAGAACGAATAGTTGAAACTAAATTAGCCGAACAACTACAGGTAAGCCGCACGCCAATCCGCGAGGCGATCGGTCAATTACAACGGGAACAGTTAATTGTTTCCAATCCTAATGGCGGTTTCAAAGTTGCTACCCTATCCGTCGAGGATACCATACAGCTTTATGATTGTCGTATTGCTTTAGAACAGCTTTCGGTAGCTAAAGCCTGTGAAATTATTAATGCCCAACAGCTACAAAAACTAGAAAGTTACGTAATTGCTGCCGAAAAAACGGCTTGTTCCAAGTCGGTTACTAGTTATGAGCTTTTGGAATTAGACTATCAGTTTCATCGGTTGATAGCTGAAGTATCGGGTAATCGCTGGCTATTAGATTTGCTCAATCGAATTTTCGATAAAATGGCGTTGCTGAGAATTCAAACGACCAAGCATAATCCAGAGGTGTTGGAAATTCGCTTAGAACACCGTAAAATTTATGATGCGATCGCTTCTAAAGATCCTGACATAGCCAGTCAAACTATTAAAGAACATTTGATTGCTAGTAAAAATAGAGTAGTCAGGGAAATAGAAGTTATCAATCTAAAAAGACACAAGGGAACAAGCAATAGTGACAACTAAAAAATCGGGTATCGAGCGGGTTTTTATTTGTGGTTCGGCTTTGAGAGGGCAGCCAGACCATCAAAATCTGCAAGCGGCAAAATTTATTAGAACTACCAAAACACTTCCCCAATATCGTCTTCATGCAGCGGAAAACGGCTGGCATCCTGCTATTTATGAGGTGGAAAGTGGAGGAATTAGTATTCCTGGGGAAATCTACGAACTGACTGAGGAACAATATGAGTATTTGTTAGCTAACGAACCCCCTCATATGTATCCTGATGTAGTGAATCTAGAGGCAGACGAAAAGGCGATCGCCATGCTCTATCCACAAGAATTAGTAAAAAAATATCAGTGGCCTGATATTTCCGATTTTGGCGGCTGGGCAGCATACAAACAGGCAACCAGCAATGAACAATGAGCATTTTTAACTGCTCAATGTTCAGTTATTCAAATTTATCTCGTTCCCAGTCGGGGCAATTATCATCCTGCCAACCGTAGGGGTGCATGGCACAAACCAGAAGATTGTCGTCATAAATTCGACCATGATAGTGAGCGCAGTTTATACAGGCAGGGTTGTTGTCGGCTGTAGGGCGTTGAAAACCTACTCCCATAAAATCTTCTTCTACCAGTTCGTCAAAATTTTCCCAAATGCTAACTTCAAAATTATCTTCAGTTTCATCAATTAAATCGATAAAGTCTCGAACAAATGAGTCTATTTCATTGGCAACTACATCTTGAACCCGATCGATAAAATCATCTACAGTTTCACCGATTTCCTCGGCAAAAGACTCTGCTGCTTTACTAGCATCGTTAAAAAATTCTTCCATTTCAGTCGCAGTTTTTTCTAGCTGTTTCCACAATTCTTGTTGCCAATTCATAGTCAAGCCGTTCGAGTTACATCTATTTCGATTATTTGACGATAAAGATTGCTGCTATTCAGAGTTTCTTTTTAGACGACGCAATTCTTCTTGTAAAGATTCTACCTGTTGCCGCAACTCATCTTTATTATTGGTTGTGGTTTCTTCTGTATCTGTTTCATCTACTATTTCAATACGGCGGGGTTCTCGGTTCTCGGTTTTAGTAGATGTGCCTTGTCCTACCTCATCCTTTTGAGCCTGTTCGACAATCTCATTGACAAACTTACGTGCCTCTTCGGCAGTCATTTCACCCCGTTCTGCCATTTCATCGGCTAACTTTTGCGCCTGAATTCTTAAGTCGTTAAGAGTGCCTCCCGCTTTTTCCTGAGCATAAGAAGCAAATCCAACACCCATATAAAAAGCTTTTTTAACAATATTTTCAAAACCTGCCACAGCTAGCTAACCTCTTTAATACTTTAGATCGCTTATGTCTCTATGATAAAAGAAAATAAATGCACTACGTTTGAGCGAGTAGACTAAATTAAAGCGAACTGTGATGATTGAAAGACAGGAGACAGTAGTAACAAAAGTTTTGGATAATTACTAACTTCTATTATTTTGTATTTAATTCTGTCTACCTACTTAACGTTTTTTCACAGAAAAGACTGCTAGAGTGTGGTTGGCAAAGTTGTTACTGCTGTTGGCGACGGTTTGAATCTTCGTCTAACAAATTCTGAAGCTCTTCAAAAGCATCATCATCAGACATATAAGTTGTTTCGTGTATTGAAACAAGTTCACTGTAGTTGTCATCGGCATCGACAGTAGTTTTGGTCGAGTGTCCATTGGTAACGGAAGTCGTTTCGTCAGCTTCTAAGCTATCAAGCCACTCAGAAATATCATCTAGATCGCTGTCATTTTCTGTACCCTCTAAACTTGCCAACCATTCGGTAAGCTCGTCATCTTCTTTGGTGTCTAGAGTTGGAGTAAATTGAGATCGTTCATCAAAAGTAATTTCATCTAAACTAATTTCTTGGCGATCGAGATTGTTTAACCCAAAAATTGCGTCTGCTTCTGATTCGAGAGCGATTTCTTGAGAATCGATCTCAGCTTGAGAAGGGGAAACATATTTTGACTCAGATTGTGGAACTTCTGTAGCGCGATTGATATCTACTTCAGAATAATTATTTATAGCTACTGAATTGCTGGTAAAATCTAAATCGCGAGTAGTTGAATCTTCTAAAAAAGCTTCGGTATTAGTATCCGACGGGCGATCGTCTACTGCTGCCTGACTGGCAACACCGTTGACATTGCTTGAAGCTAGATCTTCTCTAACTTCGATATTATTAACCTGTGAATTATTATCAAAATTATAACTATCGGGTTCTCTAGTTAAAGTAGTTTCTGGTTCGATATCTTTGGGTATACCAGTGGCACCAGGAGTTAAATTGGCATTGACGATTTGATTTGATTCTGGTGAAGTTAGCTTGTTGTTTGCAGAAGTAGCTGGAGTATTAGGGGTAGAGGTTGTAGTGTCTGCATTGGTTGGAGTGCGACGAGCCAATAACAACCCTCCCAAACCTAAAGGTATTAACAATAGCAGTAACCAATACCACGAAGCTCCTCCTCGATCTTCAGTATCGGGTGGAACTTCATCTGTGTTAGCCTGGGCGATAGTTGTTTTAGTAATAAGTTTGGATTCTGACGAATCTGCTATTTGCGGAATGCCAGCTAAACCAAAAAGTAAAGCTATTGCGATCGCCGAATTGGGTAATTTATTTAACATTTTTTATAAGCAATATCTAATCGCTTGCTGATTTTATAATCAGGTAAACCAAAATTATTTACCAACCAAGTAAAATCACGGTAAAGTTTTGCTGTATTTAACTACTTAAAATACTGTGGTTTTTACTTAATATATCAAAAACATAAAACTATTGCTTATAGAAGTCAACTTGTAAAGTTTGCGATAATATCTATTTTTAACAACCTATTTTTGTAAATAGAGCAAAATTAAGCTATTTTTTAGTTACGTAAAAATTAACCTTTACTTTAATTGCGATCGCAGCTTTATCTGCTGCCTTCTATTCTCTACCTTTTTTCAAGACTAACTAACAGTCTTACGTTCTGACGAACTAAAGTTATTTGCTGTTGTAGAAACCATTGCTGCCGCTAACAGTTCTGATGAGACTGTAAAAGGCAAACGATGAATATCAGAGCTTGAATTACAGGCAATCTCAGCAGCGTGGCGTAGTTGAGATAAGCTAATGTTTGCTAGTCCTAAATCTTCTAAAGTTTTGGGCAAACCAATTTGAGTATAAAACTGTAGTAGCTGCTGGCGAGAAGAAGTTGCAAGTTGATTTCCTTGTACCATTTCTTCTAGTCGCAACTGCACTAAGATTCCATAGGCGACTTTTTCTCCGTGCAAAGCATGATGAGTTTCGGGGATATGAGTCAATCCGTTATGAACGGCATGAGCGGCAACAGTCCGACAGTCAGCCCCGCCAATACCGCCAATTACTCCTGCAAGTAATACCGTAGCATCGACAACTTCACGCCATTCATCGCTGTGGGGGTTTTCTAAAGCGGTTTGAGATTTTTGCCAGAGAATATCGCGGAGAATTCTGGCTTGCTGTACGGCAGAGATAATTAAAGTTGCTGAAGAACTACCGCTACTAACCGATGCCTCATACCACTTGGCGATCGCATCACCAATTCCTGCGACTAAGGTTCTTTTGGGAGCGGTACGCAGCAAACTATAGTCGAGTATCAACAAATCGGGACAGCAAGACAGAGTAACGTCGTATTGAAATGCTCCTTGAGGAGAGTATATATTTGAGAGAGCCGTCCAGGCAGCGCAGGTAGCTCCCGAAGTCGGGATAGTTACTATTGGCAGACGACACTGATGTGCCAGAAGTTTGGCAGTATCTAGAGCTTTGCCACCACCTACGCCGATAATAAAATCGGCTTGATGTTCGGCAACTGTGGCTTTTAAACGAGCCAGGGATGTTTCGGCACAATCTGGAGTATAGCTAGCAGCAGCCCAACTTAACTGCACCCTCTCGCAAACTGGCTGTAAATATTTCTCCACCATCTCTAAAGTGCGATCGCCGCTTATAACCAAAGGACGATTGCCATATCGAGCGATTTCTTTTCCCGAATTTGTCAAACAGGTTTCTCCTCTCAATACTCTGGCGGGAGCAATAGATAGAGGAGTAAAGGTTGTAGTTACTGGCTGTGATAACTTAGTAGATTTTTGGCTCATAAGTTATTTGGTATTTGCAGTTGCTGGCGGTAGTTGGGCGATGTTTTGGGCAAACGATTTTATTTTTATATTATCGTCAGTTCTAGAATTAAGAGTACGCTCGGCAGAACCTAAGTACAAAGGAACTGAAACTCCTGGCTCGGGATGTATTACAGTTCTTAGCTCTATTAACAAACTATTGTTTCCACCCGCTCCCGTTCTACCATAAGAGTAAAGATCTGCTGCTGCCTGACGTAGAGTAGGTTCGATCGCCGACTTTTCTATTTTTGGCGGTACTGCCACTACAGCCAGGCTAGAACCATTATCGTAAACTAAAGTATATCGCGCGGCACCTGGTATTTCGACTTTTGGAGTTAAGCTCAAGCCCAAGGTAAATACACCTGCTGTTAGCACTCCCATAAAACCAGTAGCACCAACTAAGCGAAAACGATAGCCCCAGCCAAAAATAAAAGCTCCTATAGTAACTAACAAAAAAACAATGGTGAGAATTCCCGACCATTGGGCATAAGTAAATATATTAGTAGGTAAGTTCATTATTAGTTTTAACTTTTAGCTTTTGACTTTTGCTATAGGTAGCTTTCAAAAATTAGTTTACTAAAAAATGCGGGTTATTTCCTACTCATGGCAGCAAAATAACCCGCGATGTTTAATTTGTTGTTAATTTAATTTAGTTAGTCGCATCATTGACGGCATCACCAGCTTCATTACCAGCATCTTCTACAGCATTGCCAGCATCGTTAACGCCATCTTCTACAGCATCACCAGCTTCATTACCAGCATCTTCTACAGCATTGCCAGCATCGTTAACGCCATCTTCTACAGCATCACCAGCTTCATTACCAGCATCTTCTACAGCATTGCCAGCATCGTTAACGCCATCTTCTACAGCATCACCAGCTTCATTACCAGCATCTTCTACAGCACCGCCAGCATCATTGACGGCTTCACCCGCACTATCGCCAGCGTCTTCCATTTGACTTTCTGGATTACCTTCTGGAGTTTCAGGAGACTCTTGACACGCTCCAAACAATAGAGATAAGCCTAAGATTAAGGGAAACGTTAATTTTCTTAAGTTCATAATTGATAGATATTTAGTTAACCGATCGCTCTAATTAGACATTGAAGTGCTATTTAGAAGTTTCACTATAGCTAAAAAAATGTAAAAAAAGTGGAAATTTACAAACTAGAACACATCAGCGGCATTAAAGCAACCGTTTAAAAATATCGAAAGCCTTGCTCGGTAAAGCTTTTGATTTTTAATTTCTTGGCGAACGTCGAACCGCTCCAGCGGCTGATGAGGAGGTGGCGTGTGCGGAGAAAACCTCCGCGCCCTGTGACCGCCATGAAACCTCCGATACGCTTCTCGCCGCTTTTGACTTTTGATTTTCGCGTAGCTGTACTAGCCCCGTTCTATTTGAGCAAATATTTCTGCTAGTATTTCTCCCGCGCCCTGTTCTCGTAACCGAGCGGCTAAATCTTTGCCGAGTTGTTCGGCATCGCTTCTATTGCCAGTTACTGTGTCTTTAATTAGTTGTTTCCCATCCAGGCTGGCCACCATACCCACTAAAGTTAAAGTATTGCCTTCAATGCTGGTATTTACGCCGATGGGAACTTGGCAACCTCCTTCTAGTTCTCTTAGAAAAGAACGTTCTGCATAGGTGCGATCGCGACTGTCGGCATCTTCTAAAACTTTTAATACTTCTAAAATTTCTGTATCTTCTGCCCGACATTCTATACCCAAGGCACCTTGTCCTACTGCATGGAGCGAAATATCGTTAGGAATAACCTGATGGATGCGATCGCTCATATTCAATCTTTGCAAACCTGCAACTGCTAAGATAATGCCGTCGTATTCTCCTGCATCTAGCTTTGCCAGACGGGTATTGACATTACCGCGAATATCTTTAAACTCTAAATGAGGATAGTAGTGTCGCAACTGCGCCAACCGTCTGAGAGAAGAAGTACCGATAACTGCACCTTCAGGTAGGGTATCTAACTGTTTGTCCTGATGTTTGACATTAATCGCCAAAGCATCGGCAGGATCGACTCTTTTAGTCACGCAACCGAGCATCAATCCTTCAGGAAGGTTAGTTGGTAAGTCTTTGAGGGAATGAACCGCAAAATCGGTTTCTCGCTCCAGCATTCCCACTTCCAGTTCTTTAGTAAATAAACCTTTATCGCCAATTTTAGCTAAAGCAACATCAAGTATTTTGTCTCCTTTAGTGCTGATTTTATCGACCTCAAAGTCAATATTAGGAAAGTGCTTTTCCAGTTCGGCTTTTACCCAGTAAGTTTGCACCAGGGCAAGTTGACTTTTACGAGTACCAATACGAATAGTGCGTGTAGAAGTGTCAACGGATGTCATCAAAAATATTTTATTAAAAATAATGGGGACTCGATCTAGGGTATCGCAGTTCTCGACTCGGATTAATTAATTTTTGTCGATTGTGCGATCGCTACTCACAAAAAACTTTTAATGTCAAAGTCTCTAACAAAAGCTTGCTAAAAGCTACAGTTGAAAAACATCGACAAAAATACTTTTTTCTCCTCTAATTCTTTTAGGGTTGGGAGAATCGTAAAAAATCATTAAGCTATCATTTTCCTCTAAATAGGAATATATAGCCAATCCTTCTGCATGGTCGTAGCCAATTGTAAAGGGTAGGTCGAATAATGGTATTAAATCGTCATCTTGTTCGTGAACTTCACTTTCAGAAAAATCTAAAACGTCTTTCCAACGAAATAACTGCATTTCACCTTCTAAATCCATTGTCGGACCTGCCAAAATAATCAAGTCTTTTTCTTGAAAACATAATTCTCTAATACCCAAACCGTTGAGGTTGAGAAAATGCTTTCTGTATTTTGCCTCATCATCGCCAATGGTTTTAAATGTAAGCACTCCTGGTTCGCTTAACTCTAATTCCAGTTCTAAAACAATTGCCCAGCCTCGCAGTACGGGACCGCGCAACCCCAAAAACAGGCGATCGCCTTTTACTGCCAGACCTTCAATATCCAAACCATTATCTTTAGAAGGAATTTCTGCCTCGATAAACGGTTTGAGATGAGCGTCTTTTTTAAGAATTTCAATCAATAGGTTGCGGTTATCAATTGTCTGCAAACAGGCCGCACTTAAAGGTTCTCCCTCTTTGGGAGTACAGGACTTGACTAACTTACCGTTGATAACAGGAATTCTGGCAAATATAAAGCGGTTAAGATCGGTGGTAACGGTTGCCAATCTTTCTATAGCGTCATCTTTTCCTTTGGGTTTTTTGCGTTTGGTGCTATGAGAACCAGTAATCCATAAGTAGCCGTCGGCATAGTCCATACCTTCAATATCGATTTCATCGTCTGTATTGAAAAGCTCTACATAGTCGTTCAGTAGAAAACGTTCGTGTTTGCCATAGCTATGATTGCCAACAGGTGAAAGACGTTCGATTCCAATCATTTCATCAGAACCCACCCATAAATTACCGTCGGGAGTAAAAGCCGCAGCAGAAATATCGCTGATAATTTCGTCTGCTTCGTCTTCAAAATTGAGTAAAATACGGGTTAACAAGAAAGATTCTAAGGGATTCATGGCAATTTGCCTTTATAAACTGGTTCTTCTCTAGCAGCTTAATAAAAACTTTCTGGGGATAAATCTATCTTAAAATATAAAATGCGATCGCTAGAGCAATTAATTTTTATTTATAAAATAGCTCTATATAACTTTACTAGTTTTTCTTATTGACTTTAAAATCAAGAAAGTGCAAACTCTATATGTCTTTATGGTTTTTGACTTGTTTTCCTTGCTAAATTGGCATTTTAATTGATAATTAGTATGAATATTTACTTAGTATTTTAGATCAATGTAGACTACTTGATTGCGCGGTCAATAGGGTTGCTACTGTCGAAAATTACAGCTACATAACGAGACAAAGCTGTAGCAGACATAGAAGTTATTTGCCGCTCGAATTTACTGTTGTATTCGGTTTATCAGTAGTTTTTATGGTTTATTATTCGATAATTAAGACTACGCTTTATTTATGCAATATCGTCGAGCTAATAGTTGGCGATCGCTTTAATTCAATTGCTATCTACTAACTACTAACCACTAACCATCACAACCAGTTAACCTTATACGTCTCTTTACATTCAATGTCCTATACCGTAGTTACTTTTTATAAATTCATTACCATAACAGAACTAGAAACCAAACAAGAGCTTATTTTGGCATACTGTTTGGCTCAAGATATCAAGGGAACGATTATTTTGGCTGAAGAAGGGATTAACGGCACAATTGCGGGTACGCAGGATGCAATTGATGCAGTTATAACTTACTTGCATTCTTTTGCTGGTTTGGCAGATTTAGAAGCCAAACAATCTACTGCCGACAACTTGCCTTTTGCCAGAATGAAAGTCAAAATCAAACCAGAAATCGTAACTTTTGGCATACCAGAAGCCAAACCAGACTGTCAGGTAGGTAAATATGTCGAACCGCAAGACTGGAATCAAATAATTAGCGATCCTGATGTTACCGTCATCGATACTCGCAATGAGTACGAAACAAAAATAGGCAGTTTTCAAGGCGCGATCGATCCTAAAACCAATTCTTTTCGCGAATTTTCCCAATATGCAGCAAAACTAGACCCCCAAGAGCATTCTAAAGTAGCCATGTTTTGTACTGGAGGCATTCGCTGTGAAAAAGCTTCTTCTTATCTACTTTCTAAAGGATTTAAAGAGGTCTATCATCTTAAAGGTGGCATTCTTAAATATTTAAAAGAAGTGCCACCAGTAGAAAGCCTTTGGCAAGGTGAATGTTTCGTCTTTGACGAAAGAGTGGCGGTCAAACAAGGTTTAGAAACAGGCAGTTACGATCTTTGCTATGCCTGCGGTCATCCTATTTCCGCTGCCGATAAAGCTTCTACCCATTACGAACTCAATATTTCCTGTCCTTATTGTTACGATAAGCTGACTCGCGAAAAAAAGCTTCGTCAAGAAAATAGAAAAAGACAGAGAGAACAAAAAAAGTCTCTTTAGCGATCGCGATCTAATTTTTCTAAATCCAACTCCATCGGTGTATAGTCACTATTGCCACCATTGGAAATTACCGATCTCATTCCTTCAATAGTAGAGATCATACTACGGGGGTCCATAAACATGACTTTGCTACTTTCACTGCTGCCAACTTCTTTACCCATATCGAGATAGCTTTGAGCGAGAATATATTGCAGAGCTTCTCTAGCTTTGGGGTCGTTGCGCAATTTTTCAGTAACTATTTGTAGTGCCTGCGCCGTAGCTTCAGCTTTTAGCACTTGTTCTTGGCGTTCGGCTTCGGCTTTGAGGACAATTGCCTGTTGTTGGGCTTCAGCTTGTAAAATTGCAGCTTTTTTCATCGCTTCAGCATCTAGTACCCTTGCCTGTGCCTGTCCCTGGGCGGAGTTTACCGCCGAATCTCTTTCCCCTTCAGAAGTCAAAATCGCGGCTCTTTTTTTTCTTTCGGCTGCCATCTGGAGTTCCATCGAATCCTGGACGGCTTTAGAGGGCATAATGTCTCGCAGTTCTACCCTGGTGACTTTAACTCCCCAGGGATCTGTGGCAATATCTAATTCCCTTAGCAGGATTTCGTTAATTTCGGTACGGGCGGTAAAAGTCTGATCTAGCTCTAGTTTGCCCATTTCCGAACGAATTTGAGTAAGAACTAAGTTTACCATCGCATCGCGAAGATTTTCGACTTTATAATATGCTTTGTACATATCCATAATCCGCCAGTAAACTACAGCATCGACCGTAATCGAAACATTGTCGCGTGTAATGCAGGTTTGAGCGGGAATATCTAAAACTTTTTCCCGAATCGTATTTTTATAAACAATTTGGTCGATAAACGGGGTGACAAAGTTTAAACCTGGTTCGAGTTTCTTTTTGTAGCTGCCCAAGCTTTCAACTAAATATTCTTCTTTTTCTTTAACGATTTTGACCGAGCCTGCAAGACCAGAACCAAATAATACTAAAAAGACTAAAGTTATAAACTGTCCCATAATAAATTTTCCTCATATTTTATTCATTTAATCCGAAAGCATATTTACTGGTAACACAATTAAAGTGTTCCCTTTTTTGCCGACTACATAAACAAGTTCGTTAGCGGCAATCTCTCTGGTTTCATCGGCACATTTAGCTCGCCAGGAGTTCCCTTCATATAAAACTCTGCCGCTTTTCCCAGCAGGAATAACTGTGAGAGTTTCTCCTTCTGAGTCGTCACTTGTAATTGAGGCTTTTCGCTTGGGAGTAAAAAATCTTCTGGTAAGAATAGTTAGTAGAGTTGACAACAACAACCACAAAGCAACTAAAACACTATCTTGTGCTAAAACCAGAGATACTATTGCTACCAACAGGGCAGCTATCCCCATCATAAAAGTTACAAATGCTGTCGGCAGGAAAAATTCTAAACCACAAAGAATTATCCCTGCAATCAGCCACATTAAGGTCGGATCTGGCATAGGCAGTCTTTAAATAGCTAGTCTGGCAGAGACGGAGTCAAGGTATCTTTACTTCTATGATACTTAGCCTCAATCGCGATTGTCTCGATATCTAGTTGAAAGTACCTTCCTATGCAAAAATGATAAAGTTGCCTGAGCCAACTTAATTTATAGGAGTAAAATAGACAATATGAAAAAAGGCGATCGCGTTAGGGTTAAAGAATCTGTTATCGTATATCACAATCCCAAACAAAGAAGGGAACCTTTTGATATCAAAGGTATGGAAGGAGAAGTTTTAGATATTATGGAAGATTGGCAGGGAAGACCGATCAGTCCCAATTTACCTGTAGTGGTAGAATTCGAGCCTAAATTTAAAGCTCACCTGCGCGAAGATGAATTAGAAGTAATTTGATTTAAGGTTCGGTCGCTCTTGACGAACTAATGAAGTTAGTTAAGCAATAGCCATTCAATTAGTACGCAGATTTTTCCATCTATTAGCAAATAGCAAGCAGACAGTAAGAATTTGGTTTTAAATAACTCAATTTTTACTTACAGCTATTTTAAGTTGATGAAACACGACTAATAGACATTTTTCTTCTATTTTTTCCCTCTGCCCCCTGCCCGATCTCAAAATGTAATCTACTTAGTGAAAAACTGCTGTTAATTACTCCCAATCGTTTTCTGTAGCTCGTTCTAGTTGAGTTATTGCCAGAGAGATAGCTCTTTTTACTCCATCTTCAGTTTCTCGCTCGCGAGCATTTTTTAGCGGTTCTAGCGCATCGAGATTTTTAAGCTTCATTAACGATAGAGCCGCAGACTTTCTGGTTTCTCCGTCTGGGTAGTTTAGTAGTTCGATTAAGTGGGGGACTGCTGGCGGATAAGCTAAATTTCCTAATGCTGCTGCCGCTTCGCTACGGACGTTAGCTGCTGAATCGTCTAAAGAGTTAACAAGTAACTCTAAAGCATGCGGTTCGCGATTTTCTTCGGCTACTTTGGCGATCGCTCCTACTACCGCCGCTCTAACTTCTGGTGAATCGGAATTGTAAGCTTCATACAGTTTGTCTTTGGCTTTAGAACCAATAAATGCCAATCCCCAAGCTGCCAAACCCTTAGTGCTTTCTGGCGAATCTGGCGAACTCAAAACTTTTAGTAAAGGTGTTGCAGAGACTTCACCCGTTTGCGCCAAAGCACCGACAGTCGAACCTTTAACTACTGGATCTTCATCGGTTAATAACGCCCGAACTAAATGAGGTACGGCAGTAGGATCGCTAATTAAAGTAAGAGTCTTGGCTGCGGCTCTCCTGACAACGACATTTTGATGATTGGCTAAAGCATCTAATAGCGAAGGAACAGCAGGTTTTCCTACTTTCCCCAATGATTCGGCAAAATTTAGTCGTACCAAACCGCGCTTGTCTCCCATACTTTCTACCATCTGAGTAATCAAAGCGCGATCGCTGGTGTCAAAGGTATCTTCGGCTAGCTGTTGTTTTACTTTAACGAGCAGGCGGTCGGTTTCTTCTGGAGACAACTGTGGCGAATTAGAACTGTTTCGAGCAATGTCAGAAGTATTATCCATTTAGTTACTGGCGGTCATGTTATCCTTTTGTTGGCGAAGTTGCTCTAGTTTGGCATCCAGGGTAGCGATTTGCGGCTCTAGTTTTTCTCTAGCATGTTTTTGAGATAATTTAGCTTTCTTTGCTGCCTCTAGAGTCTCGGTAATTAGGCGTTCTCGATACTGCTCGAATTCTGTAATAATATCGCTTAATTCTTGAGCGGTTACTGGAGTTTGTTCTGACATATTTGCTTTCTCAGATTAGAATACTCGATCGTTATTTTCTCAGATAGTTAGTCTAGAGTAAATACAAGCTATGGTTGGAAGTAGAGGCAAGGCAGTATCTTACCCGTACAGATGTATGATAGCGTGATAGATTAGGGTAGAAAAATTGGGTAATGGATAATCGATTTGCTAATATCTTTAATTTAACGGAAGACCAGGCGATCGCGCTGTTAAAAAAACCGATCGACGAAACAGAGGGGGCAGCCGAGCGTTATGTAGCTGCGTCCCATTTGATTAGTTTTCCCTCACCTAGAACTATACAGGCTTTGATCGAAGCAGTAGAAGATCGCCATCCCCATCAGGATCAGCGTCTGGCAAGGCGTAAGGCAATTGAAAGCCTGGGAAGGTTAAAAGCCACTGCTGCCCTACCTACAATTGTTGCTTGTTTGGGCGATCGCGATCCCTATACCGTAGAAAATGCGGTTTGGGCAATTGGCGAAATTGGTACTGACGATGAAGTGACTTTGGAAAGTATAGCCAATCTGTTAACCAAACCAGAGCAAAGTTATCGCACCATTATCCAAACTCTAGCTAAACTCAACTATCAACCCAGCCTCACCAAGATTGAGGCTTTTATCGATGCTGAAGATAAATCTATTGCTAGTTCCGCGATCGCCGCTGCTGCCCGTCTATATAAGGATAATAGTCAAGTTCCCAGCATAGTTGAGTTTTTGCAGCACGACAGCGTTAATGTCAGACGAGCCAGCATTCAAGATTTAATCGATCTCCAATACTATCCTGCTATTCCCCAAATTGCTAAATGTCCCACTTCGATCGCCTTTCGTCTTAGAGGGATTAAGTTATTAGCTATGGCTGGTTTGTCTGCGGGTGAAATTATTTTTGCCGATGTAGAACCGAGTTTAGATTTAGTCATTCGCGATCGCCCGCAGGATATTATTCTAGTACACGAGTATGACCAAAAACCCGCTATAGAGTTTTTAATTCGCGAACTCTACCACACCGACTTCGGACGCTGTTATTTAGCCTGTCAGACTTTACTTACAGAATACGCAGACGAAGCACCAGCAGCATTGATGCAAACATACGAAGCAGAAGCTTATAACGATTATGGAGGGCATTTTCACGTAGTCAAGCTTTTAGGATTGCTCGAATACCAACCAAGTTACGAACTTTTAGTAACGGCTTTAAATTACAAAGCACCTCAGTTTCAAAAATCGCGAGGCGCAGCCGCGATCGCTCTTGCCAATCTAGGGGCGACTCAGGCAATACCTTTACTCTTAGAAAATCTTCAAACGCCAATTTTCGATCTAAAATATGCCTGTTTGTTAGCTCTCGAACAGCTAGGAGAAACTAGCGGTTGGGCATTAGTTCGTGATGATAGGGATTTATTAATTCGAGCTAAAGCAGAGCAAAAAATTTAGCTTTTGGTGCGATCGAATTTACTCTATAGCAAAAGTCAAAAGTCAAAAGTTAAAAGTTAAAACTAAAATACTTAACTCATAAGGTTTCCAGTAGTTCGCGATGTCTTACATTCTTCTGTCTACTACTGTAATTGAAAACTAAAAAAAAGCTGAGATATCAGCTTATACGCAAATTATTGCGGGGTTAAAATACAGGAAAGACTTAGTTAGACAACTGTTTAGAGAGGGTATGATGCGAGAATCGGTAATTTATCAAGATATCTTAGAAGAAGGTAGACAAGAAGGCAGACAGGAGGGATCTGAAAGAGAAAAATCTCTCGTTCTCCGTCAACTTACACGACGAGTTGGAGAAATTCCTGCTGAGTTGCGCGATCGCATCTATAGTCTTTCTCTAGAAAGTTTAGAAAATCTCGGCGAAGCCTTACTAGATTTTCAAGGAATGAATGATTTACAGACTTGGTTACATCAGGAAGATACTTAATTAATTATTGTGATAACGTTGGGTTGTTTTATCTTCAATCTCTAAAGTTTTTAATCGACTCAATAGTAGCGCGATCTGATAGAAGCATTTTTGACTTCAGAGCCGTTAATAGAGATACTTTGGAAAAACAGTATGACTTTTTCCAATTAACGGTAATTCGATTTAATTTATTAATTTAAGTGTGGCAAATTCCCGATCGTAATTTAACCCTATCCAATCATGAGGTTCACATCTGGCAAAGTCGGCTAGATCTACCGACAGAAAAAATAGAGCAATTGGAAACTCTATTGTCTGAAGACGAAATACAAAGAGCCAATCGCTTTCATTTTCCCCAACACCGCAGACGTTTTGTGATCGCTAGAGGCACTTTACGGCAGCTTTTGAGTAATTATCTCAATCTCAGTGGCGATCGCCTGAGATTTGAATATAGCGATCGCGGCAAACCCAAATTAGCAGCATCTTTAAATTCGTCTAATCTACAATTTAATCTTTCTCACTCTGAAGAATTAGCTTTATACGGATTTACTTGCGATCGCCGCATCGGTATCGATTTAGAATACTTACGCAATATTAAAGATGTCGAAAATATGGCGCGACGCTTTTTTTCAGCCACAGAAGCCCAACAAATATTAAATTTGAGCGGCGAAGCTCAAAAAAAAGCTTTTTTGCAAATGTGGACTACCAAAGAAGCTTATCTTAAAGCTACGGGAGAAGGATTATCGGGTTGGTTAGAAAGCGTAGAAACAACTTTAGATCGAGGAGCAATTAGTTTGTCCTCCATTAGAGGCAACAGCAGTATTGCCGAGCTTTGGTTTATCGATAATTTTATTCCCGCCTCCGAATATATAGCCACAGTTGCAGTGGAGAAGAACCAAGTACTGCCCAAGGTTTGCTTTTGGATCGCTAACAAAAACTATTAGATTAGAAAAAAACAACCGAGTAACTGTTGGTCAATTTAGAAACAGAGGAGACTTCAAAAGTTTGTGTCAGACGCTTGCACCTGTCTCGCTCGGCGTTCCCTTGCGTTCCCGTGCTGACGCTGGTTCCGACCGCTTTCGTCGGCACAGGGACACCCCGCTATTGGCTACTTAAGCGAAGTGGTACTAGCAATGAGAATTTCTACCTATCGCTACAATTTAGCTTATAAGTTTTTCTCAATTCCCTCAAATAACTGATAAATAAGAAATTTATTGTGAGAATAATAGCTCTTTTCTTAATATTATAAGTATAGAGACATTTAAAGAGAAAAATTTTTATGACAACCATCACTTTTGTGAAGGATAAAAATGGCAAAGAAGTAATTACCGAAGTTGTTGCGGCTAACGGCTCTAATCTAAGAGAAAAAGCCCTGCAAAATAATGTTGATATTTATAAGCTCAAAGGTAAGCTAACTAATTGCGGAGGAGTCGGTCAATGCTCTACTTGCATTGTTGATATAGTCGAGGGAATGGAAAATTTGTCTCCTAGAACTGATTTCGAGCAAAAAAGACTGGGCAAAAAACCCGACAGCTATAGACTTTCATGTCAAACTGTGGTTAAAGGACCTATTACGGTGAGAACAAAACCGTAGGGATCGATACAGTTGATGCAGCAAGGTTCTGAGTGATGATATTCTATTAAAGTACGATCTTTAAAAAACTGCATAGGGAGTTGCTGTAGCATGCAAGTTAACGATTTAGGATTTATAGCTACTATATTGTTCGTTTTGGTTCCAACCGTATTTCTGCTTATCCTTTATATTCAAACCGACAGAGGACAAAAAAATAGCTAATTATTGGCAAGAGATAAAAAGTAGAAATTAAGCGATAGAGCAATTGCTACTGGTAGTTGACTGTAATAATTAAGCAGTAGCTAATAGAATCTAACTTTATTTGAAAATGAGTTTGATAGTATTAGAGCAATTATTAATTGCTCTTTTTTTATTTATCTTGAGTGGCTAAAATGCTAACAAACTCGACGATGCACTTAAAATCTTGCTCGATCGCAGGCAAATTTTGTGCCGTTAACAGAGGAACGTGAACGAAAATACAAGGAAGCTCTCGATGAGACGCGTAGAGAAACTTTAAGATTTGATAGTATAATCCCTCGCAAACAAATTTACCTGCATCATGACTGAGAGAGGTATGAGGTAATTGCCTTACGAGTTTATCTACATCGATTTGAGTGTAAAGACAATTATCTCCACAGGTAGCATTAGTTTCTACAGTTAGCTGTTGTCTCGATTCTGCCATACCGCAACAGATAATACCTTGAGGCTGAAAAGATTTAATTGCCGCGATCGCTTTTTGAGTTGCTAATTCGACATCGACAGGAAGTTGCCTCAATAACACCAACTCAGTTTCTGCAAATTCCCATTCCTCGACCATAGCCAACAAGCGATCTGAAGAATTATATGTTTGGCGATCGAGCCAAGTTTGGAACGAAGTTAATAGTAGTTTGTTTTTCATACAGATAATTTTAAGTAAAGCGATCGCTTAGACTTTTTTTACTCAAATTTGGTTGCAAACGTTAACCGACAAATATAACGGTTTCAATTAATTTCTTTTCTCTAAAACATTGCGATTGCAAAATCTATAACTACGATAATGCCAAATCATATGTTAAGCTCACGATCTCCTTGTGTTGGCATTTAAGATGATTGAGATAGATTACACAATTACTTATCAAGACGATTTGGATAGTTTAGAAACTAACAACGAATATAGTTTCGGTCGAACTTGGGTAAAGTGGTTTGCAAAAGGTTCCACGGCATTTCTTCTAATACTTGGCTTGTTTTATATTATCGACGGAATTATAGAAACAGGAATAAAATCATAATTCCTATAAAGAGTATTTAAAAATCGTTTGGAAATTGAAAACATTCGACAGCTTCTCAACTCCAAGATTGAGAGTAAAAAATAATTTTTGGCGATTGCGCTCCGCGCACTAGCAAAGCCAATCGCCTCAAAGCCGTTTTGTACTGAGTTAAATAACGACTATTAATCTAAATGGTTTGTCCCGCGATTCATAATTGAATATGATAACCACACATTCTATCCATTCAACAACGTAAAATATGGAAGTACAATTTCGAGAATTTAATCCTTTCGATCTATGGATTTGGCTAAAGTTCTATACAGTTCCCTCTAGAATAGAGCAACAGTATGTCGAAGAACTATTTAACTCCTGGTTTTACATCGGCAAATTAGGTGGATTTAATGCTGAAAATCTTCAAGTTCAAGATGCAGGAATTGATATTAGCTATCTAAACTATACTTTAGACGAGAGCCAAACCCTAATGGCTCCCATGCACAATATGGGTGGCTTTGAATTTCTCGGCGTATGGGGAAGGTGCTGGTTTGATTTGGGTACGAGCGATTTAATTGCGATCGATGTTTTGCTCAATGCTTTAGAGCGTTTAGATAAAGAGTTCGTACAGATTGAAACTGCTATTGTAGGCGGACAAAATGAAGACTGGTCGGTAGACGGGAGCGATCGCCACAATTATTTAGAATAATTACTATAGCTCTGTACCGTATTACTAAGCAACATAGCAACCGTCATCGGACCTATACCCCCAGGAACGGGGGTAATATAGCCTGCCACTTCAGCAACGCGATCGAAAGCAACATCACCGACTAACTTTGCCTGTTTTTGGCTGTTTTCCAAGCGATTGATTCCCACATCAATTACTATTGCACCAGGCTTGACCATATCTTCGGTAATTATTTCGGGCTTGCCTACTGCCGCTACTAAAATATCGGCATCTCGACAGACAGCAGCTAAATCTTGAGTACGTGAGTGGGCTATTGTTACCGTAGCGTTTTGTTCTAGCAGCATTAACGCTAGAGGCTTACCAACTAAAATACTGCGCCCTACTACTACCGCTTTTTTGCCGTTGAGTGTGAGATCGTATTCTGCCAGCAGTTTCATTACCCCCGCAGGAGTGCAGCTACGCAAACCAGATTCACCCCGAACCAATTTACCTAAATTGACTGGATGCAAACCATCGGCATCTTTATCGGGATGAATTGTATGTAGCAGAGATACCGTATCTAAATGATTTGGTAGAGGTAGCTGAACTAAAATACCGTCTACTTCCTCATCTTTATTTAATTCGGCGATAACGCTTTCCAACTCCTGTTGGCTCGTATCTGCGCTGAAATGCTTCCCCTTGGAAACAATGCCTATTTGTTGACAGGCTCTTTCTTTATTGCGTACGTATACGGCACTAGCAGGGTTATCTCCTACCATTAAAACTGATAAACCTGGAGGACGACCGATTTTTGGCTGTAGGTGAGCAATGCGTTCTTTAAGCTGTAGCCGAATTTTTTGGGCTAAAGTTTTACCATCTAGTAAACAGGGAGTACGAGCAGACATAGAATTTTTGAGTTAGTATCGATTGCAATAAGTTAGGCTGGCGATGTTTCCAGGCGGAGATGCCTTAATATGTTGTTTATTGCTCGGGTTGAACCCAAGACAATTAAATTTTTAACTTGGAGTATGGTCACAATTTTACTTGGAAGTTTAACAGGTTGTGGCACGCCACAAGTTACTACTGCTGAAATATCGCGCTACAAAAGCGGTAAGATTGTATATCTCATGGGAAATGTAACCCAATCCGCGCCTTTTATCGGTAATGGTGCCTACCAACTCAACGACGAAACAGGTAGCATTTGGGTAGTTACAAAACAAAAACTACCACAGACAGATCGAGAGCTAGCTATTAAAGGCGAAATTCAATATCAAAATTTACCCGTCGAGCGACAAGAATTAGGCGATTTTTATCTGATCGAGTTGGAGCGGTTAGAGCCAGCCAAATTTTAAGTAGCAAGTAGCAAGTAGCGAGTAAAAAGTTTTTACTTTTGCCCGTTCCCCAAAGCCTAAATTTTTAACTCAAACTGCGAATTGCTTCCAGCAGTCCTTTAGCCTTATTGAGAGTTTCTTGATATTCGGTTTCGGGTACGGAGTCGGCAACCAAACCAGCACCTGCCTGTACTGAAACTAAATATTCATCTTCTTGGTAATGGCGGACGATCATCGTCCGAATGGTAATAGCAGTATTTAACTGCCCTTCAAAATCGTAATATCCATATACTCCCGAATAAGGTCCACGTCTTTCTGGCTCTAGTTCGTTAATAATTTCCATCGCTCTGATTTTAGGCGCGCCGCTTACCGTTCCCGCAGGAAAACAGGCTTTAAGTAAGTCCCAAGCAGTTGTGTTGGCTGCCAACTTACCAACTACATTACTAACGATGTGCATGACGTGAGAGTAGCGTTCGATAACCATCATTTCATCTACCCTGACGCTACCATTGACACAAACTCTGCCCAAGTCGTTACGTCCGAGATCGACTAACATAATGTGTTCGGCAATTTCTTTGGGATCTTGGAGTAACTCTGTAGCTAAGGCTTCATCTTCAGCTACTGTTTTGCCGCGCGGACGAGTTCCCGCAATCGGTCTGAGGGTTGCTTCTATTTCTCCAGTAGCAGTTTTTTCGGCTTTGACCATGACTTCTGGCGAAGAACCGATTAGCTGCCAGTCGCCAAACTGATAGTAACTCATGAAGGGAGAAGGATTGATAAGACGCAAGGAGCGATACAGGTTAAAAGGATGACCTTTGTAAAGAGTGGACAATCTTTGAGAAAGCACCACCTGAAAAATATCGCCAGCGCGGATATATTCTTTAGCTTTAGTGACGTTATGGCAAAATAGCTGGCGGTCGGTATTGCTAGTATAGATAACATTTTTACCCTGCTGAGAATCGCCTGAATCGGTTTCTTGCCACTCTAATGATTTGGCTTCTACTGGTAAGGGCAACTGTAGTTTTAAAATCAGCTTGTTGACGCGATCGCTAGCAATTTGATAGGCTTGTTCTTCGCTAACATTAGGATCGCGTAAATCTGCATAGGCGATCGCCCAAATTTTCCGCTTTACCTGATCGAAAACAATCAAGTTATCTACCTGCATCCAGACTCCATCGGGTAGATCTTCGGCAGTAGGAGAATGAACTTTAACTCTCGGTTCGATCCAGCGAATTAGTTCGTAACCCCAAACTCCAAACAGTCCGCCAATTCCCGGAGGCATCTGAGGTAATGTTACGGGATGAATAGATGCCAGACAGAGGGATAAAACTTCTAATGGGTTACCTGTAAAGCGATCGACCCGACCGTGGCGATAGGTCTGAGTTGTCGTTTCGCCTCTTGCCTCTAATACCCAAACGGGATCGCAACCTAAAAAGCTATAGCGTCCGAGTTTTTCTCCTCCTTCTACCGACTCTAGTAAAAAGCTGTATGGTTGACCCGCACAAACTTTATACCATGCTGAAACGGGGGTTTCTAAATCCGCTACCAATTCTTGATATACGGGAACGAAGTTGCCTTGTCGTGCTAGTTGAGAAAACCGAGTGAAATCGGGAAAGATCATTCAATAAAGATAGAGAATAGAAGACTAAAATATTAACAATATAGCTTTTTGCTAACGGCAACCGAAGTAAATTGCCTTAAAAGAAAAAAGAAAAAATTAGCTGTTATTAACGCTAATTTTTTCTTACTATTTTTTAATTTTATTCCTTGGTGGCTAAACTTCGTAAGGAGCTTTGCCAGAAAATTTGAGGGTAGAGGGCTGAGGATTTTTGCCAATACTGCGGTCTATTTTACCGTTGTATTCTCTGCCTTCATTAACTTTTTCTGGGAAAACTCCATCGGCAGGATGTAAATATTGAGTTTCGCCGTTGGGATAAATACGATAGATTTTGTAATCTTGAATTTTGGGTTTGAAGTTATTTCTAAACTGCGCTCCCAAAGCCAGACAGTGTTCTTTACGGGCTAAATACAATAGGTTTTCACCTTCGTGCATAGTTGCCGCGCCGCCAGTGGGCATTTCAAACACTTGTTCTTCCTCGCTAGTCCAGGTAATAGCATATTTTTCTTCAACAAATGCCTTGGTTAGCAAGCCGCCAGTACTGCCACCAAATTTGGGTGTTTTACCCGAAAGTTGTTCTTGGTCTGCCATTTTTAAAAGAGCCTCATAAAAGGTATTTACGGCATCCTATCACTGAGTACCTAGCAATTTTACGAGTTGTCAAGAACTGTAACAGTTTTTCGATCTTTTTAAATGATTCTAGATAGCTTTTGCTGAGAAATTATGCTTTTTTGCGGCGTTTTGGAGTTTTACCAGGCTTTTTTCTAGCAGACGATCGCCCATCATCTAGATTGCTGGTTTTGACGGCGATGGGAATTGTAAAGTGAAATTTACTACCCCGATCTTTACCCAAAGATTCTGCCCAAATTTCTCCTCCCCAGTTGTGGACGATTTGGCGGCAAATAGCCAAACCCAAACCCGTACCGCCCGCACTGCGACGTAAGGCTCCTTCTTCTTGATAGAAGCGATCGAAGACAGTTTCTAGACGTTTGGGTTCGATGCCCCTTCCCGTATCGGATACGGTAACTTCCAAATGATTGCTGCCGTTAGATTTTACGGCTATAGTAATTTTGCCATCGGGGTTGGTAAATTTGCAGGCATTATCTAATAATTTGGCTAATACTTCTACCAGCCATTCTCCGTCGGTTTGCACTAAAGGTAAATTTTTTGAGGTCAGTGGCTCAATAGTGGGCAAGGCGCGATCGCTATTACGGGCTTTAACGTTGCTAACTGCTAATTCCACACATTCAACTATAGATAAGGTTTCTAAATTCCACTCTACACGCCCGCTTTCCAAACGAGACAGGGTTAAAAAATCTTGAACTAAATTGCGTAACCTTTCGGCATCGTCTAAAGCCGTGTCCAGCATTACCTGGCGTAGTTTGGGATCCATATCTGGTTCTGCTGCCAAACTTTCCAAACATACTTGGATAGTAGATAGCGGGGTGCGTAATTCGTGTCCCGTAATTGCCACTAGATTAGACCGAGTGCGATCTAAGGCTTCTAGCTGTTCGTTAAGATCTTCTAAATTGGTGTAGGCTTCTGCTTGAATTAGAGCTATACCTACCTGTGTGGCGATCGCATCTACTAAGGCCAGATCGTCTTCTTGCCAAACAACGGGAGGTTCTTGACAGTGATGCAATTCGAGCGCACCTAACAGTCGATCCTGGTAAAAAATAGGCACTATTACCCAGGAAACAATCTGATAATTTTCGACAATGTTTTGCAGTTGCTCTCCAGTTCCTCGTTCCCAGGCTTGTTGCGTCAAACGAGTATCTTGTCGGGTATCATCTGCGCTTACGGTTTTGCGTTCGGCGATTGCTTCTTCAAACAGAGGATTATTTTTTAACTGCCAGATTTTTCCTAGCACTGAGGGAATTTCCTCGCTGACAAATTCGCGCTCGATTTTGGCTACGTTATCTGTTTCCCTACAGCGATAGATAATACAGCGACAAACTGCCAGTTCTTCTCCGATCTTTTGTACCGCTATCTGCAAAATTTCGGTCATATCGAGCGATCGCCTGACGGCATCGATTACCGAATTGAGCAGACGTTCTTTTTGTTGTTTGGCAGCTAGAGATTTATTGGCTTTGAGTAGTTTGTATTGACCTGCCTGTAAGTATGTTACCAATCTTTGTACGAAGGGATCGGGATTGGTCAACGGAGAATTAGATACCAGTCCAGTTGGAGCTTGAGTATCTTCTAGGGTTATATATAGTCGATACGCCAACTCAATTTTGGCTTGCAGTTCGGGACGATAGATGGCAATGCGATCGAGCAGAATTGAGGCTGCTCGACGACTTACTGTAGGATCGAACGTCCAAATGCCTTCAAAACGACGTTCGCTGTCAATAAATGAATCAGACATTGTCGCCGTTTCGGGTTGAGTTTTTTCATGACAGACCAAGCAGGCTGTATAGCGGTTGCCAATTACTACTAAATGCCATTCTTCCGCCAGAGCGTCTGAAGGCTCAAAGGCAACCGTTTCATAGACATCAGAACAGTTTTTGAATTCTGTTTCTGGTGCCGCCAACACATACACCTGATTGGTTTTTCTAGCAATACGGCGATAGCGATGGGCTTCTTGGCGATAAAAACGCTCTCGTTGAAAACAGGCAATGATTAACGGCGAATCCGAATCGGTTAATACCAAATCTTCCATGGCATGAGACAACGCCGTCAAAGATGACTTAAAATACATTTGCGCTCTCTGGCGATCGCAAGATTGCAGCACTTGAGCTACTACAGAATTAGAAATGCCCATCTATTAAGCCTTTGCTCTACGAAATCGTGAGTTTCAATAACGAGAATTTGAGAATTTCTCGCCAGGGTCAATCGCCAGTAAATTGCTTTAACTGTCAAACAATTCAGCAGCCTCCCCCAAACACATCCTATCAAGTAACTCGCTCTTAAGAGTCGAGAAAAACTTTTCTATCATCAGAATAGATCCGTCTTGAATTAGCATTCACAACCCAGGAATGAAAATCGAATCATCTATGAATCTACGTTGTTCTAGCTTCTATTTTCAAGCTAGGTCTAATATAAAGTACGCCGTTGTCGCTCAAAGACTTAACTTTTGTTCGCTACATCATTAATAGCCAGTCCTAAGACGGTTAGCTGAGAGCGTTTTAAATGGTTAAGAGCTTCAGTTAGTGTTGCAGTATTAATTTTACCCAAACCAGTAACGACAATGATTCCATCAGATTTGCCTGCAAGCAGGTTAACATCAGCAAAACCAATAATAGAACAGAGATCGTAAATTACTAAGTCAAAATTAGTTTTCAGTTTTTTCATTAATTGATACATTTGTACCGATGCCAGCAAGCGACTAGAATCGATTTCATTAGACTCGGAATCTAGACTTTCAAAACCAGAAGTAAGAACAAATAAATTTTCTTCTGTGGGCATTTGTTTGAGGCAATACAATAAATCAAGTTCTGGCTCTTCCCGGTTTAAAAAATTCATTAAGCCTATTTCTGATTCCCATCCCAATCTTTTAGTGAGGCAATCGCTATTACGTAAATCAGTATCGACTAACACTACCCGTTTGCCCATAGAAGCAGAGGCTCTAGCTAGATTGAGAGCGACAGTAGATTTTCCCTCTCCGGAAATTGCCGAAGTAACAACTAAAGATTCGATTCTAGAGTCAAGATCTAAAATTTTGGAATTGCTGCTAAAATTTAACAGTCCTAAATTAGCAGCAAAAGATCGGAATGCTTCAACTGAAGGAGAAGCCAGTTTGGAAATAGAGAACTCTCGTATTTGTAATTGGGAACTTGGTTGGGGAAGTTGTCTTGCGGTTGTTCTAAAATTCAGCAACTCACCAAAAAATGAACTTTTACTGTCATAACTGTAGGGAATCTTTGCCAAAATCGGCAAGTTGGTAATTTCTTCAACTTTGGCTGAAGTGTAGACTATCTTTTGATATCTATCTAAAGTAAGTCCTACTCCCACACCTATTAATGTACCTAATACAGAGCTAAGTAATAAATAATTAACCGCACTAATGTTTTTAGTTTGTGGTTCTGAGGCTGGTGTTAGCAGTTGCCATGGTGCTTCTCGTTGAGCAGCATCAATTAGTAGCGCATCTTTTTGCAAAATAAATTCATTCCTTTTTTTATTAGCCAAAGCTAACCTTTGCTTGAGATTGTTATATTCGCTAGAAATAGTCGACCATTCTTCTATTTGTAATTTGAGATTTGCCGTTTCTGTTTTGATATTTTGTTGTCGTTTGTTTAAAGTTTCTATTTGGTTGTCAAGTTTTTGACGAATTATTTCTCCTTCGTCAGTTATCAAAGCAATAAGCTCTCTTCTTTCGCGTTTTAAAGTTTGTAATTGTGTACTTTTGTCCGAGTAAATAGCAGATTTGCGGCTAATTTCCACATCAAGCTGCCGTAATCGATCTAAAAGGCTTTCATACTGAGGTGTAGCTAACTGAAGTGCGATAGTCGATTTAGCGGGCTGAATTTTTAGTTCACGTTCGAGTTTTTCTGACAATAATTGCAGTTCATTTAGTTCGATAGTGTTCTGCTCGCTCTCTCTACCCAGTCCAGTGTTAAGTCGTGTAGTAATTTGTTCTAGAGAAACCTCGGGATTAAAAAAATTGTATTTAATGCGCAATGTTCTTATTTGGTCTTCTAAATCGTAAATTTCAGCAGAAATTTTTGGTATTTGACTGTCTAAAAAGGAAATTCCTCTTTGAACCACCTCTTTGCGTTTTTCTAAACTATAGTCAAGATAGGTCTGAGTTAAAACATCGATAACGTCTGAAACTTTAAATTTGTTAGGATTTTCATATACTACCTGCAAAATATTTTGCTCGCTGCTGTCTCCCGTGATAATATCAATCGAAAGACTGCTAATTAAATTTTGGTAATTAAGATCTGGATACTTATCTTTGAGGGATTTTGTAACCCGCGAAATTAATTTGGGACTTTTTAAAATTTTGAGCTGCACTTCGTCTAGTTCTACTGAAGTAATTTCTTCTCTAGTCTCTCTAGATTGTTCATCAGTTGATGTTACCTGGGTTTCTATATTTAGTGGTTCCGACAAAAGTTCAAAACTAGCTACATAGCTCGGTGGTGTAGTTGCAATTTTGTAAAACCCAAAACAAGCCATAGTTATGGTGCAGCCTGCAATTATAGGCAGCTTTCTGAAAATAGCATCTTTGATGTCATTAAGGTTTAAACCTCCTTCAATTTTTTCAGAAGTCAAAGAATCATTAAAATAATATAGTTTTTGAGTTTCTAAATTTTGTTCCATTAGTACTATTGATTTTGTTTACTTATCATTAGTATTAAAAATACTTATTGTTTGTATCGAAACTGACCGAAAAAGGCAATCAAAACAGATTCGTGAATTTACCCAGCAATATAAATAGTGTTTTGATATACCAAAAGCAATCGAGCAAATATAAAAATAATTTTAAATTTTTATTTGTGCTTGACTTATTTGCACGATCTACGTATATTTACATATAATACACAATCAAACATTCAAAAAACAAATTAATGAATAATTATCATAAAATGAAAATTACTTTGCTGCATTCATAATGTCTTACGGCAAAAAGATTTTTTAAAGTGAATAAGGTTCTTTGAGTTTTCATTACGATTTATTTGTTTTATCCAAGTTTCATAAAATCTTTAAATTAAAATAAAAGTTGGCAAAGTTGCGTACAATAATCAAGTCAAAAAACCGTTAAAAAGTATTTTTTTGACTGGCCAGGTAAGTTTCACATTCAACATAATTCAAAGCAGACGTATCTTTACAATAAACATTTTAATAAATAGCAATCAGGCAATTAAATAAATAAATTCTGTACTGATGTTTTTTGTTTGAAATGTTACTGACAAGTAAACTACGTAATTGCAAATTTAATATGTTTTTATATCTACAAATATTTTGAGAAGACACCCGCGAGTGCACTTGAATATTTGATAGTTAAGACCAATATGTTGCTGAATTTTCTGAAATAACACCACTGGTCTTTAAAAGAATACAAGTTTTTTTTGCTTTTATTAAAATAAAAATATTATAAAATAATCACTGTAAAAAAATTTTATGCCTAACAAAAGAAGTAAAAGAAAAAAAACTGAAAAATTTTTTTGTCCCTATTGTGAGGATAGGTTATGGAGATTGGGAAGTTCTAAGTACTACTTATTTTATGAAAATGCTCGTGAAATAAGACAACAAATGGGAATTTCTGCCAAAAAAGCAACTTTTTTAGCCAGTCATCATACCACGTATTTAGACACTACAAAATGGATCGAGTCATTTTGCTGTTCGGCTCACGGAATGCTTTGGTTGCTAATAATATCTCAAAAAGATGTTTGGCAGTATAGGTTGGCGATGGAAAAAGACTGGTTGCAGACAAGCAAAACAGTAGATCCAAGAAGACCCAATCCCTCGGTTAGCGAATTTTCTCTAAGAATGAGTCGAAATCTTTGTTAAGAAACCCAATTATATAGAGATCGGATTTATGATACCTAAGAAAAACCTGCTGAATACTCCTGTATCTTGTTTGCCTTTTGAAGAGCAAGTCATGTTAATCTTGCGCTGGGCAAAAGCTAGAGCTAGCAGAGTAGTTTGTTTGGCAAATGTCCATATGCTGATGGAAGCTCATTGGAATCCCCCTTTTGCCGAAGTGCTACACCAAGCAGATTTGGTTACTCCTGATGGTAAGCCGTTAGTGTTAATGTTACGTAAGCTAGGTGTTTTCAATCAAAATCAAGTAGCGGGAATGGATGTTTTTCTGAATTTGTGTGATTTAGCCGAACAGACAGAAATTAAAACTTATTTTCTTGGTTCTACCAACGATATATTAGAAAAAATCAGGTGTAAATTGGATCGAGAATATCCACTCTTAAAAGTAGCTGGAATGAGAGCAATTCCTTTCATGACACTTAATGAAATCCTAAGTAATCGGGATCGAGCTTTAATAGATGAAATAAATGAAAGCGGTGCGGGAATAGTATTTGTCTGCTTGGGATGTCCTAAACAGGAAATTTGGATGTCACGGTATCAGGGTTCGATTAAAGGAGTGATGATCGGTGTTGGTGCAGTTTTTTCTATGTATGCAGGTATTAAACCTAGAGCACCACATTGGATTCAACAGCTAAGTTTAGAGTGGTTATATCGCTTATTACAAGAGCCGCGCCGCCTTTGGCATCGATATGGTTCTACAATTCCTCCATTTGTTTATTTAGCTATCCGACAACTATTTGTTCCCTCCAAAGAAAAATTTAAGCGAGTAGATTCGCAACTTTGTGAAAGAAACATGGTAGTAGATATTGCGACTCTAGATTTTTCTTGCGAACAGCTTGGTGAAATTTTAATTCGGCAGAACGTTATTAATAGAGAAGAGTTAGAAGAAGCTTTACTAGAACAGAATTTACACCCACAATTGAAAATTGGGGAACTTTTAGTGCGTAACCGTTCGATATCTTTGTCGCAGCTAAAATTTTATCTCAAAAATCAAAATATTAAGCTAGGTGAACTTTTAATAGAGAAAAAACTTCTAAATCAACGCAGTTTAAATCGTATTTTACGCTCACAAAAAAACGCAGACGTTAGATTGGGAGAAATTTTAGTTAAGCATAAAGCTATTTCCGAAAATCAACAAAAAGAGCTTTTAATAGAACAATACACGAGACGTAAAGGTCTGTTTTTAATAGAGAGCCAGTCAAATAATTATAATTTAGTAGATTTTCAAGTATCGACATCTATAACCAATGATAATCTTGCACAAAATACATTATCAAGCACGAGAACACAAACAAAAACATCAATTTCTAAATGATTTATTAATTTATTTTAAAGTATGAGTAAAAAATAAATACTCAATTTTTTTAACAATCAGATGATAGAAGTATCATTACTTTAATTTGAGCCGAATAAGCCACAATCATGATAATTATTATTGTAGTTAGCTATTAATAGTTTTCAATAATAAATAATCAGTAAAATAAAACATTTTCATTCATGTCTTAAATCATGAACATGAAACACCTCAATAAAAAAAATTTTACTTATTAAATTGGTTCAATTATATTTTACTTTTTTTAAGAGTTGTAGCGTTAGGTAGCGTTAGTTTTATTAAGTAAATTTGTAAAAAAAATAAAAATGAGTAATTTGTACGATGTACAAGCAGAACGAACATCAGTGAAGTTAATGCAAAACTTTATTGAATATCCTCGATATGAATGTCTTCACCAGTTATTTAAAAAGCAGGTAACAAAAACACCAGACAAAATCGCTGTTGTATTACCAGGTACCAAACAAATAAAAAATAAGTACATAAGTTATGAGGAACTCGAACGCCGCGCTAATATTTTAGCTAGTCTTTTACAAGAACAAAACGTAAGGCGCGGAACTTTTACTGCTGTAATGATGGAGCGTTCGATTGAGTCGATTGTTGCTATTTTGGGTATTCTCAAAGCAGGAGGAGTTTACGTTCCAATAGACCCTACTTATCCTCAAGAACGTTTGAAGTGGATGTTAGAGGATAGTCAATCTCCCATTATCTTAACTCAGTCAAAGCTTATTGACAAGCTTTCATTCGCTAGAGCAAAAATTATTTGTTTAGAACGAGATTGGGGCAAAGATTTGAAATTAAATTCATTAATTCAACCCTTTGAAATAGAGTCTACCGCTCCCGCGTACATTAACTACACTTCTGGTTCGACGGGAAAACCTAAAGGGGTTGTAGTTCCTCATCGTGGTGTAGTGAGACTGGTTTTTGGAACCAATTTTACGCCGCTAGATGGAAATCAAATTTTGTTACAGCTCGCACCAATTTCTTTCGATGCTGCTACTTTAGAAATTTGGGGAGCATTGCTACACGGAGGCTGTTGCGTATTATATCCAGACAATAGCTTACCAGAACCCCAAACTTTGCGTAGAGTAATTGAAGAAAATGGCGTAACTACCGTTTGGTTGACGGCTGCTTTATTTAATACTCTCATTACCGAAGCACCAGAGTGTTTGCAAAATGTCAAAGAAATTCTTACGGGTGGAGAAGCCTTATCCGTACCTCATATAAAAAGAGCACAACAACTATTACCCAATACCCAATTAATTAATGGTTACGGTCCAACAGAAAACACGACCTTCACCTGTTGCTATCGCATTTCCAATCCTCTAGCTGATAGCTTAACTTCAATTCCTATTGGCAAGGCGATCGCCAATACTGAGGTTTACATTTTAGATGAACATTTACAACCCTTGCCTTTCGGGGAAGCAGGAGAATTATACATTGGGGGTGATGGATTAGCACTAGGCTATCTCAATCGCCCCGAACTAACAGCAGAAAGATTTATTTCTCATCCTTTTAGCGAAGAGCCCGAAGCTAAAGTTTACAAAACAGGCGATAAAGTACGCTATCTAAAAGATGGCAATATTGAATTTGTAGGTCGTTTGGATAATCAAGTCAAGCTGAGAGGTTATCGCATCGAACTGGGTGAAATTGAAACGACTTTAATTCAAAACGATGTGGTTAGAGAAGCTATAGTTATTTGTCGAGAAGATAATCCAGGCAACAAGTATTTAGCTGCTTACATCACGATAGCAGGCAAGTCAGTACCAAATATCGACAAACTAAAAGAGTATTTATACGCCAAACTACCAGAATATATGGTTCCTACAGCCATTATGGTAATTGAAAAAATTCCTTTGACGGCTAATGGCAAGGTAGATCGTAAAGCTTTACCAATACCCCAACAGAAATCTAAACAAATAGTTGCTGCGACAACAGACACCGAACAAAAACTGGCTCAAATTTGGCGTGAAGTTTTGGAATTGCAACAAGTAAATATTGAAGACAATTTCTTTGATTTGGGTGGTACTTCTTTACTGGGATTACAATTAATTGCTCGAATTCAAAAAAGCTTTGGAGTAGAATTACGAGCAGTTAAACTCTATCAATATCCCAGTATTCAAAAACTAGCTGCTTATTTAATACAGAGATCGCCACAAAAGAAAATTCAGCTACAGCAAAACCTTGCTAATTCGACTAAAACTTCCGAAGGTATTGCCATTATAGGGATGGTGGGTAGATTCCCTGGTGCAAATAATGTCGATGAATTTTGGAATAATCTCTGTCAGGGTAGAGAAACTAATACCTTTTTTAGCCAAGACCAAATCGATTCTAGTGTAGATAGAGAATTATTAACAGACCCTAATTACGTTCGCGCTAGAGGAATAATTGAAGGTGCAGAATTATTCGATGCCAGCTTTTTTAATATTTCGCCGAGAGAAGCTGAAGTAATGGATCCTCAGGCAAGGGTGTTTTTAGAACTTGCTTATGAAGCCTTGGAAAGTGCGGGGTATAGCACAGAATCTTTTGCTGGCAAAATTGGATTGTATGCAGGATCGGGTCAAAATACTTATTTTGAAAATCATCTTTGTGGCAGAAGAGAAATAATCGACCGCCTGGGTGCTTTTCAAACCATGTTAGCTAACGAAAAAGACTTTGTTACCACTCGTATTTCATATAAGCTCAATTTAACTGGACCTAGCATTAGTATCAATACTGCTTGTTCGACTTCTTTAGTGGCAATTATTCAAGCTTTTCAGGGGTTAAAAAGTCATCAGTGTGACATGGCACTAGCAGGAGGTATTTCTATCACGACTCCCCAAAATCGGGGCTATTTGTATCAAGAAGGAGGTATGCTTTCTCCCGACGGACACTGTCGCCCCTTTGATGCCAATGGTGATGGCACTTTATTTAATAACGGAGCGGGAATCGTCGTTTTAAAAAGAGTCGAAGATGCTTTAAATGATGACGATCGCATTTATGCTGTAATTCGTGGAGCTGGCATGAATAACGATGGCTCGGATAAAGTTAGTTTTACTGCACCGAGTGTTAATGGTCAAATGAATGCCATTTTAGAAGCTCAGCTCAGTGCGGGAATCGATCCTACAACCATTGATTATGTTGAAACTCATGGTACGGCAACTCATTTAGGCGATCCTATCGAAATAGAAGCTTTAACTCAAGCTTTCCGTATTCAAACTGATGCCAAACAATTCTGTGCGATAGGTTCGGTAAAAAGTAATGTCGGACATTTAGTAGCAGCAGCAGGAGTTACGGGTGTAATTAAAACTGTTTTGGCTCTTTACAATCGAAAAATTCCACCCAGTCTAAACTTTGAATCTCCCAATCCAGAAATTGACTTAGAGAATAGTCCTTTTTACGTCAATACCAAATTAATAGATTGGAAAAAATCTGATAATCCGCGTCGGGCTGGCGTTAGTTCGTTTGGAGTGGGTGGGACGAATGCTCACATCATTATAGAAGAAGCACCCTTTAATCATTTATCAGTTATTAGTAATCAGTTACCAATAAGAAAGTATCAAGTTTTAGTACTTTCGGGAAAAACTGAAACTGCACTTCAGCAGAAAACCGAACACTTAAAAAATCATCTAAAACAACACCCAGATATCAATTTAGCGGACGTGGCTTATACGCTGCAACGAGGAAGACAGGTTTTTAATTATCGACGATTTATTGTCTGTCAGCAATCTGAAGCGATCGCAGCTCTTGAAACTTTATCGCCAACTCAAAGTGCTACTCGTCAGACAGACAGACGTAAACCCGAAATAGTTTTTATGTTTCCAGGACAGGGTTCGCAGTATGTAAGTATGGGTGCCAATCTGTATCGAGATGAACCCGTATTTCGTAGCGTAGTCGATCGCTGTGCTGAGATTTTGCAATCTTATTTAGATAGAGATTTACGCGAAGTTCTGTATCCTAAAAAACAAACTGAAGAATCGGCAGCTTTACTCAAACAAACAGTTTATACTCAACCTGCCCTGTTTACCATTGAATATGCTCTGGCGCAACTATGGATCGCCTGGGGGATCGAACCAGTAGCAACCATCGGACATAGTATTGGTGAATTTGTTTCGGCAACTCTAGCAGGAGTATTTTCTTTAGAGGATGCACTGAAGCTAGTAGCAATTAGAGGCAAAATGATGTGGAATTTGCCTTCTGGGGCGATGCTATCGGTGAGGATGTCGGCGGCAGAAGTAGAACCTTTATTAACTGAAGATTTAGCGATCGCGGCGATAAACGGACCAGCTTTGTGTGTGGTTTCTGGTTCTCACGAAGCTGCTACCCAACTACAGCAACAACTAACAGCTAAAGAAATTGTTTGTAAACCCCTGCATACTTCTCATGCTTTTCATTCTCCAATGATGGAGGCGATCGTAGAACCTTTTGCCGAAACCGTAGGTACAGTTGAACTATCGCCGCCGCAAATTCCATTTATTTCTACAGTTACAGCAGATTGGATTACAGAAGAACGAGCCACAGATCCTTCGTACTGGGCACAGCATCTCAGGGCAACGGTTCGATTTGCCGAAGGCGTAAAAACTTTATGGCAACAACCAGAACGAGTATTGTTAGAAGTGGGGCCACGTACTACAGCTGCAACTTTAGCCCGTCAACAAGCTAAAGATTTAAAGCAACAGATTGCTATTTCTTCTCTAGGTAGTCAAACCGAAGACGATTCAGAATGGTTCGCTATTATGCAGGCAATTGGACAGTTGTGGTTATCGGGAGTAGCAATTGACTGGCAGAGTTTCTATGCCAATAAAAAATGCAGTCGTCTTCCGTTGCCAACTTATCCTTTCGAACGGCAACGTTATTGGATCGACCCGCTTCCAGCTAATAGAGAATGCAAAAGTAACTCCCACAAGTCTACAGAAAACACTGTTAAAGAAAATCTTATTAACACACAAATAAAAGAAACTATTTATATGTCTGACCGCAAACAACGTCTGATTCCAATTTTAAAAGAAGTTTTAGAAGCAACATCTGGTTTAGAACTTGCTGCTGTGGACAACGATCTTACCTTTTTAGAGATAGGTTTAGATTCTCTGTCTCTAACTCAAGTCGCGATCGCACTTAAGAAAAAATTTAAAGTCAAAATTGCCTTTCGTAATCTATTAGAAGATTATCCCAATCTAGACACTCTAGCAGAATTTTTAGACAAAACCCTGCCAGCAGATGCATTACCAGCACCAGCAGCGGTAGAAGCTATAGCCTCTAAACCTTCACCAGTATCCTTTATGAGCCAATCACCCGAACCGAGCAATGGCAGCAATGGTCATAGTATTTCCATTCAGTCACAGTCAAAGGTTAGTCCTGTATCAGGCGGACTGGAAGCTTTAGTCGCTCAACAGCTACAAATTATGAATCAGCAGTTAGAACTGCTGCGTCAAGGAGGTGCATCGGTAACACCCAACAATACTCCCCTACAAGCTACCGCTGTAAATGTATCGGCTAATGTTCCTTCTTCATTTCAGCCAAATTCCGAGTCTACCAAACCACAAAAAATACACGGTCCTGGGGCTAAAATTCAAAAATCACAGGATACAACTTTAAGTTCCGAACAACAAAAAGCATTAGAGCGTTTTATTTCTCGTTACACCGTTAAAACTCAAGAATCTAAACGTCAAACCCAAGAACACCGCCCCTACTTATCAGATCCTCGGACAGTTTCAGGCTTTAGCCCCCTTTTAAAAGAAATAGTATATCCTATTGTTACAGACCGCTCTGCTGGTTCTCGTCTTTGGGATGTCGATGGTAACGAATATATCGATCTTACCAATGGTTTTGGACTCAATTTTTTTGGTTGGTCACCCGAATTTATCAAACAAGCAGTAATCGCTCAGATGGATAAGGGAATTGAAATTGGTCCTCAAACTCCCTTAGCAGGTAGAGTTGCCAAAATGGTAAGCGAATTTACTGGTATGGAACGGGTTGCCTTCTGTAATACAGGATCGGAAGCAGTTATGGCAGCCTTACGCTTGGCTCGAACAGTTACAGGGCGTAATACAGTAGCCATTTTTAATGGCGGTTATCACGGTACCTTTGATGAAGTAATTGTTCGTAGTGGTGCTAATCTCAAGTCTTTACCTGCTGCACCTGGGATTATGGCTTCGATGTTTGAGAACATTTTAGTGCTAGATTACGGTACTGATGAATCCTTGCAAATCCTGCGCGATCGCGCCGAAGATCTAGCAGCGATTATGGTCGAACCAGTTCAGAGTCGCAGACCAGGATTGCAGCCAGTAGAATTCTTGCGAGATATCAGAGCATTAACTGAAAAATCGGAAACGGCGTTTATTTTTGACGAAGTAGTCACGGGATTCCGCGTTCATCCAGGCGGAGCGCAGGCTTACTTTAATATTCGCGCAGATTTAGCGACCTATGGCAAAGTAGTTGGCGGTGGCATACCGATTGGCATTGTGGCAGGTAAAGCTGAATACATGGATGCTTTGGATGGAGGTTACTGGCAATTTGGCGACAATTCTATTCCCGAAGTAGGTGTTACTTTCTTTGCAGGTACTTTTGTCCGCCACCCGATGGCACTGGCAGCAGCAGAAGCGGTTTTACTGAAACTTAAAGAAGGCGGAGTAGATCTACAACAATCTCTCAGTGTCAAAGTCGAAAAGTTTGTCAAAAACTTAAGGCAACATTTCGAGCGTGTAGGCGCACCAATTAATATCGACTATTTTAGTTCTTTCTTCTATGTTACCTATCCCCATGAAGTAGCTTACGGCAGTTTACTGTTTTATTTACTGCGGGAAAAAGGAATTCACATTTGGGAATATCGTCCTTGTTTCTTTACTCTGGCACATACCGATGAAGATATTGAGTTTGTAACCAGAGCATTTAAAGATAGCATTGCCGAACTACAAGGAATGGGTTTGTTGCCTGGAAAAGCCAATCAAACCAATGGCAAGCTCGACAGAAATAGTCCTCCTCAACCTGGTGCGAGATTGGGTAAAGATCCTCAAGGTAATCCCGCTTGGTTTATTCCCGATCCAGAAAGACCTGGAAAATACTTACAAGTATGCAATGTTTAATCAAGATTGAACTGTTGAGAAGAGAGATTTATGGAAACTAGCAATTTCTTAAATGAAACAGCATTATCTACTGACGAAACAGAACCAATTGTAGTTGTCTGTGCTGCCGATAATAACTATGCTATGCCTCTTGCTGTAACTATACGTTCGGCAATGGAAAACTTTAATAGTAGTCGCCAACTTTTGTGGTTTGTTATGGATGGAGGAATTACCAAACGCAATAAAAATAGAATTTTAAAATCTTTAAAATCGGAAATGTTTACTTCAGGGCAATTTGAGATTAGATGGCTACCTAAACCAGAAGTTTTTGATAATGACGTTGTTTTGTCAGATCGCCTGCCGAGTTGTCAATCTCTTCCCAATGCTGCGTTTTACAGATTAGTACTTCCCGAAGTCCTACCAAAACAATTTAGAAAAGCAATTTACATTGATTGTGATATAGCTATTAATGCAAGCTTGAAAAAACTTTGGGAAATAAACATTGAAGATTATTACCTCTTAGCAGCAAAAAATATCAACTCTCATACTATTTCTCATCCTGAAGCCGGTTTATTGAACTGGAGGGAATTAGGATTTTCTCCAGACGATAAAAAATTTATGTCAGGAGTGTTGGTTTTTAATCTCGAAAAGTGGCGAGCTAACAATATGTGTACTAAAGCACTAGATTACCTTGAACATAATATGCATTATATTCGGTGGCATGATAGTGATGTTTTGCATGCAATCGTAAAAAATCAGTGGGGAGCAGTGGATGGAAAATGGAATTTTTATAAAGGTAGACCGCTGACTAAAGAAGAAGTAGATAGTGCATTTATTATTCACTATATATCCCCAGCAAAACCTTGGATAGCGATTGAGAAAACTAACGAAAACAATCTTTTCTTTCATTATCTTAGGATGACAGATTGGTCTGGATACAAACACACTATTCCTCAAAGATTATGGCGCAGGCTCAAGCGAGAAAACAAAAAAATTCGCTCTAAACTTCGATAATTTAATTATTTTAAAAAATAAAAATCTAAATAAAATATATGACTTCATACTCATCAAATTTAATAACGACTGCTAACAAAGCAGTAGATTTCGATCCCTTTGCCGAAGGCGAAGTTTTATTAACTGCTTTAGCAACTGAGTCTCAAAAAGAAATTTGGGCATCGGTACAAATTGGTAGCAAGGCTAATTGTGCCTACAATGAATCTGTCTCGCTGCGGTTAACAGGCGAACTAAATTTAAAAGCTTTAAAAAAGTCATTTCAACAGCTAGTTGAAAGACACGAGGCGTTGAGAACTACTTTTAGTCCAGATGGCAGTAACCTTTGTATTACAGATTTTTCAGAAATAGACACTTCTTTAATAGATTTGTGTCAATTGAGCGAATCAGAACTACAACAGCAGATTGCTAAACTACGTCAACAGTCAGTAGAAGAACCATTTGACTTAGAACACGGAGCCTTATTTCGCGTTCAAATATTACGGGTAAAACCCCAAGAGCATTTAATTATATTAAGCGCGCATCATATTATTTGTGATGGCTGGTCTTGGGCGGTATTAATTACCGACTTGGGTAAAATATATTCGGCATTAAAACAAGGCACTATAGCCGAACTAGAAGCTAGCGATCGCTTCAGCGATTATGCTCTAATGCTAGAGGAAACTGCAGATGACCCAGAAACTATTGCGACAGAAAAATATTGGGTACAACAATTTTCTGGCTCTGCTCCTATTGTAGATTTTCCTACAGATCGTCCCCGCCCGCCTCTGCGGACTTTTGATTCTAAGAGAGAAGATTGGCAAATTTCAGAAACTTTAGTTACCGATCTCAAACAACTAGGAGCAAAATTTGGGTGCAGCTTCATGACCACGCTGTTATCTGGTTTTGAAGTTTTTCTATATCGTTTGACGGGACAAGTAGATTTGGTTGTGGGTATTTCCGCAGCGGGACAGGCAGCAACAGGTAATTATAATTTGGTAGGGCATTGTGTAAATTTATTGCCCCTACGTACTCAAATAAATTCTCAAGAATCTTTTAGTGATTATTTGCAAAAGCGTAAAACAAGAGTTTTAGACGCTTATGACCATCAACAATTTACTTTTGGTAGTTTACTGCAAAAACTAGCTTTACCCCGCGATCCGAGCCGTATTCCTCTAGTTCCCATTATTTTTAATATCGACCAAGGATTAGATAGTAATGCCTTAAATTTTGATGGACTGAAAGTAGAATTCTTTTCTAATCCTCGTGCTTATGAAAACTTTGAAATATTTATTAATGCTACTGAATTACAGGGAAAATTAACTTTAGAGTGTCAATATAATACAAATTTGTTTGATCGCGAAACTATTTGTCGTCGTTTGGCAGAATTTGAAACTTTATTAACCAATATTGTAGCCAATGCCGATGAGATAGTTGCCAATATTGGATTATTACCAGAAACAGAAAGGCAGTTACTAGAACGGTGGAATCAGACTGAAACAAATTATCCACAAAGTTGTATTCATCAATTAGTAGAAGCTCAAGTAGCCAGAACTCCAGAAAAAATTGCGGTTGTTTTTGAAGATAAACAAATTACCTATAGAGAACTAAACGAAAAAGCGGATTGCTTGGCTGCTTACTTGAGCGGTTTGGGTGTGCAACCAGAAGTTAAGGTAGGCATTTGCGTGGAGCGCTCGCTAGAGATGGTAATTGGGTTACTAGGCATTCTCAAAGCAGGTGGTGCATATGTTCCTATCGATCCTGCCTATCCTGTCGAACGTATCGCTTTTTTACTAGAAGATGCTAGAGTTCCCGTTTTAGTCACCCAGGCTTCTTTGATTTCTGCTCTTCCAGAACATACAGCTACAGTTGTTTGTATGGATTCCGATTGGGAAACTATCGCTAGTAGCCAAGTATCTGGTTCTGTTGAGGTTAAACCTAATAATTTAGCCTACGTTATTTATACTTCAGGTTCGACAGGCAAACCCAAAGGGGTATTAATTCCTCACAAAAATGCGGTCAATCTTTTACATGCAATTCAAGAAAAACCAGGACTGGCAGCAGAAGATGTTTTGCTTTCGGTCACTACTATTGCCTTTGATATTGCTATATCAGAAATTTTCTTGCCTCTATCTGTAGGAGCTAAATTAGTTATAGTCAGCCAACAAATTGCTGCCGATGGCGATCGCTTGCTACAAATTTTAAATGCTTGTCAGGCAACCTTTATGCAGCCTACCCCAATCACTTGGCGATTGTTGTTAGAGGCTGGATGGCAGGGAAGTTCAAACTTAAAAATGATTTCCACTGGAGAAGCTTTACCTAGAGAGCTAGCCAATCGATTATTACCGATGGGAAAAGAGCTTTGGAATCTTTATGGCCCTACAGAAACAACCATTTGGTCTACTGGTTGTCGGGTAGAATCAGGAGATGAAGCGATCGCTATCGGATATCCAGTTGCCAATACAAAAATATATATTTTAGATGCAAACTTACAACAAGTTCCCATTGGCGTTCCTGGAGAACTATATATTGGTGGAGCGGGGGTAGCCAGAGGATATCTCAACCGTCTCAAACTTACCACAGAAAAGTTTATTGCTAATCCTTTTAGTGCAGATAGTGAAAACAAACTATACAAAACTGGCGACTTAGCTAGATTCTTACCCAATGGACAGGTTGAGTGTTTGGGAAGAATTGACTATCAGGTAAAAGTAAGAGGATTTCGGATCGAATTAGGCGAGATCGAATCTGTTATGGCGCAATTCCTTACGCTTAAAGAAGCAGTGGCAATCGTGCGCGAAGATGTTCCAGAAGAAAAATTGTTGGTAGGCTATTTTGTCGCCGCTACAGATAATCTTGAGGCAGCTAACCAATCTATTCCCGAATTACGACTGTTTTTAAAAGCAAGATTGCCTGATTACATGGTGCCAACACAGTTTATGGCGTTAGATGCCATGCCACTAACTCCTAATGGCAAAGTCGATCGCAAAGCTTTACCAAAACCCGATAATTATCGAGCAGATTTAGCAGCTAATTATGTCGCTCCTCGCAACGAACTAGAATTACAAATTGCCGACATTTGGGCTGAAGTTCTTAAGGTAGAACGAGTTGGAGTTCATGATAATTTTTTTGAATTGGGTGGTTACTCTCTCTTAGCAATTCAAATTGTCTCTCGCTTGCGACAAAATTTGCAAATTGAAATTCTTTTACCCAATTTATTTGAATTACCTACAGTAGCAGATTTAGCTACGCGAATTTCTACTTTGCGTTGGGCTGCTTCTAGCCAATTATTTAGCACGGAGGAAGTAGATGATGATTACGAAGAAGGAGAACTGTAGAATCTATTCTGGATTTAACTGACGCTAATCTTTGAAGTATAAATCTGATAACCAAAAATTTAGTTTTGCAGTTATATAAATAAAAAATCGCTAAACAGACAAGCAATTATATAGCTTTAAAAAATAGTCTTTATGAATAAAATGAAAAATTTGTTTAAAAAAACTTTAAAAGAGTTTTTAAGTAAAGGGGGAGTCGATTTAATTTATCATAAACACGATCCAACAACCAAAGATTTTAAAGCCCAGACTTATGAAAGAAAAGCCCATTTATCCCGTATATTAGATTATCTTCAGATTAACTGCGTTCTTGATATAGGAGCAAACGAAGGGCAGTATGCAAAGGAGTTAAGATTACTTGGTTATCAAGGGTATATTTTTTCGTTTGAACCAGTGGCGAAAACCTATCATAGATTAAAAATTGCTGCCGATAAAGATCCAAAATGGTACGTTTATCAAGTTGCTCTTGGTTCGCAAAATACAACAAAGGAAATTAATTTATTTGATAATTCAAGACTCAACTCTTTTTTATCTCCTGGTAATATTAAAGAGGAAGTATTTAGTAGTTCTCACTTTGCTACTCGTACAATAAATCGTGAAGCTGTTGATTTAAAAACCCTGGATTCTTTTTACAAAGAAATAATTAGTATTGTTGGCACTGAAACGGAATGTAAACTATTTGTCAAATTAGACACTCAAGGATTTGATTTAGAAGTGGTCAAAGGAGGATATAGTACTTTGCAAAAAGTATTGGGTGTGCAAGCAGAAGTTTCTTTTATATCTATTTATCAAGATATGCCAAATTATGTTAATTCTCTTCAAATATTTCAATCATTAGGTTTTCATATGACTAACTTTTTTCCATTAGCTCAACACTTTGCAGCCGTTGAATTTGATTGCTTAATGATTGCACAAAAAGCTTTGTCGCCCGAAAATACTTAAATGTCTTGATAAATCAATAAAGCTTTTAAAAAATATAGTGTTATAACAAAATTAACAGTTATTTTTTATATTTAAACATCTCAATAATTTTTTTTATTTAAAACAACAATAGCTTTACTGTTGAGTTTCATCGATCAAGGTGTTTGTATTTTACATTTTTAATTTTCGATACTTTTTTAAGGTTTTTAAATAATCCTATAAATTATGGCAAAAATTGACCAGTTATTATTTAAACTCAGTCAAAGAAAAGTCAAATTATGGCTTGAAGGCGATCGCTTGCGTTATAAAGCTCCCAAAAATGCTTTGACACCAGAACTTTTAGATCGGGTCAAAGAACATAAAGCAGATATAATTACTTTTTTGCAAGAAGCAACTAATAGTAAGAGTACTCAGCTACCGCCAATTGAAAAAGTAAACCGCAACAGTAATTTATCCCTTTCTTTTGCCCAACAAAGACTTTGGTTTCTCCATCAATTTGAACCCGAAAGTTCTTCTAATAATATGCCTGTGGTTGTAAAACTTACGGGTTTGTTAGAGGTTAAAGTATTAGAGCGCAGTATTTCTGAGATAGTTCGCCGTCATGAAGTATTGAGAACTAAGTTTCCTTCTCTCAAAGGGCAAGTTCAACTAAACATCAATCGTGCCGAACCAATTAACTTACCTTTAATTGATTTACGAGATTTACCACAACAAGAACGAGATGCAGCTGCTTTTCGCCTGGCTACTCAAGAAGCTCGTCAATGTTTCGATCTAGCTAATGGACCTATTCTGCGAGTCAAGCTGTTTCGCTTACGAAACGACGAACACTTACTCATTTGGAACTTACACTGTATCGTCTGTGATGGTGCATCTTCTGATGTCTTTTATCAAGACTTAACCTCGATTTATACTGCTTTTGTAGCAGGCAAACCATCACCTTTACCAGAGTTGAAAGTTCAATATGTAGATTTTGCCCATTGGCAACGTCAATGGCTACAAGGAGAGGTTTTAGAATCTCAAGTTAACTACTGGAAGCAAAAATTAGATAACTTACCTCCTTCTTTGAAGTTACCGTACGATCGACCTTATCCTAAAGGAGTTTTGACTTATCAAGGCGATCGCGCAGCTTTGATGTTACCAAAAGCTCTCAATGTAGAACTCGAACGTCTCAGTCAAAAATCAGGTGCTACCCTATTTATGACCTTGCTGACGGCATTTAAAACTTTACTTTACCGCTATTGCGGACAAGAAGATATATTACTCAGTTTTGCTAGTGCAGGACGCGCTCAAGTAGAAACAGAGCGACTAATTGGTTTTTTTTCTAATACCTTAATGCTTCGTACTCATTTGACAGGACAGTTAACTTTCAAAGAAGCATTAGCAAAAGTTCGTCAAGCATCTTTAGAAGCTTATGCTCATCAAGATCTTCCCTTTGAAAAATTAATAGAAGAAATTAGACCTAATACTAGACAAAAAAAATCTCCTTTATTTCAGGTAAAATTTGCTCTTAATCCTCCCTGGTCTGGAGGTAGAGGTATGGCATCTGTAAAACTGCCAGAGTTAACTTTTACCTCTCTATTCGGTTACATCTATCACGGCAAAACTAAATACGACCTTACTTTAGTTATGCGAGAACAAGATGAAGGTTTGGGTATGGTTTTTGATTACAATGCCGATATTTTCAATGCCAGCACGGTCGAAAAGATGCTTCTGCATTTTCAAACTTTACTAGAGGGTATAGTTACTAATCCAGATTGCCTTCTTGAAGAACTACCGATGCTCGCTCCTGGCGAACAATTGCCCCAAAGTTTTTATAGTTTTGATGATCGGGAAATTGAAATTAAGTTATCAAATGCTAAAAGATCGGAGATTCTAGACGAAACCGAAGCTAAATTAGTTGAGATTTGGCAAGAAGTTTTAGAAGTTGATTTTGTGAGTATTCAAGATAACTTTTTTGACTTAGGAGGTAACTCTTTATTAGCTGTCAAAACTTTCGCTCGAATCGAGGAGCAGTTTGACAAAGTTCTACCGCTATCAATCTTACTCAAAGCTCCTACTATTGAAAAGTTATCCAGTTTTGTACGTCAAGATAAGGCTTTTGCATCGTTTTCCTCTCTTGTGCTTCTTCAAGAAGGTAACAGAAACTATCCCCCACTTTTTTGTATTCACGGAGCTGGATTTAACATATTAATATATCGCGAGCTTGCTATTAACTTAGGCTTAGAGTATACAGTTTATGGTATAGAAGCTCAAGGATTAGATGGAACCTCAATTAAGGAAAGACTTGAGGAGGTGGCAGCAGATTATTTAAAGCTGGTTCGTTCTGTTCAACCTAAAGGTCCCTATTTTTTAGCTGGGCTGTCTAAGGGGGGGGATATATGTTTAGAAATGGCTCAACAATTAGTTTCCGACAAAGAACGAGTAGCTCTAGTTGGTTTATTCGACAGTTATGGTCCTGGGGGAATAAAATTACTTCCACCTTTTCCAAGATTAATGTCATCACTTTATTACGCTTTTCGCTATAGTCTACTTAGAGCTCAAAACAAGTGGCGAAGACAAATATCAATCAAATTAATAGATAAATTTCAAAGGCCGAAAAAAACTGAGACAATTATTACTAAGCGAAAAAAAGAAATCGATCTTCAAGTACACAAAAATCAGATATTTATAAAAGATGGAATATTATCGTTAAATCAAAGCAAAATTTTTCTAATTTTTTGGATGGAGCGTTTAAGTCAATCTATTTTAGAACATTCTCCCTATATTGACGTTTTCGATCCACTTTGGGGTATAGATGAGGATAACAATTCTATATCTGAAGCTCTTAAACGAGCTAGATACTCGTATAATGAAATTTACAAAAAATATCGCTGTAAAAGTTATTCAGGGCGTATTACGCTATTTAGAGCTATGGAGACTCCACCTGGGTATTGGGTAGATCGACATTTGGGCTGGAATAAAATTGCATTAAAAGGTGTAAAAGTTTACTGGATTCCTGGACATCACATTTCTATCGTGACTTCGCCAATTTTAGCCCAAAAGTTAAAAATTTGTATTGACAAAGCAAATCAGGACACGAGCTTGATTAACCAAGAAGAAAAATAGTCTGATAAATAAAACAATTAAATTGACAAAAACGAAGTTGGGTAATAGTTGGTTTTAACCTTTTTATATTAAAAATATTTTAATAACATTAACAATAATATTACTCATGTTTAATTATAAATTAAATAAATTAAGGTTTATAGTAATTGTTCTGTCTATTTTTACTATATATTTAAGTTGGAAAAAAATACTAGCAAATGTTCCCGAACCATTACCCGAACAACCTACTTTGGAGGATAAAAACAGACTTGCTCGTGGTACTTATTATCAGGTGTCTATTCCTCCCGCAAAAAAAGATAAATATGTCAAGGCAGATTATAGAATCTGGGTTCCTGATAACGTAAAATCCATTCGCGGCTTAATTGTTAAACAGCACGGATGTGGAGATGCTGCAGCTGCTAGTGGTTTGGCACACGCTAACGATCTTCAGTGGCAAGCATTAGCATTCAAGCATCATTTTGCACTTTTAGGCACTAGATATTCTACGCACAATGAGTTTTGTGATGATTGGGCTTATATAGATCGTGGTTCAGAACAAGCTTTCTTAAAGGCTATTGCGGCTTTTGCTGAAAGAAGTCGTCATCCAGAGTTAGTTAAAGTACCTTGGGCACTATGGGGTCATTCTGGTGGTGCAGACTGGGGAGCCCAAATGTTGCAAAAATACTTTAATCGTACTTTAGCTTTGGTTGCAGTTCGTTGTGGTGGAGCTACTTTTCCAAAAAGGATCGATTCAAAATTATTTGGAGTGCCAGTTTTATTTGCTGTAGCAGAAAGAGAAAATACTTTGATAGATGAATGTCGGGATTTACCTCTAAGAGTTTTTAAGGGTTACAGAAAACAAGGTGCTTTATGGGCTGTTGCGGTAGAAGCTAATACTGCTCACGAAGCAGGCGACACGAGATTGCTTGCTATTCCTTATTTTGATGCGATCGCAACTGCTCGACTTGCTAAAGATAACAACAACTTGTTTCCAATCAATCAAGCTAAGGGCTGGCTAGCCGACCTTACTACAAATAAAATTGCTTCAATCGGTCGCTTTGAAAGTAAACCATCACAAGCAGGTTGGTTGCCAAATGAGGAAACTGCACGTAAGTGGAAAGAATATGTCGCCACGGGAAAAATTGATTCGAATGATGCTTTGGAGCGACCAAAAGCTGTGAAGGTCGAAAGATTGAAACCAAACACAGCACTAATAAGTTGGAAGTATACTCCCGATTTGAAAAATGGCTTACCTTACTTTAAAATTTATCGTAATGACTCTTTAATTCAAACTTTTCAAGGGCAAGAACACAACTTTGGGGATGCTCCAGAACCTGTAAATGTTGTTCTAGAGTTTCGAGACCATAATTCTTCTCTAAATGCTACTTACACTGTAGAAGCTTTCGAGCCAAGTCGCTTTGAGAAAAAAATTTACTATCAAATTAAAAAAATAATAGGTTTTTTTGGTAAATCGTAATATTATTACAAAAGTCATATTAACTATCGGCTATTACTAAAATAGCCTAAAATAATGAGGCACTATTTACATAAATTTTTGTATCTAAACCAAGGAAAATATCAAGAGCTTGTTTTGATGATTTTGCTTTTTATACTTATTTCAATTTTAGAAACTGTAGGCGTTGGTTTAGTCGGACCTTTCATTAGCTTGGCTACTAATTTTAATTCTCTCGAACATGATTCTTGGCTTTATTCAATAAGTAACTGGTTCAATTTTGCTTCAAAGATTCACCTACTAATTTTTTTAGGGTGTTTAGTCATCACTATTATTTATATAAAATCTTTTCTCAGTTTCTTTATTCAAAAATATGTTTTTGAATTTGGTTATAAACAACAAGGTAGCTTAACAGCAAGACTGATGCATGCCTATATGAGTGCCCCCTATACTTATCATTTAGAAACAAATAGTGCTGTTTTAATTAATAATATGATTAATGAAACATCCAATTTTACTAATGGATTCATGATGCCTTTATTGACTTCTGTTTCTAACTTGGTTGTTATATTTGCTTTGACTTTGCTATTAATTAAGACTAATTCAATAGCCATGATAATTATTTTAGGTATTCTAATAATTGGTTTTTTCTTATTTAACCGCTTAAAAGAAAGAATGGGTCGTTGGGGAAAAGAAAGCTCTGACGCTATTAATGAAATGATTAGGCTCATTAATCACAGTATGGGAGGTCTTAAAGAAACTAAAGTAATTGGTTGCGAAACTTACTTTGAAGAGCAGATGTATAACCAAATAGATAAATATGCAGTTAGTATAAGTTCGGCGATCGGGTTTTCTAATTTGCCTCGATACATTATTGAAGCTTTTTTAATTACATTTTTAGTTATTTTTACCTTTTTATTTATTACTATAAATCAGAACAATACACAAAATCTTAGTTCGGTTTTAGGTATTTTTGCTCTTGCTTCCATTCGCCTTCTTCCAGCTACAGGTAATTTACTTACCTCTATTACAGGAATTAAAAGCAAATCTTATACTGTTGATAAACTATACTTGGATTTACGAAAATTAGAGAAATTTAATAAATCTCGTATAACAAGCGAATCAAGTTTTGTAGCAAAAAGCAAAACATTAAAGACGCTTCCTTTTGCTCAAAATATTACTATTGAGCAGATTGATTTTAGCTATACAAATGCTAGCAGAAAGAGTATAGATAAAATTTCTTTAACGGTCGAAAAAGGAGAAGCAATTGGATTAATTGGTAAATCGGGAGCGGGAAAAACTACCTTAGTTGATATCATTTTGGGACTTCTTACTCCGCAATCAGGAGATATTAAAGTCGATGACAATTCTATATATACTAATCTGCGTTCGTGGCAAAAATTGGTGGGGTATGTTCCTCAGTCTATTTATCTAATTGATGACACTTTAGCGCACAATATTGCCTTTGGCGTTCCAGACAGCTTGCTCGATCGCGGAAGACTAAATAAAGCTATAGCAGCAGCGCAACTAACCGAACTCGTCGAACAGCTGCCTCAGGGAATCGAGACTATGGTTGGAGAACGTGGTGTCATGCTCTCTGGTGGACAACGACAGCGTGTTGGTATCGCTCGCGCTCTTTATCACGAAAGAGAAATTCTGGTTTTTGATGAAGCAACGGCAGCACTAGATAATGAGACTGAGAAGTTAGTTACAGAAGCAATTAATTCTTTGAGCGGGACAAAAACTATGATTATTATTGCTCATCGTCTTTCGACGATCGAACATTGCGATCGCATTTATATATTAGAAAATGGTCGCGTAATCAAGTCTGGTAGCTATCAAGAGATTGTTTTGAAAAAATAATATTTTATATTTATAATATCTCCAATATTCAATACATAAAAAAGAAATTAGCTTTATTTATGATATGCAAACAGTAGTACTAGTTTGTGCCGCAGATAATAACTATGCTATTCCTCTAGCTGCTACAATCTGCTCTGTACTAAAAAACCTAGAAGATAGTAGAAAGCTAGAATTGTTTATTATTGACGGTGGAATTGAAGAAAACAATAGAATTAAAATAACAAAATCCTTAAGTTCAAGCCAAGCAAAACTTCAATGGTTAAAGCCTTTGAATAATATATTAGATAAAATTGATAATCCAAAATTTTATTACTCAAAAGCAATTTATTATAGATTATTTATTCCTGAGTTACTATCACCTTACAAAAAAGCAATATATTTAGATTCTGATGTGATTGTTAATGAAGACATTGGCAAGTTGTGGAATATTGATATGGAAAATAAAAGTATTTTGGCAGTAAGAGATTTGTTTCCTTCTCCACATTTATCTTCTGGATTTACAAAATTTCTAAATCAAACAGACTCTAAAATTGAAAAAACGTTTAACTCTGGTGTTTTAGTTATGGATTTAGAAAAGTGGCGGAAAGACAAAGTTGCTGTGGAGACAATGGAGTATGTCTCTAAATGGAATTTACATACAGATCAAGAAGGATTAAATATAGTTTTTCGAAATAAATGGAAAGAAATCGATCCTAGATGGAATCGAACTAGTGGTATTTATGAATATAATTCTTGGGAAAATAGTCCATTTTCTAAAGAGGAATTTAATAAGCTACTAAATGAACCTTATATCATTCATTTTACTTCGGCTGCCAAACCATGGAATAGTATTAATAGTTGTCTCGATCGCACTTTATTTTACCGCTATTTAGATATGTCTGCTTGGTCGGGTTGGCGTTTTACTCAATGGAAAAGGTTAATTCAAAAATTAAAGCGAGTTAAAATCAAATATATGTCAAAACTGCACAAATAATCATGAATAAAAATTTAGTACTCGGGCTAGTTCATGGCTACCAATTCCAGCACATTCGACCATTTCTTTCTTCTTTAGTTAATTCTGGATACAATGGCGATATTTGTCTTTTGATTTCTGGTTTAAGTCCAGCAACTATGGCAACTCTTAAAGAGTATTCAAAAAACTATAAAATAATTTTGCATCCTGTCAATGCAAATGTTTCACTATTTAGTATTCCATATACTATAAAAAATAGTCGGTTGCTCTTTAAAACTGTTTATCCATATCAATTGCGAAAAATTAGTTTATTAAACAAAGTTTATGTTCAAATAGTAAAGCTTTTATCTCAATTTGATAGAAAAAATATGTATCGAATAAAAAGTAGTATTATCAAAAACTTTTTAACTACTTGGTGTGTTCGATATCCACTTTATTGGCTTTATCTCTATAAGCTTGGGAATTTTTACTCTAACGTTATGTTAACAGATGTTAGAGATGTTTTGTTCCAAAAAGATCCGTTTGATTTTAGTTTTAATGGTTTGTGTTTTTTTCTAGAAGATAAAACTATTGTTGACTGCAAAATTAATTCACAATGGCTTATAAATGCATATGGTCAAGAGACTCTAAACAAAATAAGCAAAAATAAAATATCATGTTCTGGAACCACAATTGGTACTTATTCTGCAATTATGAATTATTTAGAGAAGATGATAGACCAACTCGTAAAAGTAAACGATCGTTCTGTAGGAATAGACCAAGGAATTCACAACTATATTTTGCACACAAATTTAATTCAAAATGTATCTGTTTTTGAAAATTTCTATGGTCCTGTTTTGACTATACACAACACTGATGAGAAAAATATCTTTTTAAATACAGATGATTATTTAATTGATCGAAATGGTTGCATAATTAATGTTCTACACCAATACGATAGATTGTCTAAAAAATTCAGAGACCAAATAAAAGTATATCGCGAAGCTCAAGCAGATACAGCCATTTTTTACACATAAATGTTGCTATTTTGTTAACCGCTCGTCTTAAAGAAACAAGACAAAGTAAAAGATCGCCAGCACACAAGATAGATAAAGCTTTTACTACACTTATGCCACCAGTTTACTTTTATATTCCTCTAGAAGATTGGCCTAGTTATAAAATTCCGCAATTCAAGAAAGCAGTGGATGTCAGTTCCTATCTTCAGAATGTGTGCATTGTTCCGACTTGCGTTGGCACTATCTACAGTTGGATTTTACAAACATACCTTTGGCTCAAGATAAATGATTTTCCCTGCAAACTTACAGGAGTTCTACCCTCTAAAGGTATTGTTATTACATACTGGCAGTCTATACCCATCGACTTTAAGCCATCTCCAAAGTTGTTAGTTGTAAGTGTTTTGGCTGACGGAGTTTACCCTCATCCCTACACTCAACTTCGTGTTGTCCAAAATCCTCAACAGTCACTATTTTTTTCTAACAGCTACTATATTCCTCACTGGCCTCAACCTGGTATGATTCCTCGCAGCCCTAGTAGAGCCGATCGATTTGAAAATATCGGCTTTTTCGGTGCCATCTCAAATTTATCGCCAGAGCTTAAAAGCTTATCCTGGCAATCTCAGCTTGAGAAACTTGGATTGAAGTGGAGTATCGTAAAACCCAATTACTGGAATGATTACAGCAACATTGATGCCGTGCTGGCTGTTCGAGACTTTGAAAAACGTGACTATTTTCAAAAGCCTGCCACCAAGTTATTCAATGCTTGGCATTCAGGGGTACCTGCTATTCTAGGGTGTGAATCTGCCTTTCAGGCAGAACGTAAAAGCGACCTGGATTACATTGAAGTTTCTTCTGCAGATGAAGTTATAGCTGCTCTCAAACGACTTCGGGATGACGCGAATTTGCGTCAGGAAATGATTGAGAATGGTCGATTACGAGCCCAGGAAACTAGTATCAAAAGCCTCACAGCGCGATGGCGTGACTTTATCACACAGGTAGCGCTACCTGCTTATGAAGACTGGTGTTCAGCTTCTTATTTGAATCAACAATCTTTATTTATACAGCGGTTTTTAGCCAAAAAGATCGATGGGATCGACCATCGCTTTAAGAAAATCTTCACTGCTGCAAGAGACTGTTAAATTCATCAATAATAAAGCTGTTTTTTATCAAAAATTTATAATAATAGCAGTAAATTATGAAAAAATAGTAGAAGGGTATGATTACCAAATTATTAAACAACTGGATCTCTTAATTAATCATCCTTTAATGATTCTGACAGAGTATAAAAATCTCACATATTGGGAAACCTTTAAATTAGTGATTAAGTTAAGAAAAAATTACAAAATTTTTGCAACCAGTGATAATATTCTCGCTGTTGACATAGGTTTCAATCGATTAGTTTCATAGAAATAGAAATAAATAATAATTGTGTGTGTGGCGAATGAAAGTTATACGAAAAGCCATAAAGTCTATAGAAAATGGCTTTTTATCTTTTCCAGAGAGAGAGTTTACTCAGAAGTTAAAACAGAGGAAGCAACTACATTTAAGATTATGGATCGACTTCGTTGGAAAGGTTTTAAAGTGAAGGGTCGTTACCGATGATTATTGATGCGCGATCGCTCTCTCTAGACAAAATTATCGAAGCAGACATCTGTATTGTCGGAGCAGGAGTAGCAGGAATTACTCTAGCTCGTGAATTCATCAATCAGAATGTTCGGGTTTGTCTAGTAGAAAGTGGTGGAATGGAATCAGCTCCTGATACCCAATCTCTGTGTGAGGGAAAGATAATCGGCGATCGATATCCCGATTTAAAGAAAGGTCGTCGTCGTCAGTTTGGCGGCACTTCCCATGCTTGGGAAGCGCCCGTTGGCTACAAAAAATTTGGCTGGCGGTGTATTCCTTTAGACGAGATTGATTTTGAACAGCGGGATTGGCTACCTTACAGCGGTTGGCCGTTCACCAAGTCTCACCTCGATTCATTTTACCAGCGTGCCCATCAAGTCTGTCAGCTTGGCCCATTTACTTACCGCGTTGAAGATTGGGAGGGGTCTGCCGGACGTCGTTTGCCTCTTAATAGCGATCGCTTAATGACTACTATGAGCCAGTATGCCTCTCGTAACCCCTTCACCCAAGAGTATCGAGAGGAGATTGGACGAACTGAAAATATTATGACTTTGCTTCATGCCACAGTTATCGAAATTGAAACTGATGAAGCAGCTCATACGGTTACTCGTCTGCGAGCAGCCTGCATAGGGGGTAAACAGTTTTGGCTCTCAGCTAAGGTGTTTATCCTAGCAACCGGTGGCATTGAAAATGCCCGATTGCTATTGCTCTCCAGTCAAAGACAACAAGCAGGGCTGGGCAATCAACATGATTTGGTAGGTCGCTATTTTATGGAACGGCCAATCGTGAGTTGTGGGATGCTGATTCCTTACAGTCGCAAACTCTTCGATAGGACGGGGTTATACGACGTTGTTTCCGTAAAGGGTGTCCCTGTAATGGCAAGGGTCAGACTGACAGATGAGATCATGCGCCGCGAACAACTGCTCAACAACGGCGCGCAGTTATTTCCCAGACCTCAACCTCGACAAAAAGCATCGACCCAGGCTCTCAGGTCTCTGCTAAAGTCCATGGGTCGTGCTGAATTATCCCAAGATATTCTCAAGAGTCTAATTACAGTCATTCGTGGGGGCGATTACATTGCCGCCGCTGCCTTTTGGAGTGCGATACGGCAGCTACCTGGTTTGCGTCGAGGAGACTGGTCTTATCTACCATATGAGAAGCAACGATTTTCGATGTTTGAGGTAATTTATCAGATCGAACAAGCACCAAATCCTAATAATCGCGTTGTTCTTACCAGCGATCGCGATTTTTTAGGGCAAAACAAAGCAGAAATTCATTGGCGGTTGAATGATATAGATTTGCGCACGGTCGAGCGAGTTCGAGAAATTTGGGTAGAAGAATTTGCTAAAGCCAAATTGGGAGATTTTAAGCTTTCGACGAGTCAAGGAAAACTAAACTTTGAACAACCTGCCATGTATCATCATATGGGAACGACTCGGATGCACGATAATCCGCAAAAGGGAGTTGTAGATGCTGACTGCCGAGTTCATGGCATGACCAACCTGTTTATTGCTGGTAGTTCTGTTTTTCCAACATCGGGTTATGCCAATCCTACTTTGACAATAATCGCTCTAGCAATTCGACTGGCAGAGAAAATTAAAATTTTAATGACTTAATAATCATAAATAAAATGATCAAAATTGGTGTAGTCGGCGCAAATGGATTCATTGGCAATCGAATAGTGGAGATTTTAGATCGAGACAGAACAATAGAAATCTGTCCAATTTTTCGCACGGTAGAAGCAATGTCTCACTCGCCTTATTGTAGTTTAGATTGTCGTATTGCAAATGCCTTAGATCGAGGTGCTTTAGAAACAGCATTTCAAGGCTGTGAAGTTATAATTCATTCAATTCTTGGTAGTTCTGGATTGATTCGCGCTAGTGTGACAACTGCCTATCATGCCGCACAAAAAGCTGGTGTGCGCCGCCTGATTTATCTAAGTTCGATGTGCGTTCATAGCCAATGTCCACCTCCAGGAACAACAGAAAAAAGTCCTCTAAGTAAAGAGCAACCTTTTCCTTATAACGCTGCCAAAGTAGAGGCGGAAAGAAGGCTGATGAAACTAAGAGCACGAGGTTCTGTAGAAGTGGTCATTTTCAGACCTGGTATTGTTTTTGGGCCGCGATCGCGTTGGGTAAGGGAACTAGCCGAACAACTTTTACAGGGGACTGCCTATTTGGTCGATGAAGGAAAAGGCATTTGTAATACAGTTTATGTTGATAATTTAGTAGAAGCAATTCGCCTTGCAATTTATGTAAAAGAAGCCGATAAGCAAGCTTTTTTTGTTGGGGATAAGGAAACAGTTACTTGGTTAGAATTTTACCGTCCTTTTGCTGAAGCCCTGGGAATCGAGCCTCTTAAAGTTTCTAATGTTGATGTGCCTGAATTTTCCATTCCAAGTTGGAAGCAAAAACTTAAAACGAATATATGGAATTTAGAATTAACGCAAAAATTACTATCGCTTATTTCTGATAAATTAAAGCAAACAATAAAAAAAAGAATTCTTAAGAAAAGCTTATTTCTAAATTTCAACCCTCAAACACAATCATCAAAGCCGCAAACTGTTGTGACAAAAGAAATGGCATTATTACAACAGTCTCAGTACAAACTTCCTTGGAAAAAAGCAGAAAAAATTTTAGGTTATAAACCAACTGTTTCTTTTCAAAATGGTTGTCGTCATTCTATTGATTGGTTGATTTTAAATAATTATTTAAAGTAACCACACTCTAAATAAAAACTACAAATAAAAAAATGAATAAATTCAAGAAACTCTTAGGGATAGATTTATTTCGAGGGTTAGCAGTTTTTGCAGTAATTATTTTACATACTGATGAAGGAGTTGATATTTTACCTACTGCTTGGTCATGGGTAGTCAAATTTTCTTTTTTTGCAGTTCCTTTTTTTTTGGCTACTGCTTTCTATTTATCAACTAGAAAGCTTTATTACTTTAACAATAAATATAAATTTAGTTCACGGCTCTATCGTCTTTTAATCCCTTATATTTGTTGGTCAATTTTTTATCTAGTTTATAAAACTGCTAAATATTTTGCTGCAGGAGAATCTGACAGAATTATAAATTTATTTAGCGATCCCGTAGGATTGTTTTTTTTCGGGGGAGCGGCTTTTCATTTGTATTTTTTACCTTTACTTGCAACAGGAACATTTACTCTCAAATTAATAGAATACTTCATTCGTAACAAAACTTCTACAAAAACAATAGTTTGGTTATCTTTAGCTAGTCTGATACTATATCAGGTAGTTTTGTCATCTAATAATGCTTTTATAAACGGAGAAAATATTGCCTTCAAGTATTGGTTGAAATATATTTTACCTTCGGAAAGTTTATCTCCAATCATTAGAGTATTTTTTGTCGCAATAGCTTTTATGATTCGCTGTTTACCATATGCGACGGTTGCTGCTCTTATAAACCATCCAGATAATCAAAAGTTTAGCAACAAACTTATAGAGCAAAGTTTTGCTATTTGGTTGATAGCATTTATTACTTGTAATGCTTTTGGTCAATTTTTGCTGCCTTCTGCTCTTGAGGAACTTTTTCGAGGCTACACGGCTTTATTGGCTGCGATCGCAGTTTCTCGAGTTTTACAAGAAAGTTACTTGCTTGCTAGTTTAGGAAAGTGTTCTTTTGGAATTTATTTTATTCATTTGTTTTTCGTAGAGACATTTCAGTCAATTGCTGTTAGATTTTTTCCTAATTACGGAGCGCAAATAAATACATTAACTCTGTTGATTGTTTCTATCTTAATTTTCACAATTAGCTGGATAGTTACCAATTTACTGATGCGATCTAAGAAGCTATCTCAATTATTATATAGTTATTGATTTATGAAAATTTTGCATCTCAGTACTTCAGATATTGAAGGCGGTGCTGCTCGCGCTAGTTATCGACTGCATCAGGCTTTATTGTCTAAAAAAAGCGATTCTCAAATGTTGGTAAGAGCAAAATTTAGTTCCGATCGAGAAGTAATTGCCGAAAAAAGCCTTTTGACAAAATTAGGTCCTCCAACTACTAGTTGGCCGCTCCGTTTTTATCCACAACGCGATCGGGCTATGTTTTCTGTGCAGTGGTTTCCCGATATACTATCTAAAAAAGTTAAATCAATTAATCCAGACATTATTAATTTACATTGGGTTTGCAATGGCTTTTTGCAAATAGAAACTTTGGCAAAATTTAATAAACCCATAGTCTGGACGTTACACGATATGTGGGCATTTACAGGTGGATGTCATTATGCGGGAGATTGTGACAACTACCAACATACTTGTGGTAGCTGTCCTCATTTAAAAAGTAACCAAAAGCAAGATTTATCTTTTTGGACCAAACTACGCAAAGAGAAAGCTTGGTATAAGTTAAATCTAACTATCGTCAGTCCCAGTCAGTGGTTAGGTGAATGCGCGCGTAATAGTTCTTTATTTAAAAATAAACCAGTAACAGTAATTCCTCATGGACTAGATCTTAAGAAGTATCAGCCAATTGACAAGTCTATAGCAAGGACGATTTTGCATTTACCTTTAGACAAAAAGTTAGTCTTGTTTAGTGCGGTAACTGGAACTAGCGATTTAAGAAAAGGATTTCCTCTTCTCGAAGCAGCTTTGCAGTCTCTCAGTCAATCTGTCTGGCAAGATAAAATCGAGCTAGTTGTAGTAGGCTCAGCTAATATTAACCACTTTTCTAATCTAGGATTTAAAGTTCATTGTCTCGGACAATTTTATGACGATCTCTCTCTAGCTGTTGCTTATTCTGCCGTAGATGTTACGGTTATTCCTTCCACACAAGAAGCATTCGGACAAATTGCTTCTGAATCTCTTGCCTGTGGTAGTCCAGTAGTTGCTTTTAATACTACGGGGATATTAGATATTGTCAAACACCAACAGGACGGTTATCTAGCAGTCCCTTTTGAAATTCAAGATTTAGCCAGAGGAATTACCTGGATATTAGAAGATTCTCAGCGTTATTTACAACTATGCACTCGCGCCCGTCAAAAAGCAGAACGAGCGTTTCCTTGGTCGACACAAGCCGACCGATATCTGTCTTTGTATGATGAAATACTATCTAAAAATAAATAAATATGCTTAAATATTTAAAGCATAAAACACAAATATTACCCAAGTGCTCAATTAGCTTAGAAAATGGAAATTAATAACAACATAGCTAATGGTAGCGAGCGAAAATTAATGCTTTTCGACCTGGCAATAGGAGGTCATCACGGTAATTATATCAAACATTTAATTGATTATTGGTGCCAGTATGACTCGCTTGGCAGTTTAGACCTTGTTGTTTTACCGAAGTTTTTAGAAATTCATCAAGAAGTAGTAAAAACTATCTCAATATACAAGCATCCTAAAATTAGTTTGATAACTATAACCGAAACTGAAGCAAACGCTTTAAATTCAAGAAAATCTGGTTTGAATAGGCTAATTCGCAACTTTAAAGAATGGGATTTATTTTGTCATTATGCCAAACTACTTCAAACAACTCACAGCTTAATTATGTATTTGGATACCTGTGAGATACCGTTAGCAGCAGGAAAATTGTCTCCCTGTCCTTTTTCAGGAATATATTTTCGTCCTACCTTTCACTATAGTCAGTTTCCTGGCTACAAGAGTTCTTGGAAAGTTAAATTACAAGAGACTAGAGAAAGAATTACTTTGTCTCTAATTCTCCAACACCCACAATTAAAAAATATTTTTTGCCTCGATCCTTTTGCAGTTAAACATTTACAACACTTTTCTACTCAAACAAACATTGTTTATTTACCAGATCCCGTGGAAATTGATAATTTAAATAGTTTTGATTTGGCCAGTTATTTAAAAAAAAGTTTAGCGATAGAGCCAGATAGAAAAGTTTTTCTGTTATTTGGAGCTTTAGATAGTCGTAAAGGAATCTATCAATTATTAGATGCTATTGCTCAGTTACCCGAAGATTTGTGTCAAAAATTATGTCTGCTTTTAGTTGGAGGAACTAATGCCACCGAGCGTGCCGAAATTAAGTTAAAGCTAGAAATAGTTTGTAAAGTCAAATCCATTCAAGTTATCGAACACTACGAGTTTGTCCCCGCAGAGGAAGTTTCTGCTTATTTTCAAATTGCCGATGTAATTCTAGCTCCCTATCAAAGACACGTAGGCATGAGTGGTATTTTATTGCTCGCTGCTGCTGCTGGTAAACCCGTTCTAAGTTCCAACTATGGGCTGATGGGAGAAATGGTAAGAAGATACGAACTTGGTTTGAGTATCGATTCTACTGTCTCTGACGAAATTGTTAAAGGATTAACCAAATGTCTGAAAAAGCTGCCTCAACAAATTGGCGATAGCTCTAAAATGCAAGCTTTTGCCAAGATGAATTCAGCAGAAAATTATACCAATATTATTTTTGAAAATCTTAAGTTTGAACAAATGTAGATTAGTGTGTAATACGCTAAGTCTTGCTGTTATTTTTTGCGAGTAAATAAATGACACTACCAATCGTTTTAATAATGTGCACGGAAGGCGGACAACTAGAAAGAGAATCATTGTTGATGGTTGAGAGTTTTCGTCGTTTTGCTGGCAATTTAAACAAACTACCTATTTATAGTTTTCAAGTTAGAGATAACAACGATGTATCTACCGAAACTTTAAAAGCTCTAAAGACTTTTGGAGTGAAACATAAAAAAGTCGTCCTCAATTACAAGTATCCTAATTATCCATTAGCAAATAAACCTTTGCTCTGTGCTTATGCCGAACAAAACATTGATGCCGAAGTAATTGTCTTTTTAGATAGCGACTTAGTATTTTTTAGCGAACCAAAGGAATTTTTGCTTCCTGCGGAATATGATGTAGGAATTCGCCCAGAACATGAAAAGATGATTGGTTCTGAAGGCAAAGACGATCCTAACGATGAATATTGGCAACATCTCTATAGACTAGCAGGAGTTAAAAACAAAGAAACTTTTATTACTACTACAGTCGATCGCAAGAAAATCAAAGCTTTTTGGAATTCTGGAGTAGTTGCTGTTAGAAGAAGTGTTGGAATTTTTTCTGCTTGGGAAAAAACTTTTCTCAAACTTCTTGAAGAAGGTTCAGAGATCGACAAGAAAAACTTCTACTACGAACAGTCAGCCTTGTCAGCAACCATTTGCGCTAAAACAGATCGTATATGGTGTTTTTCTAATAGCTATAACTATCCAATTCACTCTCATAACCTTATTTCAAAAGCGAATAGATTAAATAGTTTTGATGAAATTGTTTGTATTCACGATCATCTTTTTCGAGCTAGAAAGGAATGGTATAGAGAACGAACTTGGGTCAAAACTTTAAAAAGACTAAAAAACTTTAACAAAAAGAATAATAAATACCAGTGGCTATATCAATACTTAAACAAGCACAATTCAAATCCAAACCTTGCTCAAAGTTTTTTAGAATATGTTCTTTTTTTTCCTGGAATTCAGTGGTTATTACCTTACCAAAGATAAATTGATAAATATAAACGCAATTTGTACATTTGTGTTAATTAAACAATGATTATGTAGCAAAAATGAATATTATACGCGAATCGATAAAATCTCAGTTATCTAGTTTTTTGGGGAAATTTGTTCAAAAACAAACCCAAAACAAAGTAATTGCTGGGCCATTTAAAGGAATGACGTATGTCAAACATGCTGTAGGAAGTGCTTTTAGCCCCAAACTTCTCGGTATTTATGAGCGCGAATTGAACCATGTAATAGAAGAAATTATTGAGGCAGACTTCGACTATATTATCGATATAGGAGCTGCTGAGGGCTATTATGCAATTGGGCTTGCCTTACGTATAAATAATTGTAAAGTTTATGCGTTTGAAATGGAAAATAAAGGACGTGTTCTACTTGCTGAAATGGCAAATTTGAACAAAGTTGAAGACCGTATATTCATAAACGGTAAATGCGAAACATCTAATCTTTCTAATCTTATGTCAATATTACCTGCTCAAGCAAAAACAGTAGTAATTTGTGATGTTGAAGGATACGAAACCGAGCTTTTACAAATAGAACGAATACCACAGCTTATATACTCTTATATATTAATAGAGCTTCATGAATTAATGCAGCCAGGAACCACCAAAATGCTTGAGTCTCGCTTTCAAAAAACACATGAAATTGAGAAATTTAATTTCAAAGATGACCATTCTATCAAAGATCTTCCTTACCGAAATTTTGTAACAGAACGATTTCCAAAACGTTATTTAGTCAAATGGACTGTGAGCGAACTACGTACCGATGGAATGTCTTGGCTATGGATGAAACCGAAAAAAAATTGAGCTGATTAACTGGCTTTCTGCACATTTACGACAATTTAAGTACTTTCGTCAAAATCAAATTTTTATAGAGCGATACGACAATTTTTTTAAACGAGCGCTAGAGCAAAAAAAAATTTTATAAGTAGCTGAATTTTAAAATATTTATGTTAGATATTTAAACTAATGAGTGATTATCGCAATAGTAAACTAAATAATTAAAGTAAAAAAACCGCATGCAAATAGCTTTCATTAGCCGTTATCGAACAGAAATCATGGGTATTTCTATCCTATGGATTATTTTATATCACTTAAAATACCTGGATTTTGGTAATATATTCCCACTATTTTTGTTCAATTATTTAAAAACAATTGGTTATAGTGGAGTAGATATATTTTTTCTTTTGTCAGGTTTTGGATTGGCTTTTGGATGGTTTCAAAGAAAGCCTAAAATTTTAGAATTTTACAAAAAAAGACTTGTTAGAATTTTACCAGCGTATTGGATTATTTTATTTATTCATGCACTCGTTCATCTTACATATTTTAATGACTTCAAGCTAAAAGGATTTACAGCAGATTTATTAGGAATTGGTTTCCTTAGTTCGCGCAGTTACAATTACTGGTTTATACCTTCAATTATTATATGTTATTTTTTATTTCCTATAATTATTTATTTATTAAATACAAAACTTGTTGAAAAAAAATTTATTGTCAATTTTTGGAGTATATTGCTTGTTTCAACAAGTTTACCATTGTTGCTCTGTTTAATTGCCATCATAACAAACAAATATCAATTACTAATTTTTTTCACTCGCTTACCTGATTTTATTCTAGGTGTAATAATCGGAATTTTGTTCCATCGTAAAAAATGTAGTTTAAAATACCTAAAATTAAATTCATTTACAATAATTTTAATTTGCTTTTTTGGGTTTTTGTTTTTATTTTTGGTTAATTTTTGTGTACAAAAAAATATTAATGAGCGATATGGTTTTTTTTGGTATCCATTGATGTTTTTTACTTTTCCTCTATGTTTAGTTTTATCATCTTTATGTAAATGGATTGATGAAAATTTTGTCGCTTTGAAAAATTGTCTATCATTTTGTGGTAAATATAGTCTTGAAATTTATTTAGCTCATTCAATGGTTTTTGATATTTTGCATCAATTTATCAATTCTTTCGGTTCAACAATGGTACTTACTATCATAAATATTACACTATATATAATTTGTGTCAGTATTTCATTTTTATTAGCTTTATTTGTTAAAAGACTGACTAACATTTTTCATAAACAAGTTTTGGAGGTGACCAAGTGTCAATCGCGCATATAGTTAATAAACGCATTGCATGGTTACTTCCTGCAATGGGAACTGGAGGAATTTCGTTTCAACACATCATTGCTGAATTTGTCCGAGAGTTGCCCAAAACAATTGTATATACTGGGCAATGGCCTGGTTATGCAGCAGGATTTGAAAATACTTTTGTTGTTAAAGAGGTTGGGACAACTAAATTTATTGAAATTAACAAAACTAGTCAAGGATATAATATAGGTTTTTCTTTAGCTTCTCCTGAAATTATTTGGCATTTAATAAAATTCCGACCTCAAATAATTTTTGCCAATGCTTTTTCTATTTGGACGGCAATAGCGATCGTTTTGAAATTTTTCTTTAGTTGGAAAGTCATCATTATTTATGAAGGAGGTTCACCTGGTATCGACTATCGTGATTCTTTCCTACGTTTGTTCTCTCGTCGATTCATGGTAAAATTAGCAGATGCTTTTGTAGTCAATGGAAAATCAGCACAAAAGTATTTTTTAGAAGTATTAAAAGCTAAAAAAAAGCAAGTTTTTTCTCGTCCTTTTCTAGTACCAAGTATCAAAGCTTTAACCCAATATACGGAACAGGAAAAACCACGACTAAATTCTTTGCTGAAGCGTCCTATTTTTCTCTATGTCGGACAAATAGTTCCCAGAAAAAACTTAAAAACACTTTTAGAAGCTTGTTTGTCTTTGAACAGGTTAAATTATCGAGACTATTCGCTTCTTATTGTTGGTGATGGAGAACAACGTCAAGAGCTAGAATCTTTTGTTTCTACTAATGGTTTAGAACAACAAGTTAAATGGATTGGTCAAGTCGAATACAAATATTTAGGTGTTTATTTCCAACAGGCTGATATTTTTGTTTTTCCAACTTATGAAGATATTTGGGGTATGGTACTTACTGAATCAATGGCTTTCGGTAAACCCGTTATCTGTTCTCTAGGAGCAAAAGCTGTAGAAATGATTGTAGAAGGTGAAAATGGTTTTGTTTTCAATCCAGAACAACCACAGCAGTTGGTGAAATACATGATTCAGTTTTTAGAAAATCCTAATCTTATTAAAATTATGGGACAAAAATCTCGACAGATAATGGTTAGTCATACTCCAACAGATGCAACCGAATCTTTTATTCAAGCAGTAGATGTTGTAAATGCTAAACTTTAAATAACCGACAAACAAGTGAAGAGTAATAATTTACTTTATTAGCTTGAAAAAAAATATGTAAACAAAATAATAAAATATTTAATTTTAAAAATTTTATAATGCGAATAGCGCTTGTTCGTAGAGAAAGAGGCAATGCCATAAGTATGGATGTTTATGCCGACAACTTGATATCACAATTGAAAAAAATTCGCTCTAATTGGGAGTTTATCGAAATTGCGCCTCAATCTTGGAGTAACAAAATAGAAAATTCTTGGCATTCTGGCAATCCCGTAAAAAAATATTACGAACGTTTTTGGCGTTATCCTCAAGTTGTTTGCCAACAGAATGTCGATCTATTTCATATTATCGATCACACTGATGGTCATATTGCTTACTGGCTCAAAAAGTCAGGAAAACCAATATTAATTACTTGTCACGATTTGGTTCAGTTTGTATATCCTGAAATTCTTAAAGATCAATCTCGTTTACCAGCATTGAGCATGGCAAGTTGGCGTTACTCAGTAGGAGGAATGAAAGTAGCAAATCGAATCATTGCTGTTTCAGAAAATACAGCTAAAGATGTCAGTAAAATGTTAAATATAGAATCGCAAAAAATTACTGTAGTTTCTAATGGAGTAGATCCACAATTTAGAGTTTTATCTGGCGATAGCATCGAACGACTTCGACAGCAATATTCTAATTCTCCAAAAGAAATTTGTTTGCTGAATGTAGGTTCTACTCATCAGCGCAAAAATATTTTGACTATTTTAAAAGTTTTGGAAACATTGAGAGAGCGAGACATTTTGGCTCGCTTATGGAAGGTTGGCAGTGACTTTACGGTAGAACAAAAAAAATACATTTGCGAGCATCATCTCGAATCTCAAATAAACTTTTTAGGACAACCAGATAAAAAAATGCTAATAGCATTATACAATGCTGCCGACACACTACTAGCTCCTTCTCTCTATGAAGGTTTTGGTCTGACAATCCTTGAAGCAATGGCTTGTGGAACTCCTGTAATTACTTCTAACGTTTCTTCTTTACCAGAAGTTGGTGCTAATGCGGCTATTTTGCTAAGTCCTTTAGATGTTAACGCAATTGTCGAATCGATTTGTTTCTTGAAATACGATTTATTATACCGTCAAAGTTTAATCGATTCAGGCTTAATTAGAGCTAGTTTATTTACTTGGTTAAATACAGCTAAAAAAATGACTTCTATTTATGAAAACTTAAGTGAAATTAAATAATATTTAGAGTTTAAATTCTTAAGTTATCAATTAGAGCAATTATTAATGAACAAAATACCTAAAACCAAATTTTTCAAAAATTGCAGCAGCATAAACTGCTGTAGCAAATAATTACCATTTGAACTTGAAGTGATGTCTGAGATGAAAATTCTTATATCTGCTTACTCTTGCGAACCCAATCAAGGCTCTGAACGTGGAGTAGGCTGGAATATTGTTTGTCAAGTTGCAAAGTATCATCAGGTTTGGGTGCTAACTCGTCCAGATGAAAGTAAAGCAGCAATTGAAGCTGAATTAGCTCGACACTCCATTCCGAATCTAAAATTTGTTTATTTTACTCTACCTTTCTGGCAAGATAGTTTGCGCTGGGGGCAGGCGGGTGCTATGCAAATTCATTACTATCTTTGGCAAATTCAAGCCTACTTTGTAGCTCGTCGTCTTCATCGAGAAATTGGCTTTAATATAATACATCATGTAACCTTTGTTAAATATTCTAGTCCTAGTTTTCTTTCCCTGCTACCAGTACCATTTATTTGGGGACCAGTGGGAGGTGGGGAAACTTATCCTATAGCTTTTTGGCAAGATTTCAGCCTTCAAAATAAAGTTTACGAAACTTTTCGCTCTCTAACTCGTTGGATCGGTCAAAAAGATCCTTTTACTCAGGCAACTGCCAAACAAAGTGCAGTTGCATATGCTGTCACAGAAGAAACCGCTAAAAGAGTTTCCCAGATGGGAGCCAAATCAGTCAAAATTTTTCCTGCTATTGGTCTGTCTCAAACAGAAATTGAACGACTCGCTCAATATCCACTACCTAACAGAAAACCAGTTAGGTTTGTCAGTATTGCACGTTTGCTTCACTGGAAAGGCATTCATCTGGGATTAAAAGCTTTTGCTAAAGCTAATTTGCTAGATAGCGAATACTGGATTTTGGGCGATGGACCAGAAACCGCAAAACTTCAACAACTAACTTTAGATTTGGAAATTAGCAAGCGTATTAAGTTCTGGGGATTATTAGATCGTGATGAAGTACTGTATAAGTTAGAACGATGCTCTATTTTGATTCACCCTAGTCTTCATGACTCAGGAGCAGGTGTTTGTTTAGAAGCAATGGCAGCTGGAAGACCAGTTATTTGTCTGGATTTAGGAGGACCAGCACAGCAAGTTACCTTAGAAACTGGATTCAAAATTCCTGCTCGCAATCCAGAACAAGTTATTACCAGTATGGCTGCAAAAATGAGCATATTAGCAAATGACCATAACTTACTTATAAAAATGGGGCGATTGAGTCAGCAACGGGTCATAGAATTATATAGCTGGGAAGCTAAAGGCAAACAATTATTTCAGACTTATCAAGAAGTTATTAAATGCACATTCTAATTGCTGCTTTACATAGACCAACTAAACCAACAGGAGTTTGCAGACACGCTGTCAATTTAGCAAAATGTCTTGCAATTACCAGTCAAGTAGATAAAATAACTTTAGTAATAGGAGTATGGCAACTAGATTATTTTAAAACAGCTTTTGTACTAGATTCTCCAAAAATAAATTTAATTCCCATTACTATTAAAAATAATTCTGTAACAAGAAATATTTGGTTTTTATGGGGATTATCTAAGTTAACCAATAAAATTAATCCAGATATCATTCATTTGTCATTTCCAATTCCTTTTTTTAGATCTTTATTTTATGCTCCTGTTGTTAGTACTATTCATGATTTTTATCCTTATGAATGTCCTGAAAATTTTGGCTATCCTAAGGTATTGCTTAATCGTTCGTTTTTAAAACAATGTATTAAAAATAGTGATGGTTTAAGTTGCGTTTCGCAAATTACATTAAAGAATTTATATCGATATTTTCCAGATCGCAGTTCAGAAAAAACAACTACTGTAATTTACAACTACGTTGATTTTAGTAAAGTCACACCAAGTATTCCCAAAAATATTGACCTTGAAAAATCTGACCAATTTATATTATGTGTTGGTCAACATCGCCGAAACAAAAATATAGATTTGTTGATTCGGACGTATTCAGTATTAATTAACGAACAAAAAATATTAAATTCAACTAAGTTAGTAATAGTTGGCAGTTTTGGACCGGAAACAAACAAATTTAAGGAGCTAATCGCTCAATTATCTATTGCCAAAAAAGTAATTTTACTTTCATCAATTGACGATGCACAACTCTGCTGGCTTTATCAAAATTGTGAAGTTTTTGTAATTTCTTCATCAACCGAGGGATTTTGCTTGCCTCTAGCTGAAGCATTATATTTCTCCTGTAAAGTCGTTTGTTCAAATATACCTATATTTCGCGAAATATGCGACACAAAATGTAATTTTTTTGATTTAGAGGAAAATAAAACAGATAGTTCAAATAATTTGTCTTCTGCGATTGTTCGAGCTTTAAAGCAACCAAACGATAAGTATAGTGGATTTGAATTTTCTAAATCTACCATAGCTCATCAATGCCTGCAATTTTATTCGCAAATTTTAGGCACAAAAATATAATATATTATTTTTATAATAAATAAACCGAAAATGCTTAGAAGGGTATTGATTTTAATAACATTCATATATTTAATCTTTTCTTTACCTATATTAGTAGTATTTATTTTAAGTGAAAATTTTAGATTTGCATATTTTGAAAAAATTACCGATAGTTCTTCAAAAATATTTACTTTAAAATATGTTTTCGTAGGTGACAGTATCACAAAAAATGGGGGAAACTGGAGTTTAAAACTAGAAGGAAATCCTTTTATTTCTAAAAATATTGCAGTCAATAACTACACCACAAACCAAATTACATTATTAGTAGAACAAGCATTAGGATATTCACCTAATTATGTCTTTATTATGGCTGGCACTAACGATAGCATTTCAAATGAAATTAAAGTCGATCAAACTATTCAAAACTATAAAGCTTTGTTAAAAAAGTTTGACCGAAAAACTATTCCTATTATTACTTTAGTACCATTGCAACAAGATAACACTATAAATAAAAAAATAAATCAAATTAATTATGGTATTAAGCGTTTAGCTAAAATAAAAAATATACATATTATCGATCTCAATCAGTATATCGCCCCATCAGGTTATCTTCTAGAAAAATTTACTATTGATGGAGTACATTTTTCAAATGCAGCATACCAAATTTGGCTTGATGAAATTAAAAAATTATGTCTTAGCTAAAATAAATAGAAGCTATACAAAAACGAAACAAGCTTTTTTAATTTTAATAAATGTATGTCAGATATAAAAATATCAAAAACAAAAATGAAAGTCGAGAGCAAAATTTACGGATTTGACTATCTTAGGTCGATTGCTTGCATTTTTGTAGTCGCTTTTCACTGCTCTCCAATACCAATGAATTTTATTCTTGGCAAAGTAATGCATGTATTTTTATTTGCTTCTGCCGTACCAATATTCATTATTATATCTCTTTTTTTGACCGAACTCAAAGGATTTGGCTATAAATATGTATTTAATAAAAGTCTGAGAATAGGAAAAATTTATTTTCTCTGGGGCTGGTTAATACCTTTATGTTTGTATACTGTTCAAAAATTTTTTTTTATCTTGCCTGACAAAGTTAATATTTCACAAGTCAACTATGGTTTATATGGTTTTTTAGTAAACGGACTTAACTGGCCTTTAAAAGTTCATGGAATCTATTTTTTAGTTTTTTTAATAGCATTAATTTGGATCTATTTTTTAGTCAAACCTTATATTAATTCTTATAAAAAAGCTTTATTTTTTTTGTTTATTGGAATTATAGTAAATATGTCAACTCCCTTTTTTCCCGATCGTTTTCAAATATTGAGAGAAAGTTTGCTTCCTTTTTTAATATATATACCTTTGGTAAAAACTCTTTATTGGGATTATAAATTTGGATGTAATTATTTTAATAAAATATTGTGTTTTTTTCTACTATATATTTTTTTCTCTGTTATCGAAGGAATTTTTATTATAACTGAAAATGATTTTTTCTTGTCTTTTCACTATTCTCCGTATGGAAGATTATCAATAGTTTTTTTGGCTATGAGTTTGGTTTATGGGTTTTTAAAATTAAATTATAAACCAAGTAAAACTCCACAAATTATTAAAGTAATATCGGATTATTCTTTAGGAATTTATTTGATTCACGGTTTTATGTTAGATTTTATATTTTTATACTTTCAAAATTCGAGCTTGTTTGTAGCAATCTATTTTTTGCTAATATTTTTGTTATCTTGGTTTCTAAGTTTTATAATCAAAACCGTTCCTTATCTAAAACGAGTTTTAATTTTGTAGTATAAATTAAATTTTTATAAAAAATAGCGGTTTTTAAAAGTATGACTATAAATAAGAAATTATTTTTTTTTATCATAGGATTTTTGTTGATATTTCTATTAAATCTATTTGTTTTTAGGTTTCCAATAAATTTTAATTCGACAATCTCTGTTTTAGCCAATACAGAAATCGAATTTCCTGCTAGTGGCGACCAGTTAAATGTCAAAAATTTTGGTGCAGAAGGCGATGGTACGACTGACGATACTATAGCTATTCAAAAAGCTCTTAATGCTACTACTCGCAATTTTCAAACAGTTTTTTTTCCGAAAGGAACTTATTTAGTAAATAACACGATTCAATTGGGTCGATTTAAAAATATTCGAGGAAGCAACGAAAGTCAAACAATCATTCGACTAAAAGATGACAGTCTTGAGTTTACTCAAATGCTTAAACCTGTGTTTCACAGTATTTATAACAACAATCAAACCTTTGGAGTTTATATTAAAGATTTAACTATAAATACTGGTAAAGGCAATCAAAAAGCGATTGGTATTCAATATAATACTCATAATACTGGAGCAATTGAAAATGTCACTGTTAGATCTGAAGATTTTTCTGGTGCGATTGGTTTAGATCTCTCAGAAACAGAATTTGGACCTGGACTAATAAAAAATGTGACAATCGAAGGCTTTGATATTGGTATCAAAACTCCAGCTAGTCCCTCAAATGCCGTATTTCAAGGTATTTTTTTAAAAAAGCAAAATGCGATTGGTTTTGAAAACAATATGCCTGTTTCTATTGAGGGTTTGAAAAGCGAAAATAAAGTACCAACGGTACATAATAGCTCCCATGTTCATTCTCATTTGGTTTTAGTAAACGCCAGTTTGTTTGGACTTCCAAGAGAAGCTACTAGTAACTTGGCAGCTATTGAGAATGAAGGACACTATTACCTGCGAGGAGTTCGTGTTGAAGGTACTTACACCTCTGTGTTAAAGGATCAAGGTCAATTAATAGCTGAAAAACAAGTAGACGAAAAATATAGTAATTCTTCCACTTCGACAATCATTGCTCCTAAGAGACAAGGTCATTTAAAACTTGCTATTAAAAATTCTCCAGTTCCGTATATAGAACCCATTGAGAAGTGGATAGTCCCTGATGATTCACGAGAAGATGATACCGCAGCAGTACAAGCGGCAATGAATTCAGGAGCGAGAACCATATTTTTTCCTGGGAATAAGACTTACAATATAACAGATACAATCGAAGTCCCTTCTCGCGTAAGACGAATTATCGGTCAACATAGTGGTATTTCAGGAACAGAGATATTTGTCGATCGCCCAATGTTACGTCTAGTTGGAAATACTTCTAAACCAATTAGTATAGAAACACTCGATATAGCAGCATGGCCTCATACTGCTATTGCTTTTGAAGTTGCTAGCGATCGCCCTGTATATCTAAAATATTCTGGAAGTCCCGCAGTTAAAAGTAAGGTTACTACCAACCGTAGCTGGTCGGGAGAAATTTATATGGATGAATGGCTGGGAGAATTGCGTCTCAAGGGGAATGGTTCTATTTGGTTGAGACAGTGGAATCCAGAGAACAATCCTTTTACTCTAGGAGAATCAGATCCCGAACTGACGTATGCAGTTAACAATGGTGCCAAGATGTGGGTATTGGGAACCAAAACCGAAGCTCCTGCAATTAACGTTTTGACACAAAACGGCGGTCAAACCGAGCTATTGGGTGGTTTTTTTCGCGATCACTACAGTCCCGATGAGTATAAGCCAGAAGTACCATACTTGATTACTAAGAATGCTTCAACATCGGCTTCATATCTTCAATATGCCTGGGCACCTGGCAAAGCAAGAAATTTTCAAGCTTTGGAAATTCAAAATGACCGACAGGAGAAAGTTGTTATTCCAGGTTTAGTAATTATGGATCTTTACCGCTCGACACTTGAGGCTGATTAATTCATTGAATAATAAAAGCATTACTAAAAACCAAAAAACAAAGCAAAAAGGTTTTATTACAAGCACAAACCTCATTTTGTTTGCTTTTGCTACTTCATTTTTTCCTCGTATTCTCGCAGCAGTGGGATTCCCCTCATTGATTAATTTTGCTCATTTTATTAGTGTTCCTTTTGCTTTGTTGGTAGCAATTACTCAAACTAAAACTAATTCAATAAAGCAAATTGCTATTTCTTATAAACTTTTAACTGGTTTATTTGTCTTTCTTTTCGCAATGTTTGCTAGCGCATTGGTAAATCAAGCAGGTGCGATTAATGCCATTATAGACTATCTTCTATTGGCAGAGCCTTTTATGCTTTTACTGGCAATAGTTTGTATACCTATTTCAGCTGCCAAACTCAAGTTTTTTAAAAAGTTTTTGCTTATTTGTGCTTCAATTAACTTGCTGCTAGCCTTTATCCAAAAACCACTTATAGATAGCGGCAAACTTAATGCAGAAGGATTTGACGGAACAGATGGGGCACAGGGAGTTTTTTTTGTTTCGGGTGCAGGTAATTATGTTTCGGCTACAGTCTCTCTAAAATTTGGTTTGTATTACTTTTTTTCAGCTAGAACAACTAATATTTGGTTTAGATTTGCTTGGTTGGGAGCAGCTTTTTTACAACTTATTATTTCTGACTCCAAACAAATAATAATTGCTAGTGGATTGGCATTTGCAATATTAGCCCTCGCTAATACTAAAGATTTAGGTAAAACTTTATTGTATGTGATAGCTGTAATTATAGGCTTCTCTGTTTTTATTTGGTGTGCAAACAACTTAGAAGCTTTTTCTGCTTTTAAAAATGGAATAGATAAATTGCAGGAATGGGGACCTGGTGGAGCAGCTAGAGAAATAAAAACCGCACCTTTTAGAATTGCTACTTCTTACTATACCTCTCTTTTAAACTGGCTTTTCGGTCTTGGTCCCGGTCATACATTTGGGCGTATGGGGGGTTGGTTTCTTCAAGATTATAGTAACTTGTTTATTCCCCTTCATGGAACTACTCATCCTGCCAGTTATGATGCTTGGTTAGCTTATTACGGTAACTGGATTGCTTTAGAATCTACCTTATACCATCCTTTTTTTGGCTGGGCTGGTATTTGGGGAGATTTAGGCTTTACAGGGCTGGGTTCGTATTTATATTTAGCTTCTATTGTTTGGCGTCATCTTTGCGTAGGCGAGTTATCAAAATTTTTTATGCTGGTTGTTTTTGCTGTCGGTCTAATTTTTACGCAAATGGAAGAACCTGGTTATATGTTATTTACCTCTATGCTAATTGGTTTACAGTGGCAAGAACAAAATCTTAAAACTTAACTTAAAGCTTATTTTAGAAGAAAGAAACTGATTTTGATTATCTATAGTAATGATTTCTTAAAAACCTACAATAACTTGCCACATGGCGATCGCCAAAACTATACTTGTTAAATGCTGTGGTAATAAAAACTTTAGCGGTTGACGAGCTATTTGTTGTGTTAGCAAAATTGATAGGAGTACGCCAAAAATAAAACTAGTTCCCTGTAAAAAAGCAATTACGGCAGGATGCGCCACTAAAATAGGTAAATTGGCTCCATTCAAACCAAAAGTCGCCATCGTAACTGGTAAAATTTTTCCTCCTTCACTCAAACCCAAACGCAAATAGTGAGCTAGATTACCCGCTAATACCAAAGGTAAATAACCATAAGCAAGCTCGATAAAAGAATAAGCTTTGAAGTTATTATTAACTAAGGCGATCTCCCTCATAAAACCTTGAGCCAACAAGGGTAAAATCGCGGGCAGAAACAGTACCACAATCGCTATTAATCCATGATTGGTAAATCGATCTAAATGCAAATTCAAATTTAGTCTGGCTTCTATTTCTGGTAAATGATGTAAAAACACCGCGTTCAACAGCAAAAATAGTAAGGCGACTTCATAACTACGGGCGGTATGGCTAGTCCATAACTCAATTCCAGGCGGGCGGAGATTAAATTCTACCGAACGATGGGGACAGGCTTTGAGGCAAGTCATACATAATACGCAGTCTCGATTATCCTCCATCTGGGCTGGATGAGAATAAAGAGGACATCCACCCGTTGCCATACCTTCGCCTTTTTGTGGTCCTCCTCGGTAACATTGATAGGTAGTACATTCAGCAGAGCAAGTTCCCTGTTGCGCTCTCAATTCGGTCATCGACAGCTTGGCAAACATACCGTTCATACCGCCAATCGGACACAAATAGCGACACCACAAGCGACGTTCAAAAATAGCCGAACAAATCATTGCTCCTGCGGTAATAATTAGCAACAGCCAGGCAGACAAATAAGCGGTGTTTGGCAAATCCCAAAGTTCTTCCCACAATAAAATTAAAGCAAACAAGCCAAATAAAAACCAACCACCCCATTTTTCAGCAGTTTGACGGGGCCATTTTTTTAATTTGCGGGGAAACAAATATAAGGAAATTTTTTGGGTAATTTCGCCATAGATCATAAACGGACAAAAAGCACACCAGATTCTTCCTAAAAAAGGGAAACCAAGTAATACCAAAGGCCACCACCAAGCCCAAAATATATTGAGGGCAAAGTTTTGTTGTCGGTTTTGAGGAGCGAGAAATAAAACTGCAACGATGAAGGCAAAAAAAGCAGCAGTAAACCAATAATTGATTCTATCGGGATACCAATCACTGCGTAAAAAATGCCGTAGTTTGGGATATTTATCTAATAAATTAAGACGATTTTGTTTTTTCCTGGATTGAGATTGCCAGACGACTTCTTCAGTAATATTTTCATTTTCCTGAAGTTGGGTTAAGGCTCTTTCTACAGTACTTTCTAGCTCTCTTAAATTATTAGGAAAGTCATAAGCCTGTAGTTTTCTCAATGCTTCTGATGTCAGTAATGGTTTTTTAGAAGATTTTTCTTTACCGATTAAGTTGACGTAATATTTGATTTGTTCGTCTAAATCGGCTTTTCTAACTCTTAGTGGTGGAACTTTAATTGAAGTATCTACTTCAGAATTTATCTGAGAAATATTTTTTTCTGAAATCAAAATTATGCGAGCTTGAGATTGTTTGGGGGCTGGTGTTTTCTCTGACGAACGATCGATTGGCGTATATGTTTTAGTTTTTAGTAATTTAGCAATCGCAGGCAATAATTCTGGAGGCAACTGTTCGACATTATTCAGTACTAAAGTCCCCGAGCCTACGGCTTCAATAAGTCCTGGTTTACCACCGCTTCTGCCAAATAAATCCGCACCGCTAGCTTGAATTTTAGCGCAGTCTAACTGAGCGATCGGCTGACGGCGATCGCTAGAACCAAAGTGAATTAATGCTGCAATATTGTCTTTTTCTAGTCCTGGTTCGCCAAAAATCAAAACCGAATCTCGATTGGTTGCAGCTTCTTTAATCTGCGATCGCAGGCGAACGGCGTAGCGACTTCTACCAATAATGCCTCGTCTGGCACGACTGACTAAATAAGGTCTTAAAATTTGCTGGCGTTCTTGCTCGAAAACTAATTGTTCGGATAATTCTTTGACTTCTGTAGCTAGTTGTTGAGAAAAGTTTTGCGTTACTTCGGGATAGCGAGCAACTAATTCTTTGAATTTATCTGCTGCTACAAACCATAGCTGACATTCATCTTTAGTTTTAGCTGTATATTCAGTATCCTTATCTAACAACAAGGCATATAAATTTAAAGCCGAGCCTGGTAAAAAACTCAGATTGCGTGACGGAATTTGACTGTTACTTTCTAAATGACCGCTTTCTAAAATATACAAGCCTTCTGGTGCTTCATTTTCCTTAATAATAGTGCGATCGCCTGCTATAGTTTTGGTTTCTAAAAGTTCTGCTATTTCTGTTAAGAATTCTGTCGATAGACCACTTAATGCAGTTCTTTCCTGTAAAAAATTTGCTAAATCGGGAAAACTCATAATCTTTTGCTCCCAAATACTCTTGCTGTTTGAAATGTGGCGATTGGCGTTGGCGTTGGCAAAGCAAGTCCTTTAAACTCCGACAGCGCATAAGGCGCGATTCGCATTTTTGGTTTTTTAGCTGACAAGTAATAATTAATCTATCTAAAGTTTAGAACAAGCGCAAAAAGGGGTTTTGCTTCGCTCTCCATAACTATCTCTTGAGTTTTTTAATTAAATTATGGCGATCGCCAAAACAATAGCTTATTTATCAGGCGTGCCGCTAAATTTTTTATACTCTTAGACTGAAAATTGCGTTTGAACTGAGTAAATTCTCCTGCATATAACCAAATTCCCTGGCAATCGGGACATTTTTCGTACCATAGTCGCTCTTTATCTATATCTACTATCTGAATCATAGTTTCCTCGCATCGCGGACACCGAATATCGATACTGGTTAAATCGTTCGGCGCGCTATAATTGACACTGCCAATATCCAATATCTCCGAACCTGCAATCGTTTTTAAGGTTTCTGCTTCTAAAGAATCAAACCAAATTCCATGACATCGAGCGCAGCGGTCTACTTCTACATTATGATAAATAACTGTTTTTAATAGACCGTTGCACCTAGGACACTCAAGAGCATTCATCAGTTTTACTGGTATTGCACTGGTTATCTCTTAGCTTATCTGAATCGACCGTAATTAATGATAAAGAATCTGTCAAGAAGAATAATTGGAGTAACTGGTGGTATTGCTACGGGGAAAACTACAGTTACTAATTATTTAGCTACTAAGTACAATTTTCCCGTATTAGATGCTGACCTATATGCTAGAGAGGCAGTAGCTATAGGTTCGCCAATTTTGACAGCTATTTTTATTCGCTATGGCGATCGCCTGAAGTTAGCCGATGGTAGTTTAAATCGCTCGGCTTTAGGAGAGATTATTTTTAATAACTCTGACGAAAAACGCTGGCTAGAAAGCCAAATTCATCCTTTTGTGCGCGATCGCTTTAACAGTGAGTCTCAAAACTTACATGATAAGACTTTGGTTTATGCCATTCCTTTATTGTTTGAGGCTAATTTAACCAATTTAGTAACTGAAATCTGGGTAGTTTATTGCGATCGCGCTATCCAAATCGAACGTTTACAACAACGCGATGGTCTGTCTAGAGAACAGGCTCTGGCACGGATTGACGCTCGGTTTCCTCTAGCTGATAAAATCGAGCGAGCAAATATAGTATTATGCAATAATACGAATAGAGACTTTCTATTGCACCAGGTAGATAAAGCAGTAAAGTCAAGCGATTAAGTGTAAGATTCGTAGCAGCGATCGCCATCTTACAAAAGAACAAATTTTACGTGTAATTTCGTAAGTATAAAGTTTTAGTTAAGTTTTTAGTTTATCAATAAACTGTAGCAACCGTTACAGAAAAAATAGATTATGATTTATGAGGGAAAAACGAGCGGTGAGAATTATATTTTTCTCACCGATTTGAGAAACAATTAGCAATCGCCTTAAATCAAATCTAAATCTCAAGATTACTTGAGAAAATAAGCAATTGGAGGAACAATCGCATGAAATTACAATTTATGGGCAAAAACTATGAAAAAATGCCCACAGACTGGAAAGTCACCGAAGGCAAAGACGGCGGTTTGTATCGCGGCAAACCCTGGAAAGTACATCATTTTAGAGAAGAACACCGTCACCGCCATGACAAAAACCAGCTAACCTATCGTGGCATTCCCTACCATAAAGATTAAAGCTGGTTTCAGTCAATGAAAATACACTATTTTTGTATAGATGGGGCAGATAAAACACCTACTTTAGAAATTGATGAATTTGAGATTACTCATCAACATCGTTTGCCAAATCGCCCCTATCCCTATCTTCGGCATATAACTAGTTTTGAATCTCAAGCTCATCGAGGAAATCGCCTGTCTCATAGCAATATTTCTACAAAATGCCGATTAGATATCGAAACACCATCGGCAAAAATTTTAACGGCAAGTTTTGGCGATTGGCAAAGCCAGCACGCGAAGCGCGATCGCGTTAGGAAATATATTCCTGTTTCTAGCCATAATTGCCTCATAGAACGCTAAATTATCTTTCAAACAAGCTCCCAGGCGCATTACGCGCCTTTTTTTGTCGAACGGCTTTAGAGTACTTAGAGAAATTAGAAAGACTGAAGAAAGCTATAAGACTCAACTGATTTCTACTTTCTACTTGTTTTTATCTAACTTCCTTAAACTTATCTAGTCCCGTAAAGAATTTTTCGCTAAACAAACTCAAAACCGTGCGATTTTCTCTAACTCTGATGTTTGCCTGAACGCCCATACCAGACTGTAAAGGTACTTTTTCACCTCTAATAGTAAGGAATGGTTGGTCTAAACTAACTTTGGCGGTATAGCGGAAAAAATCATAAGGTGGTTCTGGCGGTAAAGAATCTTTACTAATAAACGTTACTTCCCCTTTTACATCGCCAAACTCACTGTAGGGAAAAGCAGAAATTCTAACATCCGTTGCCATTCCTTGGCGTACAAACCCAATATCTTCTGGTTTGATAAATACTTCGGCTACTAGTTCGTCTTCAGGAACGATTTGTAAAACTGGTTCTGCCGCTTGACCTGCTGGAGGAACATAGCCAGGATAGGCTCTCAGGTCAAAGATTTCGCCATCGACGGGAGAAACTATTTTTTGATATTTTAGGGTTTGTTTGGCACCGCTAACTTGACTGTTAAGTTCGGCAATTTGCTTGTCATTCTCAACAATACTTTTATTTAACTGACTGTCAATATCGGCAATACGCTGGCGATTTTCGGCAATTCTATCGAGAATCTCTTTTTCTGACAGGGCTGACGTATTAGTAAGTTCTGCTTGCGCCTGATTGATATCTAAGCGCAATCTTTGTTCTTCTTCTAACAAACGCTGAATTTCTGCTTGGGTAGTTGTTACCTCTTGCTGTTGGCGATCGCGCTCGATCGTGCCTTCGGCTCTTTGCTGCATCAAGGTAGCGCGGCGGTCGTTTACCTCCTGTCGCTGTCTATCGCTCTGAATTTTAGATAGCGCACCTTCTTTTACCAACGGCTCGATTGAATCTAGAGTTTCTTGTTCGATTTTCAAGCTTTCCTCGGCTTGAGCAACTGTTTCTTGATTGCGGCGATCGATTTCTGCCAAGACCTGTTTGGCTGTAGCTAGTTTTTCTCTATTATCACCTAGCTGTAGTTGATTTTGATTTAGCTGTCTTTCTAGCTGTTCGACTTCTAATCTCGCAGCAGCCACCCGAGAATTTAGTTCGGCTTCAGATATTCTCAGTCGGCTTCTTTGTTCGGCAGAAAGATTATTACCATTCCCTCCTAACTGAGCGCGAAGCAACTGATTTTCAGCCTGCAACTCGGCGCGATTGCGGGTTAGAGAGGTTATTTCACTAGGAAGTTTGAGTTTGTTAACCGCTTCGCTAACTCGCTCTGGCTGTATTTCGCCGTTCATTAAAGCCCGATAGAATTTGTTTTCTTGTTGGAGTGACTGACGAACTTGTTGGTAAGAGTCTAACTGTGCCTGAGAAGTAGTCGAATCTAAAACCAATAATAAATCGCCTTTTTGTACTCTTTCTCCTTCTTCTACTGCTACTTCTTCTACCACGCCATTGGTAGGTACCTGAATTTCTTTGAGTTTGCCAATGGGTTTGATTTGTCCCTGGGCAGGAACTACCTGTTCGATTTTAGCGACTGCCGCCCAGAAAACCGTAAATACCGTCACACCTACAATACCCCAAATAATAGCCCGCGACCATTTAGGCGATTGTCGCAGCATAACTGTCTGCTCGAACTTTTCGGGGGCGAACGAGTCCGAACGTCTGGCAAGAGCGGAAGAATCTTCTTGGCTATTCGTACCGACTAGCTGGCTAAAAGTATTAGTTGCTGGGCGATCGCCTGATGCGGTTTGCGCCGCTAGAGAAGATTGAGCGGCAGTTGATTCGGTACCGTTTTTTTTGGGTAACATCGCCAAATTGCGATAAACTCCAGGTCCAATCTGTGCGTAGCCGCGATGCACCGACTTAATTGCGTCGGTGAGTTCTTTAGCTGGGGTTCCCTTAAGCAAATAACCCATTGCGCCACAACTAAGAGAGCTAGAAACATATTCCTGGTTATCAAATGTGCTTAAAACTAGTACTTTGACGTGAGGGAACTTTTGACAGATTATTTTAGTAGCTTCCACTCCGTTCATGCCTGGCATTTCCATGTCCATTAGCAAGACATCAGGTCGAATGCTCTCTAATTTTTTAATGGCTTCTTTGCCATTACTTGCCATATCGATTATTTCCAGGTCTTTATCTGTCTGAATCAAAGCTCTTAGACCTTCGCGAATCATTTTTTGATCGTCTACAATCGCAATTTTTATAGTTTCTTGCTGTAGACTAGTGCGGTTACCCGAAGGATACGCTTCGCGATCGCCATTGTTGCTAGTTAGGTTCATCATAGGTCTATATAAATTATTAGAAAATTTAGTATTGCGAAATTTCCGAACTTTTTGAGAACAATCTCTGTGAGACTACCAAAAGTTGAGTTTTCACCACATACTGGCAAAGATCTACAAAACAGATCTACAAATTCTACCAATGGTCAAATAGGATTGCGATTTCAAAATTCGAGAGATTGTTGCTGGCAAACCAAATCTAGATTATTGAATAACCATGTTTGCAACTCGCAATCATACTCAATGTTTCGCTTTACACTATTACTCCGCTTATGCTTACAAGAAATTACTCAAACTAAAAACATAGTCGGTATTATTTTGCCCAGATCGCTAAAATAATCTCACAATTTAATTAATTCGACTATAACCAATATTTTGATAACTAGACATTAAATGAAGGTTAGAATGCTACGATTGCGTCGTAGCTTTGTGCTACAGTAACAATTCATAACAAGTAGCTGATTGTTCTACAATACAGTAGATAGACATCAATTTTTTTTACTTTAAAATCCCGATATTTTTTATGAGTTCAGCCAAATCTCCCGCCAAAAATCCAGACAAAACTTTACAGTCAATGACCAAGTTTGCCCAACAGTATGCTAGAAGTACTGATACCTATTTTTGTAGTGACTTGTCTGTAACTGCTGTAGTAATTGAAGGATTGGCAAGACATAAAGACGAACTAGGAGCACCTTTATGCCCTTGCCGTCACTATGAAGATAAACAAGCCGAAGTAAAGAATACTTTCTGGAACTGTCCCTGTGTTCCAATGCGAGAAAGAAAAGAATGTCACTGTATGTTATTTATTACTCCAGACAACGAATTTGCTGGCGACAAACAAGAAATCGAGCTAGAGATGATTAAAGAAGTTCGCGAAAATACGCAATCTTAATTGAATTTTAATAAATGTCATCTCCAGCATTTTGGCAGGGTATAGAAGAGTTTAATCAACGGCAATTTTATGCCTGTCACGATACTCTCGAAGCTATTTGGCTCGAAGCTTCAGAATTAGACAAGAGATTTTATCAGGGAGTCTTACAAATTGCTGTAGCGTGTTACCATCTCGGTAACTATAACTGGCGGGGTGCGGTAATGCTGTTAGGAGAAGGTATTAGACGATTGTACGATTACCAACCTTCCTATCACGGTATCGATGTCGAGTTATTGCTGCATCAGAGTATTCAGCTGTTGCACAATCTACAGCAACTCGATCCAGAGCGAGCAGAAGAGTTTTATTGCCAGTTAGCAGCCAAACAACAGCAAAGTAGCGAGCGAGCGTCTGCGGAACTTGCAAATACACTCCACTCATCTAACGAACGTGAAATAGATCTGACTCATGGTTGTCAACTTCCTTACATTCTGAAAGTCTCCGATCGCGCCCAGGGTTAGAACTATAAAATGAGCCGCATTAGGGGAACCGTAACGCTAAATAACTCGTCAAGAGCAAGTGAAGTATATAACTTGTCAGACAAAAATAACTCACGCTATCGATATTTTAAAACCTGCTATCTAGCATCGAAACCGACGGGGTACAAGTTTTTAGCAAAGTTAGCCCCGTTAGTTAGGGGCTTTTAAAATGACAAATAACTCACACACCAATCTATTGGTAAGTCTTATTATTAAGAATTATGTCTGCAAGCTGGCGATCTTTTCGCAATAGAATATTAAAAATTATTACAGTAGTCGCGATCGCTTTTACTCCTGCTAGTGTGTTGGCGCAGAATACAAGTTCGGGAGGAGCGATTACCCTTCGTTCTGACGTTCAAGAATCTAATTCCGAAACTGGAGTAATTACGGCCAGGGGTAATGTCAAAATAGACTATCCAGTCAAACAGCTTCAGGCAACAGCAGCACAAGCACAATATTTTACTCGCGAACGGCGTTTGGTACTGACCGGCAATGTATATGTTTTGCAACAGGGCAACAGTATGCGAGCCGAAACTCTAACCTATTTAGTTGATGAAGGTAAGTTTATTGCTACTCCTAAAGACAATCGCCAGGTAGAATCGACATATATCGTCACCGAACCAATTCCCGATAATAGCGAAGAACAGCTTAATAATTAAGTGAGTTTATTTTTAAAAAATATCCATAAATCTTATGGAAAAAAAGCTATAGTCAGCCGTGTCAATCTCCGCGTTTTACCAGGAGAAATAGTTGGCTTATTAGGTCCTAATGGTGCTGGTAAAACTACCACTTTCTATGTGGCTACGGGAACTGTCGCTCCTAATGAAGGTAAAGTTTTACTTGGAGATCGCAATATTACCAAGCTTCCCCTGCATCAAAGAGCGCGGTTGGGTATTGGTTATCTTACCCAACAACCAAGCATTTTTCGCAATTTGAGCGTTCGCGATAATATTTTATTGGTATTGGAACAAACAGGTATCCCTCATTCTGCTAGAGAAATTCGCCTCCAGCAGATTCTCAAAGAATTTCGCCTCGAAAAAATTGCCACTACTCTCGGTTCTCAAGTATCTGGGGGAGAAAGAAGGCGCACCGAGCTAGCTAGAGCTTTAGCTGCTGGCATTGACGGACCAAAATACTTACTGTTAGACGAACCATTTGCAGGAGTCGATCCTATTGCCGTAGCAGAAATGCAAACAATTATTGCCAAATTGCGCGATCGCGCTATGGGAATTTTGATTACCGATCACAATTTTCGTGAAACTTTAGCTATTACCGACCGCGCTTATGTTTTGCGAGACGGTCAAATTCTTGCTTCTGGTACGACAGAAGAACTATACGATAATCCTTTAGTCAAAAAGTATTATCTGGGAGATAGCTTTAAAATTTGAGCAGAATTCTGATTTCATTCGTATAAGAAGTCTATTTTAATTCTTCCCGTATTAAATAATTATTTAATCTGGTTGCTAATACTCTAACATTCGGTTCTTGTAGTAGAGAAAAATGATCGCCTGGAACTTTGGCAACTTTTAGCTGGGGTGCAATTGTTGGTTGCCAACCAAGGGTAGGAAACAATAATAAAGCGAGTTTACGGCTAAAAAACGAATGATAACTGGCTTTAGTTGCCACAAATAAAGATACTGGTAGTTCGTAAGGTCGAATAATATAAGAATCTCGTCGCTCGGCAAGAGAGCGATCGAGATGGGAACGGGATTTTGTCTGACTATGTACGGAGGGAGACTCGGTAATTCCCAAAAGACGAGTTAACCGATTCCAATTAGTCCGCAGCGTATAGTCAAGGTGCTGATATAGTCGATAGCTTGGCTGAGTGCCAAAAGTATCTAACAAAAATAGCATCGCTGCCGGTTTGCCTATCGCTTTAAGCTGTTGGCAAATTTCCCAAGCCAGAAAACCGCCAAAAGAATAGCCACAGAAAAAATAGGGAGGATCGGGCTGTACGGCTAAAATATCACGTAGATGATAGGCGGCTAGTTCTTTGATTTGGCGGCTAGTGCCTTCAATTGCATAGTAACCAGACTCTAAAAAATACAAACCTCGTTCTGGGTCGATATATTTAGCTAATGAAGCGATTTCATCGTAGGCGTTAGCGCAGATAAATAGCGGCGGTTTAATACTGCGATCGCGTACTGCTACCATCAACGAGTTAGGACGATTGCGCTTACCACCGCGACCCGCAACAATAGTTAACAATAATCTAGCTTGTTCGGGCGAAATACTAGAAAAAATTGGCAAGTCATTAACAGAGCGATTCGAGCGCAAGCTTGTCGCCATTTGTTCGATAGTATTTAACGTCGATAGAGTTTCTATAGATAGGGTTTTATTTAAGGTGCGTTCGACTGCGACTATTAAATTCATCGCTAAGATCGAATTACCCCCCAAATCGATAAAATTACTTTTTACACCAATGGGACTAACCTGAAGTATTTTTTCCCAGATTTGAACTAGTTTTGCTTCTAAGCGATCGCGTGGAGCGACATATTCATCATCGATGGCGCGATCGCGTAAATTTACTGGCGGTAGAGCCAGGCGATCTATTTTACCGTTGAGAGTTTGGGGCAAACTGTTTAAAGTTACAAAGGCAGTGGGAATCATGTAGGCTGGCAACTGTTGCTTGAGAAAATTCCGCAGTTCTTGGGGAGAAGGACTTTGGCTTGCGACAACCACATAAGCAACTAAAGTTTTATTCCCTGACGAGTCATTAACGTCAATAACAACTGCCTCTGTAACGTTGGGGTGTTGCTTAATAACTGCTTCGATTTCGCCAACTTCAATGCGAAAACCACGAATTTTAATCTGGCGGTCGAGACGACCCAAACAGTCTACCGTCCCGTCTTCCAAATAACGAGCTAAATCTCCAGTTTTATATAGGCGAGCTTCCGTTCTCTTGTCAAAAGGATCTGGGATAAATTTAGCTGCGGTCAGTTCGGGTCGATTGAGATAACCCCTTGCCAAACAATCACCACCGATATGTAACTCCCCAGGTACGCCAATTGGTACGGGTCGCAAATGGCGATCGAGAATATAATATTTAACATTATTTAAAGGACGACCGATGGAAATAAAGTCTGAAGCAGTAACTTCACAAGCAGACGACCAAATAGTTGCTTCTGTAGGACCGTACATATTCCAAAGGCGATCGCATATAGGTAATAACTGCTCGGCTAAGTCTTTAGATAGTGGTTCTCCACCAGAGAGAATTTTTAATTGAGGACTGCCTTGCCATCCCGCAGCTAATAATAATTGCCAAGTTACTGGGGTAGCCTGCGCGATCGTAACTTTATGTCGCGACAAAACTCGATCTAATTGTCTGCCATCTGCTGCAACTCGACGACTGGCTATAATTAATTTCGCTCCTACTATTAAAGGCAGAAAAATTTCAGCAACGGAAATGTCAAAGCAAATTGTCGTCACTGATAATAAAGTATCTTCGGCAGCAATCCCTGGCTTACCGTCGATCATTGCAGTTAATAAATTAACTGCCGTGCGATGCTCGATTTGTACTCCTTTAGGTTTACCCGTAGAACCAGAAGTATAAATCACATAAGCTAAATTATTAGGAGCCAGGTAACTTGTTAGTTCGCAACTGCTTTGAGCGAAGGAATTTATACCTCGATCTAGATAGACGATTTGTAGCGACTGCGAAATAGTTAAATCTAAATTAAGATTACTTTGAGTTAGTAAAACACTTAGTTTGGTATCTTCTACCATGTAGTTCAAACGTTCGACTGGATAAGTCGGATCGAGAGGCACATAAGCACCACCAGCTTTAAGTATTGCTAATATTCCTACTATCATTTCGGGCGAACGTTCGACACAAATACCCACCAAAACGTTTGATTTTACTCCCAATTCTTGTAAGTATGCGGCGAGTAAATTAGCTCGCTCGTCTAGTTCTCTGTAAGTAAACTCTTGGTTGTCAAAAACTAAAGCAATTCGTTCTGGCGTTTTTCGAGCTTGTGCTGCTACTGCCTGATGGAGACATAAAAAATTAAGATTTTTATCGGTCTTAGTATCGTTCCAGGTTGTCAGAATCTGCTGTTGTTCGGCAGCAGTTAATAAAGGTAAATCGATAATATTGCTTTCAGGACTGGCGATAATTCCTTCAAGTAAGGTTTGCCAGTGTTTTAGCATTCTGGCAATTGTTTGAGCTTTAAACAAATTGCAATTATAAGCAAACTTACAAGCTAAACCTTCTGTTTTTTCGATAATTTCTAAAATTAAGTCTAGATCTAATTTTTCTGTATCAAAGTAATTTGTTTGGCTCTGTAAATCGCTACTTTTAAACTGAAAAAATACTCGAATTAAATGAAAATTATTAGTAACTAAATCGATATTGGATTTATGAGAAAGCGCGATCGCTCGTTCGAGTTTGAGGGTTAGTCGATCGAAATTGAGATCGTCTTCTAACTGCAAGCGCACAATGCTCGACTGAAAATCTTTATCGGCAAAAATTTGAGTTCCTATAGCGATATCTTTTTGGCTCGTGTAGCGATCGAGCAGCAAATAAAAAGCGGCGAGCAATTTAGTAGATAATTTGCTACATACGAATTTGTCTGAATATCTTAATAAATCATACTGTCGGCGATCGAGAAGTAAACTTTGACTGGCTTGTTTGTAGGTTTTAAGACTCGATCGCGGTATGTCTGTGGGTAATTCTACAATTGGTAATTTGTCGCTTTCCACCGATATTTTTGTCTTTGTATTATAAAAAAAACTTATGTGTTAGCAATGGCGTTCTATTAACACATAAAATAAAGCCACGTATTTCTTATATACGTTTAAAACAAAATTTGCATTCATTTTAAGTGCAATAGCGACGATAATAGCTGACAATAAATTTCGAAGTCTAAATATTATTTAACCATTATTTATAATATTTAGGAAAAAATTTAGATAAGACACAAATATACAGCAGTTTTTTGCTACTAGTACTATAGATAGAGCAACCGTTTAAAAATCTCGAAAGCCTTACCAACCAATAGAACTCCAGTTCTATTAAAGAGTTGCTGGCAAGCAGACAAGCCGTAGAAGTAATTTTTCTACGGCTTTATGACATACAATTTATTTCGTTAAGTTATCAACATAGAAGGTGAAAAAAGGTAAGGTTGCCTTACCATCTCTAATCATCTTGTAGAACAAAGATCGATTGGGTATAAGAACTTTTGTATTAATAACAATTATTAGTTATTAATGAGCAAAATCGATGTGTTCAATGCTCATTGTTCGTTGTTCATTGTTGCTTTGTGCGGCTATGATGACGGCGATCTACAACAATTACTTCGGGATGTTCTCGAATAACTTCATAAATGACCCATTCTCGAACCCTATAGTCTTGCAAAATTGTTTCCGCACCTGATATATCGGCTTCATTTCCTTCTATCATTACTAGATATTCACCCTTATTAACCAGATCGTTATAAACTCGCGCCGTATCAACAGGAATATCTAAGTGAATCAAAGCTTGAGTTAAATCGATTGCCGTTTCGCTAGCAGTGCTAGAGTTTTGTGGAGTAACGCTACTAATTCGAGTATCGAAGCGATCGCGTAAAGATTTACACGATTGAGTATCTACGATTTTTTTTTCTGTCTCCAAGTCTTGAGCAATAACAAAAACTCGCTCTAAAGAATAATGAGAAGCGTCGAGTTTTTTTAATGCAGCTTCAGTATCTGCACGATCTTGAAAGATGCCTATTGCTCTTTGAAAGTTTGCCATAGCTATTTTTGCCTATCTTTAGAAGAATTGTTTAATTTTGATAGGTACGATTGCTATATTCTCTTGTATTAAAAGAAATTTCTATTAAGCCAAAGGTAGATTTCTGTCCGAAGTATTATCCCTCCATCGTTCCCGAATAAACTAGACCACGCTTGGCATCTACGGTTAAAATCGCTCCTTCTCGAATAGTTTCTGTAGCATCTTTAACGCCGACGATTACAGGAATACCCAAACGCAAACCGATTACTGCCGCATGACTGGTAAGATTGTCTTCTTCAGTAATGATTCCTGCGGCTTGCCGAATCAGATCGACAAATTGAGCATTAGTTCTGGGTGCGACTAAAATTTCACCTGGATTAAAATCATTAATTTCTAGAGCATCATGGGCAACTCTGGCTCTACCGCTAATCGAACCTTGACCGATGCCAGTACCCTGACCCAATAAAGCTTTAACTAATTCTACTTTAATTAGATCGGTAGAACCCGAAACCCCTTGTAAAGTTCCAGCGGTCATGACCACCAAATCTCCTGCAAATAGCCAATTTTTTTCTTGAGCTACATTGATTGCTGCCTGAAAAGTTTGACTGGCTGAAGCAAGATCTAAAACCAGAAGCGGTTTTACTCCCCAAACCAACTGTAGCCTCCGAGCTACATAAACGTGAGGAGTAATAGCTAATATGGGAGTTTTAGGGCGAAATTTAGAGACATTGCGAGCGGTAGCACCCGTTTTAGTTAAAGTCATAATTGCCGCTGCTCCCAACTGTGCTGCGATCTGTCCGACAGCCGCTGAAATTGCATGAGTGATCGATCGCTTGGGATGAGTATCAAATACTTTAGGCTTTTGTTCTCTTTCGATACGACAGGCAATTTGTGCCATTGTAGCTACGGCTTCAACGGGAAATTTACCTACAGCAGTTTCATTAGATAGCATTACAGCATCAGTACCATCCAAAATCGCATTGGCAACGTCGGAAACCTCAGCGCGAGTAGGACGGGGATTGTTGACCATGCTGTCTAACATTTGCGTGGCGGTAATTACAGGAATGCCCAATTTGTTAGCACTGGCGATTAAGTTTTTTTGTAAAATTGGTACGTCTTCAGCGGGTAACTCAACACCAAGATCGCCTCTGGCAACCATAACTCCATCGCAGAGAGAAAGAATCGCATCGATCTGTTCGATCGCCTCGTGTTTTTCAATTTTGGCAATTACGGGAACGGATTTACCCGCACTAGCAATTAAATCTTTAATTTCGAGAATGTCTTGTGGATTGCGGACAAAGCTGAGAGCGATCCAATCTACTCCCTGATCCAAACCAAACATCAAGTCTTCGCGATCTTTGTCTGTCAGAGCTTTGACCGAGAGGAACACACCAGGAAAATTAACCCCTTTATTACTAGAAAGCTCTCCTCCTACAACCACCCGACAGTGAAGGCTTCGAGCAGCAAGATCGACTTTTTCTACCACCATTTCGACTTTACCGTCATCGAGTAAAATTACGGCATTTTCGGGAACTTCTTCGGCTAGTTTACTATAGCTGATCGAGGCAATTTCGGTATTGCACTCGACGGGACGACTGGTAAGCACGAAGGGATCGCCCGATCGCAGCATAATTTTACCGCAGGCAAATTTACCCAAACGAATTTTTGGTCCCTGTAAGTCTTGTAAAATTCCTACGGGTTGATTTAGTTCAAACGCTGTCTGACGAATCAATCGTATGGCTTTTTGATGGTCTTGTTGCGTACCATGTGAAAAGTTGATTCTCAGAGTTGTCGCTCCTGCTTTAATCAGCCGACGCAGGGTATCAGGTTCGAGAGTAGCAGGTCCCACAGTAGCAACAATTTTGGTTCGGCGAGGAGATTTTGGCGATCGCATTGCTTTCATCTAGTATATATAGGGGTTCTCTCTCAAATGAGACATGATTTTTTGGCGCGTTAAAGGAAAATTATACTGGATTTGAGTATTTTAATCTTGCATATCTGCTACTACTTTTGCAGGAGTGGTTAAGAAAATAAGCAGGAAGTAGAGCTTGTGTAGTCTACAATACAAACAAACCGCAATTTTTTCTTAAAGATAATCTCAATTCTGGACTAAAAATCGAGATTATTAATGAAAAAAACCCTATTTGCTCTCAATTTCAATCGCCGTTTGCCCATCGCAGCTATTGCTTCAATTTCTTGTTTACTCTCAACTTCTAAAATAATTTCTAATTCTGTTAATGCTGCTGAAGAACCGCTAGTCATCAAATCGACACCAGAAAACGTTGTTTGGGGAGAATTATTCAAACCCGATAGTCAACCAATTATGACTGTGCAATCAGGCGATCGCGTTACTATTGAAACGGTTTCTCACGAAGGCATTTTACCAGACCAGGGAGATACAGTAGAGTTTTTTACCTCGGCAGGAATTGCCGAACAAGATATCCTACCCGACCAACTAGCGGTTAAAAGTCAAATTGAAAGAACTGCACCAGGACCTCATGTAATTACTGGTCCAGTCTATATAGAAGGTGCAGAACCAGGAGACGTATTAGAAATCAAAACGGTTAATATCGATTATCGCGTTCCCTATGGTGTAATTTCCAATCGCCATAGTAAAGGTTCTCTACCAGGAGAATATCCTCTCAACGATGCTGAAATCTATACCAAAGTGATTCCTCTAGATATAGAAAGAGGAGTGGGTATCTTTCGCCCTAGTAATGACAAACCAGACATTGAAATTCCCCTCGCACCCTTTATGGGCATTATGGGTGTAGCTCCTGCAGATCCAGAAGAAGCGGTAAACTCGGTGCCTCCAGGTAAATACGGTGGCAACATCGATATCAAACGTCTTACCGTAGGCTCTAGTATTTACCTACCAGTACAGGTTCCAGGAGCATTATTTTATACGGGAGATCCCCACTGCGCTCAAGGTAATGGGGAAGTTGCCCTTACCGCGATCGAATGTTCTCTTACCCCTACTTTTGAACTAATAGTTCATAAAAACAAACCGTTAGATGGTCCAATGGGAGAAACTGAAGATGCCTGGTTGGCGATTGGCTTGGATGAGGATCTAGACGAAGCAATGAAAAAAGCAGTCAGAGAATCACTCCGCATTATGGAAGAAGAATATGGTATTACCAAGCAAGATGCTTTATTATTTGGCAGTGCGGCGGTTGACTACGAAGTTTCTCAAGTTGTTGATATTGTTAAAGGAATTCATGGCGTTATTCCCAAGGCAGTTTTGCAACCAGCTTTAGTGAATGAGTAAATATAGTATTTAAAAACTATGTGCGGATATAATTTCTTTGGGAATTACAGTAGATCCTTAAAAGTATTCATTGTTTGTCAAACAATGCTCTGCTATTGCGATATCAAAAGAAAAACTTTTTAATTCCCAAAGAAATCCTAAAAAAAATTAGCCATAAAATTTAACACAATTAGCTCGATAAAGATGTTGGGGAACCAAAATTATTTTCAGCTTCTATGTCTGCATCTACATCTATCTCAAAATCGAGCGTGTCATTTTCTGCACCAGAAATTATGTCTAATAAAAACAAGCAAGTTTCAAAGCTGATAAATATTTAGTAGGAAACGCAAACAAAACTGAATAACATTGTTAGCTATAGTTAAGTATTTTTAATGAAGTAATTTTTGATTTAAATTTGCCAAATCTATGTTTATACGGTGTCGATAACATTAAAAAATATTTAAGATTGAGAAGCTTAAAAGAAAAACCGTGCGTTATTGGCTGCTAACACACGGCAAAATTTACGACGCTTAAGTCTATCTATATGGTTAGCAAAAAAAATTGTGAGATATGATTTTTTTTTGCTGTTCAAACATAAATCCGAGCTATTAACTTTGTCGCCAGCAATTTTACCGAAAAAACATGATTGAGTATGTATAGTACAAATATTAGTTAGTAGAATTTACTTAAATAGAAGATACTGATTATTAAAAAGCGGTAAAATAAAACAAAAATAATCGCTCGAAGTAATACAAGAGGTTAGTACATGCAGGCAGGTTCGGATTTAGATAAGCGTAAGTTACTCTCGGCTGGTTGTCACGCTTCTATATTTATTAGTGCGCTTATTGTTTCTATTGGTATTCCCGTGGCAATTATGTTTGTCTCTGAAGATGCGATCGTTAAAGAAAACGCTACCGAAGCGATTAACTTTCATCTTAACGTTTGGGCAATTGGAGTTGTAATTACCGTATTGTCTTTTATTACCTTTGGTTTATTAGGTCTAATTCTCGCGCCTATTTGGTTAATCTATCATTGGGGTCTATCAATTTGGGCAGTTATTCATACTCTTAACAGTCCAGACAAAGCTTTCCGCTATCCCTTTATCTTCCGTCTGATATGAAAACTTTCGTCAAATTGCTGGTTTCACTGTCGTTCGCCCTCTGGCTGGGGGCGATCGCCATTTTTTCGATCCAAAATATTCAACCTGTATCCCTTAAATTTATCACCTTTGAGTCAATTTCTATTCCTGTAGGAGTGTTGCTAGCTTTTTGTGTGGGTGTAGGAACAATCTTGGGTTCGTTAATGCCGCTTTTGTGGCAAAGACGGAGAAGACAGTATTAACTAGATAAATAGTAGGAAATAATATTAGGCTTTAGAGAAGTGAAGCAATAAATAGTAGTTAGTGGGTAGTTGACAATAAAGTAAAACTTATTTGTTATTCATTACTCTTCGTCTCATTTTCCATGCAGCAAGACATAAAAGCAGGGAACTATAAATAGAGTCAGCAAAGTTGCCAGAGCCAAACCGGAAAAAACTACAACTCCCAATGGTTGTAAGAGTTCTGCTCCTTCACCAATACCGAGAGCTAAAGGAAACATTCCTAAAACTGTCGTAATAGTAGTCATCAAAATCGGTCGCAGTCTAGCGGTTGCCGCACTTATAATTGCCGTAGCGCGTAGCGAAGCACAGCCCGGCGTATAGCCCTGTCCGTTAGGCTTATCGCATTGTTCCTGTCGTAGCTGATTGGCGAGTTCCACCATAACGATCGCATTATTAACCACAATTCCTACTAAAAGAACCGCACCTACTAAGACAGTGGCACCAACGGCAGTATCAGTAATATACAATCCCAAAATGCCTCCTGCCAGAGCCAGAGGAACGGTAAATAAGATTATCAAAGGATCGATTAGAGAATTATACTGAACCGCCATCACTACAAATACTAGAAAAACCGCCAAACCTCCCAAAATCTTAAGCGAGTTTTGCACTTCCTGACTGGAGTTGGCTGCATAGCTGGGCAAAATATTAATGCCGTCTGGCAATTCGATTTCAGCCATAATTGACTGTAATTCTGCCATTGCTTCACTAAAGACAGCTTCTTCATTAAATTCACCGACAATGATAAAGACGTTACGTTGGGCGAGTCTTTGAACTTCTCCTGGTGCTTCGGCTAGAGTTATCGAAGCCACATCCTGTAGATTTATCGTACCGCCTCGGTTTGTCAGTATTGGTAGCTGCTCTAATTCTGTAATAGACTGACGAGAACTTTCATTCAAGCGAACTCGCACATCTACCAGGCGATCGCCTCTTTGTAGTTGGGTAGCGACAGTACCGCTAATTGCAGTTTGTACCGTCGTTCCCAAATCGGTTACGGTCAATCCTAAATCTGCCAAACGGGCGGGATCGGGGATTATCTGGACTTCTAGAGGTCTGGGATCGTTGCGAGTGCGATAGCGGGCTTTAGTAGCGCGATTATCTAACATTTCTAAAACCTCATTACCAGTTTGTTCTAGTAGGTCGAGATTTGCTCCCTGTAAAATTAAATCGATATCTTCGTCTACAGGAGAATTATCTAGAGTCAAACCCCTAACCGATTCGGGAAAAACAACCAAGCGAGTATCGACTAGGTTTAGCTGTTGAAATTGGTTTTCGACTCGTTCGACATAAGCTTCAACATCACTATTGGGTTTGAGGGTAATAGTCCCAGAACTACGCAAAGGATTATCAATGGTGCTACTACCAAATAAAAAACCACCTGCGGCAGTAAAAGCGTATTCGGTTTCTGGTTGATTCAATAAAATTTCGTCTACTGCTTGCATTACCCTTCGATTGGTTTCTAAATTGGTTCCTGGGGGAAAGCTGGCATAAAGTCGTGCCTGTCCCGTATCTATAGAAGGTAAAATTTCTTGGGGAAGTTGCTGTAGCATTGCATAGCTACTACCGCCAAATATGGCAAAGGCTAAAATGATGACGATGAGGCGATGGCGAATTACTCTCGTTAAAATGTTTCGATAACTCTCAGTTGCTCTAGTAAAGGCGCGATCGAACCAGACTAAAAAGGGGAATTTAGCAATCTTGCTGCTGCGTTTTATACCCAACAGACGCGAGGCTAACATCGGAACTACAGTCAAAGCCAACAGCAAAGAAGCCGCGATCGCAAAGCTAATGGTTAAAATTAATTCTTGAAATAATAAAGAAAATAAACCGCCAATTAACAAAAAAGGCACAACTGCAACTAAATTAGTGGCGGTAGATGCCACTAATGCCGACTCTACTTCCTGGCTGGCTGCGATCGAATTTGTCAGATAGTTGCGGTTATCTCTACCTCGTTTTCTAACTGTCAGCACGATATTTTCTAGCATCACGATGGAGTTATCGACGACAATACCTACCCCTAATGCCAATCCGCCCAAACTGAAGATGTTAATTGACAAGCCAAATAGCTTCATGAGAATAATGGCGGTAAGGATCGCCAGGGGAATTGCCGTAGCAATGATAAATGTCTGACGCAAAGAACCCAGAAACAACAAGACGGCGATCGCTGCCAACACCGTACCGATTAATCCTGCCGTAATCAGATTGGCAATGGAATTACGAATAAAGATCGCCTCATTTTTGGTAGTAATTAACTGCATATCCGCAGGAATAGTTCCTACAGCTTGCATATTTGCCAGTTTGGTTTTAATTGCCTGAGTAACGCTAATAGTATTAGCTTCTGGTTGTTTCTGCACGCTAACCTTAATTGCAGGTTTGCCATTTAGTGAGACAAATACCCGCTGTTCTGCAGTACCGTCGGTAATACGCGCCACATCCTCTAAATAGACCAGTCTACTAGCACCTGCTTCATTAGCTAAATTCAAACGAAGATTGCGAATTTCGGCGACGCTTTGCCATCTACCCGTAGTTCTCACTAAAGGTTCGCCTGTTTCACCTTGCAGCCTACCGCCAGCCAAATCGCGATCGCCCTGGGCTAAAGCTTCTTCAACGGTATTAAAACCAATTCCCAAAGCCTGTAATCTCTGCAAATCTACATCAATGCCAATTTCTTCGGTCAATCCTCCCGATACCTCTACCGAAGCCACACCTGGAATGATGTTTAACTCTCGTCCTATTTCTTCTTCGGCAAATATTCTTAATTCTAGATTGTCTAACGAAGCTGACTCTACTGCAAATTCATAGAATGGTTCTTCCGAAGGTGAAAACTTATATAGGCTGGCATTTTCAACTCCATCGGGTAAAACGCGATCGCGGTTGCGATTAAAAATTGCCGTAGCATCTGCTAAAGCGCGATCGATGTCTTCTCCTGGTTGAAAATAAAGATCGATACGAACGCTGCCTTCTCTGGTACGAGAAAATATTTGTTCGATCCCTTCAGTAGCACTCAAAATGTCTTCTAATGGTTTGGTTACTTCTTCAACCACTACGGCAGTAGAAACGCCTGGAACATCGAGGCTCAAACCGATACGAGGATAGGTAATAGCTGGCAATAAATCTACCTGTAACCTGAAGATAAAGACTACGCCGACTACAATTGCCGCCAATGCAACCATCAAAGTTCCAATATGACGTTGAATAGCAATGCTGCTAATAGAGATTGATTTCATTAATGAGAGCCATAAGCGAGCGGCAATTCGATTTTAACGTAAGGACAAAACTTCGCCCTTCTATAACTTGTGTTGCCGCTCAAAAAAGCCCTGTCTCAATGAGATAGGGCTTAATAAATATATTTATTGACAGTTAGCTCGAACTAATCAAACAATATGCCAGAAACTTAACTGCTTTTATCTTCTTGCTGGGAAAATCTCTGATTTCCAGAAAACGACGAACGAGAAGCAGATTTTTTACTTAGTGCTTTGGCATATGCTTTATTACGAGCAGCTTTTTCTTTTTTAGGGTTTCGGCGTTTAGCCACGAACGATATCTCCAGATTTAAATAACTAGAATTCCTACAAAATAACAATTATGTTATGTATGCATGACAAAGAAATTATTCGGTTTAGCTGCAAACTATGATTATCATTTTAAAAATGATGAGTTAAAAACGGAAATTTCTACGTCCGCCGCCTCCAGAACTTCTAGGTTCGCGAGGTCTAGCTTTATTAACTTTGAGCGATCGACCCATCCATTCAGCACCATCTAGAGCGCTAATTGCCGCAGTTTCTTCATCTTCCGTTCCCATTTCGACGAAGCCAAAACCACGTTTGCGACCTGTTTCGCGGTCTGTAGGAAGATGAACCCGCTTGACCGTACCATATTCGGCGAAAACCTCATTAAGATCTTCTTGGGTAATCTCATAGTTGAGATTGCCGACATAAATTGACATCTATTGTCTCCTCAATTGAATTAACGTGTGGAGAGACAAGATTGCGAAGAAAAGCCTATCAATACTATATGGAAAAACCTATCAATACCAATCAAACTCGATCGCCGATCTTTATTCTCGCTAATTATACTAGCATTTTTTATTAAAGTCGAAACACACTTTACTGCTTTCAAAAGCATCAGTCAAGACAGAAACCAGTCTCTGAAAACAGAAGCGATCGCACGTTATATTGAGAGAAGTCAGGTTTTGTACGCCGCCCACAACAAATAGTTAATTCGCTCGTACCAAGATGTCGTTCGATCTCAAACAAACAATTAGCGATTCTCCTGCCGATTTTATCGATTCAACTGTATTTAAACCAGAATTGTCAATTCAGCTACGGCAACTGCGAAATAGCCTGCGAGTCGGACAGCAGAGTCTGGCAGATTGGCAGCAAGGAGAAATGGCAGTTTCTGCCGTACCTGGTGCGGGCAAGTCTCACAGTTTGGCGGTAGCTGCGGCAATTGCTATTGCCAAGCATCAATTACACAGTCGCAAACAGCTTGTTATCGTAACTTATACTCGTTCGGCAGCCGCCAGTATCAAAAGTAAGATAAGAAAACGCCTTCAGGAATTATCTTTACCTCCCAGAGGGTTTGTAGTTCATACCCTACATGGTTTGGCTTTAAATATTGCCAGTTCCCATCGCGAACTAGCTGCTTTAGATTTAGATAAAGTCAATCTTATTGCCCCAACAATGGGACATCGTCTGATTAGAAGTTCGGTGGAAAAATGGCTGGCGACTCACCCACGTCAGTATCGGGTTTTGCTAGAAGGGATACAGTTTGACGGCGAGGAAACCGAAAGATTGCGCCGTCAGTCGGTGTTACGAACCGAAGTGTTGCCTGGCTTGACCTATACGGTGGTTAGAGAAGCTAAAAGTTCGGGTTTGCTACCAGAAGATTTACGCAACTTAAGCCAAACTGCTACCGATAACTATCAAATCCTAGCGATCGCCGCAGGACTTTATGATGAATATCAACAGGCAATGCAGTCACAAGATCTGATCGACTATGACGATATGATTTTGGCAGCTTTGAGAGTATTGGCATACGAGCCGATGCGATCGCTTTGGCAAGAGCGAGTATTTGCCGTATTTGAAGACGAGGCGCAAGATTCTAGTCCCCTACAGGAACAGCTAATCTCGATTTTGGCGGGTAATAGCACCAATCCCGATTTATCACCAAATTTAGTTAGAGTAGGCGATCCCAACCAAGCGATCAATTCTACCTTTACCCCTGCCGATCCCCTGTACTTTAATTGGTTTTGCCAAATCTGCGAAGAAAAAAACAGTTTGGCAACTATGGATCGAGCGGGACGCAGCAATCGTACTATTATCGATGCGGCAAATTTTGTACTGCATTGGGTTAACCAGCAAGAACTCAGAGAATTGCGTCTCGCTGCTACAGCAGAACCCCACCCAGATTTACAACTGCCTTTTCGTCCCCAAAATATTCAGCCAGTTTCTCCCGACGATCCCCAACCAGAAGCCAACCCCCAGGCAACGGGCAAAGGTTTAGAAATTTATCGCCCAGATGATATTTATCAGACCGTAGAGCTAATTGGCAAACGGGCGATCGCTTTATTTAAAGAACATCCAGAGAGAAATGCCGCAATTTTAGTTAGAGAAAATCGCCAAGGACGCTTTGTAGCCGAAGAATTAGCTTACTTGCAACGAGACTACAAAATAAAAATTTATGAAGTTGGCGAAACCGAAAGACATTCACATATACCTGCCGAAATTCTCCAGCTACTACAGTTTATCGATCGCCCTCATTCTCCAGACAATCTTAAAGCGGCATTAGAAGTCTTGACCCAGCGAGGTCTAATTCCCACTCAGGATCTCAACGCCCTTGCAACCTATCCCGAACAGTTTCTCTATCCTACCCCCCTCGATCCGCCATCTAAAAAAGAAGTAACGGAAGTGCGTGACTACTGTTGTGATTTACTCCGCGCTCGTTTGGCATTACCTCACTATCAACTGATTCCTTATTTGGGAATGAAGCTAAAATACACGGGTTCGGAATTAGCAACGGTACAAAAACTATCGGAAAAAGTTAACCAGCAGATTGTTGGTAAAAGTTCTCTACAAAGTAGCATTCAAGCTTTAGAAGAAATAGTTGCCTCAGAAAAATTTGAAGGGGTAGAAGAAGACAACGACGACCGCTATACTCGTAGCGGTCAACTGACTATTATTACCATGCACAAAGCCAAAGGATTAGATTGGGACTACGTGTTTCTACCTTTTCTGCATTTGGACGTGCTGCCAGGACAACCCTGGGTTCCTACGGCAGCGCAATTTTTAGGCAATTTTACTCTTTCAGAGGTCGCTCGCGCTCAAATTCGTGCGGTAGTTCACGCTCGGTATACTAATGATGCAGTTTCTATTCCCCAACCAGTTGCCGCTTGGAAAGAAGCCAACAGGCTCAAGCAAGCCGAAGAATTTCGCTTGCTCTATGTGGCAATGACTAGAGCCAAACGTTTGCTGTGGATGTCTGCTGCTCAGTTAGGTCCTTTTCGCTGGAGCGTATTTCGTCCCGACAAACCAGCTAGCTTACAGCAGAAAACACCTTGTCCTGTTTTGCCTGCGTTGGGTCGTAAGTTTCCCCGCTCTGTTATTAATTAAATGTATTTAATTTAGTATTATTAGAACTAAATTTTTTCAATCAAACATGGTAGTGTAACTCCATCGAAAAATTTCGACTAGAGTACTTATGGCTATAGATAGCGGCGAAAACAATTTAGGTATCGTATCAGAATGCCTAGTAACTGATTGCACTTACAATCGCGAAAAGCGGTGTACGGCAGGTGGAATCTATATCAATACTGCCAATGGAGCCGCTTTGTATTATGACTGTACGACAGAATCTTTAAAACCAATAACCCAAGAACGAGAGGAAGTAGAGGACGTATCGCAATGTACGGTTATTGATTGTTCTTATAACAAAGGTCAGTCATGTATTGCCGAATTTATTACCGTTTTCTTGTCGAATAATACTGCTCGATGCGATACCTATACGAAGTAGTAAAATAATCGCAGTAAGTGTCGATCGCATGAAGTACACTTTATCTGTCGAAAACGAGAAAAATTCAAACGTTTTTGTCTTATTTAAATTTAGACTTAACCGATGTAAAGATCGCTGTAAAATCTCGATAGTTGAAGACACATATAAATAATCTTCATCTTCTAGATGCTTTTTTTTCATCGGACATGTTTTTTTATCGCTAAAAAAGTATCAAACTAAACAGAGATATTAAGAAATTACTTATCTCTTAAGTTTTGATGCCTGCATCTTTTATCCCGAACAATTTAGCAATCGCGCCTTCTTATCCTAAAGCAGAGTTACCCAATTTACTATTAAGAAAAGTAGTTCTCGATCGCAACTGCTCGTTTCAAATCTGGTCGCCTAAGTCAAATGCTATTTTACAAGCTGTTGAAGCCGACTTATTAATTAGCGATCGCCTGAGAGTAGAAGCGATTTGTACGAGACTAGTTTCATTATTAGGTGCGACTTGTTCGGAACATGAAGATCATTTATTAACCAATCAAAAGTTAATTTATTATTGGGAAGATCTCAAATACTTTACTTCTAAGTACGGATTCAAACCAAGCGTTATTGACGTGCTGTTTTCAACCCATACTATCCGCCAACTAAACGCGCCATCGATAAATTCTGCAACACAGTGGGTAGTAGAACCAGCCTGTTGGGAAATTTTTTTTCTGGAATTAAAAGCGGTTGCTAATGGCTATCAACTTGTACCTAGACCGCAATATCTCTCAGTTATCGTTTGGACTGGTCTACCTACAGTTAAATATATTCCTCAAATGCGGATGAAGCAATAAAACTAAAAAATGGAACGTAGCTACCTACGTCCCATAATATTCGATCGTAAATATCTACGATTCTGCTCCTGGAACGATCTCAACCTCTAGCTGTACCGTATCGACTCCTGTAATTTCTCTAGCCAATGGCTCGATTGTAGAATATTCTTTTTCACTGGGAACAGTTCCCCTGATAAACACTGCACCATTTTCAGCATCGATAGTTAACTTGCTACGAGGAATGTTTGCTTCGAGTTTAGCTCTGACTTCACTTTCAAGATCGGAATTATCTCTTTGCTCTTGTTCGCCAAAAACATCGTTACGCTCCTCTCTAGCTCTAATATCAGAATTTAGCTGCCTTTGACGAAGATCGCTATCAGCATCTTCTAAAGTGTCTTCTACTTGAGCGGGTTGTTCTACCGTTTCACCTTCAGAAGTAGGTGCATCTCCACTAGTTCTGGCTACATCACAGGCAACGGCACCAAAAAGTAACGTGCTACCTAGTAATACAGTAGTTAGTTTGTTCATAATTATTGACTCTCCGATTGATTATTTGGTAGTAAAGAATTTAGCGATCGCCTTCGACAGTACGCGGAGGGTAATTTCTATTACCGCGATCGATAACAGGATTGCCGTCTACATCTACATCGAGTTCTTCACGACGAACTTTTTCGCTAGCTCTTACGGTGTCCTGTTCTACTTCTTTGCGAATATTTACTTCTTCTCTTACAAAAGCCTGTTTTTTGATGTCGGCTGTTTCTTCGTATACATCAACTCTGGCTACTTCCTCAGTTCCAAAATTAACGCTACCAGGAGTTACTTGAGTAGTAGAGTCGGGGGTGGTACGTTCGACAACGACTCTTTCTTTCTCTACAGGAACAGAAACTCTAGCTGTTTCAGTTGATACTTTTTTACCGACTGCTACTTCTCCAGCTTTTTCACGCTGTTTGTTTACCATCAGACGTTCTTCATATAGTCTGATTTTGTCTGTATCGCTGATATCGGTTCTAGTTCTAATATCATCATCTACATCGGCAACTTGAGTTGGAGTTGCTCCTGGTACATCGTAGATACCAAACTCTTCTACTCCATGTTGCTTCATCAAATTTTCAGCACGAGAAATTTCTGCTGCCGTACCCGTTACCATTACTAGAAAACTACCGCCTGCAACGCGATCGCGATATATTCTAGCTCTTTCTTCGGGAATTCCCAGACCAATCAAAGCTCCGATCAAACCTCCAGCTACAGCACCAATACCAGCACCTGCTATAGTTGTGGCGATCGCAGTTGCTTCTGCMCCTGCCAGTAAAATCGGACCAATTCCTGGAATTGCCAAAACTCCTAAGCCCACTAGTAAGCCGCCAATACCGCCTAAAGCTCCGCCAGTCAAAGCTCCTGTAGTCGCGCCATCATCAGCTTTATTGCCTACCTGTTTCGTATCGGTGGTGTTTGCTCCAGCAACTTTGTCTGCATCTCTAGCAATTACCGAAACGCGATCCATATCAAAATTATTATTTTTTAACCCGCGAACTGCTGCCTCAGCTTCGTCACGACTATAGAACAATCCAGCGGCGCGCTTGTAATGTTTATTAACTTTATTCATTAATGTTTATTTTAATCCTCAAAATTTAGCAAAATAAAAAACTGTAATGCAATTTTTTACCTAAATTTATCAAGATAAATTTAGTGCAATTACTTTACATATTTAATTATTTCAAAAATAAAGAGTATTCACCTCTATCTCTCGAATAATTTAAGTATGTCCCTTAGCTTTTGCTGCTATGCTTTTTTTTACAAAACAATACTTTTTATATATTACTTTTGGTTTTTCTGAAATTCTCAATCATTCTTGAGTACGTTCTTCAATTGATTTGAAAATTTTTACCAGTAATTATTACAACTTTTCTTAGCCTGTAATGGACTGTTTTTATAGTAACAATATTGTTTTGCTACAATAATCGAATTTAGTCTTATTAGTCTCGGTATATGTCAAAAGATATAAAAACTAAACTTTAATCGCCAGCAGAGCCTTTAAAGTTTCAGCTTTAAAAACCTAACTATTATCAGCCTCCACAGCATCATTAATTTTCTGTAATATATTAGCGTCGGCACTCATAACGCGATTCCAGCTAGGAATGACAGGATTCAATTGGGGATTTTGTAGAAAAGCATTGCCTGCATGAATAATCGATTGCGAAAAAAGTTCGATCGCCTTTTCTTCACTATGACGATCTAAAGTTAATCCATTCATAATGGCATCGCTATAGTAACGTTCCACAAAATCTAAAGCCGTACGATAGTAGCTGGCTTTGATGGTTCTGAAAATTTCCTGAGAAAAAACCACTCCATTGGTCGCCATTTTACGAAATATTGCTTTGCAAATATCAATCGACATTTTAGACAAACCTCGTTGACGATCTTCAATGGAAAGTTCTTGATGTTTGTGGTCGTAGGCATCGGCAATATCTACCTGACAAATTTTGTTGAGATTGTGGTTGCGATAAACATCGTAAAGTACGCCGATTTCTAATCCCCAATCATAGGGAATGCGAATGGTGTTGACCACCTCAGAAACCATGGCAAACTCTCCCGATAGAGGATAGCGAAAGCTGTCGATGTACTCTAAAAAGGGATTGTTGGGAAAAATCTTTTGCAGCGATCGCACCAAAGGACTAACTAATAGTCGCATGACTCTACCATGCAATTTATTATTTGCCTGACGATAATAATAGCCTTTAGAAAATTTGAATTGAAAGGCGGGATTGGCTAATGGATAAATTAGTTTTGTTAGTAATTCTTTGTTGTAAGTTAAGATATCGCAATCATGCAAAGCCAAAATTTTTCTTCCGACTCCAGAAGACAAAAAATAGCCCATACAATACCAGACATTGCATCCTTTACCTCGTTCGCTAGGAGCTAACCCTTCATTTTTTAATAACTGATGTACGGCTTGCATACGCGCCCCATCATTCCACAAGATTTTGTAGTTTTGCGGTAACTTAGAAAAGTATGCTTTGGCATAGTCGAATTCTACTTCAGATGCGCGATCTAAACCAATAATAATTTGGTTTATATATTCAACTTTAGTTAGTTCTTCAACAATGTTTGGCAATGCCTTACCTTCAAGTTCGGTAAATAAACATGGCAGCACCAAAGTCATTGGTGTCGTAGTTTGAGAAATATGCAGTAATTCTGCTTCGAGCGATTCGACAGAACGACTGTGTAAATCATGTAAGGTGGTTATTTCACCGTTTTGAAAAAAGTCAGCGATTTCAATTCACCTCCCAAGTATACCTACAAAATATTTTCCAAGCAAAAATCGATCGCTTCTTGCCAGCCATAGGGAGCTAGTTGAGAAGCGTAAAAAACTCGATCGCGTTCTAGCTTTAAAGCTTTGCCTTTAGCTGAAGGAATTACCACCGCCAAATCGGCTCGTTCCAACATTGGCAAATCGTTCGGACTATCACCAAGAGCAATTATTTTCACCTCTTCCTGCCAACGTCGAGCATAATATTGTTTTAATTCACTAAAGCAACTTGCCTTATTAAAATTTCCCATGACATGGTAGAGTCGTCCCCCTTTAATACACTGTAACTGTCGTTTGGCTAACTTCTCTCTAAATTTTTCTAATGCCAGTTGCGAATCTTGCCATAATATTGGTTCGGTGGCTTCTCGCTGCATTGCTTTTTGGGCATCTGCAACGGTTAAATCAGTCCACTTTACTACAACATCTATGGTGACATCGGCAAACCCTTGATAGTTAAGATTTAATTCTTGTTTGAGCGATCGCAAGTATGCTAAAAATTGCTCTCTGGGAGTTCCTAAATATTTAGGAGCAGCTTCTAAACTACATATAATTCCACCATTTTCACAGACAAATGGTTCTCGGTTATCAAGTTTGTGGCGCAGTTCGCTAATTTCTGCCTGAGTCTTACTAGAGTTAAAAATTATGGGAATTTCACGCTGATTTAATTGTGCGATCGCTGTCTTAGCAGGAGTATATTCATAAGTTTGACGGTCTAGCAGCGTTCCATCTAAGTCAGTAACGACAATGTATCGCATAGCTTGTGTTGACTTTTATTTTCTTCAACAAATTATAATATGAAAACTTTAATTTTCATGTTTAAGGTCAAATTAAAACACCGCCAATCTTTAAAAGCAGATACCAATCCATGACGAACGGGATTGTAATTAATGTAGTCTACATGGTTGCGAAAATCTAACGCGATCGCAAACGATACAAAGAAACATTAGAACATTCTGTCTCCTGTCTCTTAAGAAAGATGTGTTCTCATCAAAAAACGTATTGCTATATCTTGCCAAAATCTAAGATCTCAGGCTACATTGCAGTTTTCAGTGTCTATCCATCTAGCTCATTCAAATAATTTACAAATCGCATGGTTGCCAGGCAGAAAGTTAGCTTCACCTCACAAGAACGAGTTTCCAACTCCGAGTCAAAACCTCCCAAAATTCGCCATTACGAATATCCAGATTACAGTAAGCCGCTTGTAGAAATTCCTTATGAAGCCCGCAAGAAAATTTTGGCTCGTTTATCTTTTCTCTATGGAGAAGCAGAGGCGCAAAAATATTTGCCCGAATTGGAGCGAATTTTAAAAGTCTATTACGCACACAAACCACCTGCTAAAATCGAAGCCGAACGAGATTTGCTGCCTGCCAACCGCTTTACAGAAAAAGACGTTATTTTAATTACCTATGGAGATTTACTTCGCAGCGAAAAATCTTCTCCTTTAGCTAGCTTGGTTCATATTTTAGAACAGGTACCAGGATTTAAAAAAGCGATTAATACCCTGCATATACTGCCCTTTTTTCCTTACTCTTCAGATCGGGGTTTTTCCGTTACCGACTTTCGCAATGTAGATCCTAAGCTAGGTTCGTGGCAAGATATCGCTCAGATTGGCGACTCATATCAATTGATGTTCGATGCGGTATGCAACCATACCTCATCTCAAAGCAAGGCTTTCCAAAAATTATTAAACGGCAACCCCGAATACAAAGACATTGCTACAGTTTATCATTCTCCCGATGAATTGAGTCCAGAGGATCTACAAAAGGTAGTGCGTCCTCGTACTAGCGATTTGTTAACCAAATTTCAGTCAATCGACGGTCCTATTTGGGTATGGACGACTTTTTCTGCCGACCAAATCGATTTGAATTATCGCAACCCTAAAGTACTGCTCTGGGTAATCGAAACCCTGTTACTTTACGTGCGTCGCGGAGCAGATTTAATTCGTCTCGATGCCGTTACCTATCTCTGGGAAATTCCTGGGACTTCCTGCGCTAATTTGGAACAAACTCACGAAACCATCAAGCTATTTCGCGATATTTTAAACGTCGTCGCTCCAGGTGTCGCTTTAATTACCGAAACTAATATTCCTCACGAACAAAATATTGCTTATTTTGGTAACGGTCACGATGAAGCACAAATGGTTTACAACTTTGCCCTACCTCCGTTAGTGCTGCATACTTTTTATCGCGAAGATACAACCGCTCTAGCTAAATGGGCAAAACAATTAGAGTTTCCTTCAGATACTTGTACCTATCTTAATATCTTAGATACTCACGATGGCATTGGCTTAATGGGAGTAAAAAACATTCTGGCGAGCGAAGATATTCAATATTTAATTAGCAGAGCCAGAGAACACGGTGCTTTTGTTTCCTATCGTACGGGATCGGGCGGACAAGACGAACCTTATGAAATTAATACTACCTGGTATAGTGCTTTAAATTTAGATAGTGATGATGAATCGTTGGCTATTCAAATTAAACGTTTTGTCGCTTCTCGCAGCATAGCGTTAGCACTAAAAGGCGTACCTGGAATTTATGTACACGGTTTGTTTGGCACTACCAATGATGTAAATACAGTTCTAAAAACCAAGTCCAAACGAGATATCAATCGTCAGATAATTGCCGAAACCGTTTTAGACGAACAATTACAACGCCCTGATTCTAAACTATCTCAACTTACTAAAGCTTTAGGTAGACTTTTAGAAATTCGGGTTTGCCAGCGAGCTTTTCATCCCCACGGAGAACAACAAATTTTGACTCTTTCTCCACAATGTTTTGCTGTATTACGAGTCGCACCCGAATGTGAAGAACATATTCTTACCATAACTAATGTCTCTAACCAAATTTGTCAGCTGGAAATTCCTCTAACCGAACTAAAATTAAACGATTCACAATCTATTGCTTGCGCTACCCCAGAAGACAGTTATTGGTACGATTTGATCGGACATAGAGGCTGGAGAGTTCAAGGACAAAAAATTTCTCTAACTTTGCAACCTTACGATGTTGTTTGGCTAGTTCCTTTTATTGAGTTAGAAAGAAGCATAGATCGGACTTGAACAGGGTGTTTTCTGGGTTGAACTGAGGTGAAAAAGGCAAAAGGAGCGGCGACCTACAGAGGCGCATACGCAAGGGCGCGTTAGCTCCCTTTTAGGGGTGGGTTTTTAATAAACTAAGAGAAAGACACTTGAACTGCATAATTCTGATGAGAATACATCCATGTCTCAAAAGTTGGGTAGGAACAGTAACTCGCAACATGCCGCATTTAAGTAAGCCACAAGCCAAGGTCTTAGCAATGTGGAGTTTTGGAATCGTCATAACGCAATCAAGCGGTTTGACTACTGTATTGATATTTCTCGCCAAATTATTAGACATCAAAAAAAATACGGTGCGACAAAGACTGATTTTCCTCTGTGTTCTGATGCTATTATTTCTCGGTGTTTGGGCATTAATCGCTCAAGTTAATTTTTTGAATTTCATTTTTTACCTTACTCTCTTTTTGCTCTCTTTTCTTCGTAAAATTGCCAAGTCGTGAAAATATCAGCATTAATAGCGGAAATACCCAATGTTTGAGCTATTAAAAGATTACGTCGCTTATGTGTCCCAAGCCCATCGTATCGTGAGAATACAGGACAATCCGCCATCTTCGCTGGGAAACATCTAACTGATTTGACAGACTTGGCATAGTTTTAAGACGGTGATTGGTGGTTGAGCCTCGTACATGGTCAATAGCAATGGTCATGATTTCTCCCACACAAAATGCGATTGAGTGTTTTTTGGAGTATTAATGTTAATTGTTAAAATTACTTATATTTAATAAAAGATTAACTACACCTTAATAATGTGCGAGATAACCATGAAGCATTAGTGAAAAATTAATGAGAGAGTTTTCATGACAACTGACTGTCAATGGTTCGGACAAAATTAAGCAGCAATAGCTCCGTAATCATAGCTATCTTGCTTTGTCAAACATTTTTCAATACTTCTTCTGTAATAATATTGGGGATACTTTTACTACCAATCCAGAAGAATCACTCGTGCTCAAATGTTTAGTTTGAGTGTTTCTGAATTCTTTTTCTTGGAATTAGAGGAAACTAGCGGTAGCGTAATCGTAAATGTTGCTACTTTTCCTTTGCCGAGGCTGTCTACTAGCCCTTCCGAGAGCATAAAACGGCGGAATTTAAAAGTAGTCGCTAGCCAAAACAGACAGAACGGTGGCGAGCAGACCCGAACCAAGTCCACCATACCAAGCACTAAACAAAACGGCGGAATTTAAAAGTAGTCGCTAGCCAAAACAGACAGAACGGTGGCGAGCAGACCCGAACCAAGTCCACCATACCAAGCACTAAACATAACTGCCGCAAAAAATAACGCCGAGCTAATATTTAATTCACATTAGACGTAATATAAAAGGTATTACTAAAACTAAAGGCAGTGGAACGCCCGATTTGGATACTCGACCACAATAGGGGTTGAAAAAATCTCTGCTTGTTGGTTTCGGCTTATGAGGAACTTAAGTTAAAGATAGTGTTCCTTAGTATCAAGCTAAAATAAACGTTACTTAAAATACAAAAAACGTGTTGACATAAACATCAGCAATCGCTTCGCCATAAAATAAAGATAATATGCCTCCCAAAGCTAAAAAAGGACCAAAAGGCATGGGCTGTTTTTTATTTAACAAACCCAAAGCCATTGCACCACCACCGAGTACTGCCCCTAGACCACAGGCTACAAAACAAGTAACCAAGACAGATTTCCAGCCAACCCAGGCACCAATAGTTGCCAGCAATTTACCGTCAGCATCGCCCATTGCTTCTTGCTGAAAAATAATTGTACCGAGAATTCTAATCGTTTCTAACAGCCAAATTCCAACCGTAGCACCAGCAATACCAAAGATAGCATTGGCGATCGCCGCAGAACTGCCGCTATTGCTCCAGCCAATTATAACCTGAAAAACTAAACCTAGTACTAAACCTGACTTAGTAAGGGAAGCAGGTAAAGTCATGGTATCGAAATCGATTAAGGTCAAAGACAATAACCAAGAAAATAAAATCCAGTACCCTATGGTTTCAACACTATAGCCAAATTGTCCAAAGATAATTAGGAACATAATTCCCGTTACCGCTTCGATTAGAGGATAGCGAAAGGAAATTGTAGTTTTACAGTAACTACAGCGTCCTTTCAGCATCAACCAGCCTAAAATCGGTACGTTTTCAGTTTTACCCAACTGATGCTGGCAACGAGGGCAGTGAGAAGCAGGATAAACTATCGAAAGTCCTGCGGGTAGGCGATAAACGACTACGTTTAAAAAGCTGCCAATACAGGCACCAAAAACAAACACGACCAAAGTAGGAGCGATCGCTAAAATTTCCATAGTAAGCTTTTCATTAAATTGGCGATCGGAACTTAACTAAGATGCCCAACTCACTACTAGAAATTTACATTTAGAGCTTAAAATTTAGTTTGCTTAACACTCTCGTATCTAAAAGCCAAATTTAAGTTTCGATCAAGTCCATACCAATAAAACGTTCTCTCGGCAAGAGTATTGGTTTTTCCCGAAAGGTTAGTTGTCCTTTATATGTCTTGCAGTCAATGACAACTCCCAGAGGTTTTTTGTTTAGCTGGGAAAAAGTACAATAGCTTTGATAAACTTTTCTAGCTGCTTTGATTAGCGTTGGGTCGAAAAACATAGTAGAATCTACTTTAACTTTTGCAGAACGATCTCGATTGGTAGTGGCGTAGGTCACTAAACGCCTCCTAAAATAGAACTTCCTAAATTTAACCTAATTTTAAAAGCAATAAATAAGCTCTATTGTAAATTTATATTGCCAAATTCGTGCTGCGAGAAAACAGTTGGGTAATAGTAATTACGTATTAGTGACTAAGTATTTTTTATGAGCTTCTAATTATACATAAAACTTTTTTATTATAAATAGAGATTTTTAGAAAATTAATTTCGAAATTTAGCCATTTTTCCAACTTTAGTAATATTAATATGACGCAGAAGTTAGCTAATGTATTAACAAAGCAAATATTTGCTTCCGTACTTTTGTATAAAAACTTTTTTAGAAACCATTACTAAAAAATCATCATCACAATTTTTAGCAGTTACGGAAGTTTAAGCATAAAAACATAAAAGGAGATTAATAAAATATGAGTAAATATGCTCAAGAGCTAAGAAACACTGCCAAAGCAATGATGGCTGAAGGTAAAGGTATTTTAGCTATGGATGAGAGTAATGGAACCTGTAACAAGCGATTTAAAAATTTAGATATCGAACCCGTAGAAGAAAATCGTCGCGCTTACAGAGAGTTATTGATTACCGCTCCAGATTTAGGTAACTATATTAGTGGCGCGATTTTATATGATGAAACAATTCGTCAATCGACCAAAGACGGCGTATCCTTTGTTAAAGCCATGCAGGATGCGGGAATAATTCCTGGGATTAAAGTCGATACTGGAGCCAAAGATTTAGCCGCACGACCCAACGAAAAAGTAACTGAAGGTTTAGACGGACTGCGCGATCGCATTGCTGAATATTATGAAATGGGTGCGCGTTTTGCCAAATGGAGATCTGTAATTACTATTGGTGACGGTATTCCCAGTGATGGTTGCATTGAAGCTAATGCTCATGGTTTGGCTCGTTATGCCGTTCTCTGTCAAGAAGGCGGTTTAGTACCTATCGTCGAACCAGAAGTATTGATTAATGGCGACCATACTATTGAAACGTGCTACGAAGTAACCGAAAAAACTCTACATGAGGTATTTCGCCAGCTATACGTGCAGAATGCAGCTTACGACCAGATGATTTTAAAACCTAGTATGGTTATTTCTGGTGCAGACTGTTCCCAACAGGCTAGCGTAGAAGAAGTAGCATCAGAAACAGTTCGCTGCTTAATGAACTGCGTACCTGCCTCCGTACCTGGTATTGCTTTCCTATCTGGCGGACAAAGCGAACAGAGAGCTTCGGCACACCTCAATGAAATGAACGCCAAATATAGATCTCAGTTCCCCTGGCGCGTTACGTTCTCTTATGCACGCGCAATTCAGCAACCTGCATTAAATTACTGGAAAGGCGAGCAATCTAACGTAGAAGAAGCACAAAAACGCTTGGTTGAGAGAGCCAAACTAAACAGCGAAGCTAGCAAAGGTAACTACTCTCAAAGCATGGAAAAAGAGCCAGCATTGGTCTAAATTTGTACTGACAATAGGCTCAGTCATAAATTGCAAAGAAGTTATATTTTATTCTTCTCAATCTAAATTTTAAAAGAATTCGACTAAGTCGAATTCTTTTTTTTTGCATTCTCATGACTATCCTGAGAAGTTTCAACCGAGTTATTTAGAAATACCAAAGTGTATTGTTACTGATAGCTTTTAACACTTTTGTTAAATACAGGTGTTAAATACAGGCAATATATTTACTGTAAAACTATACTGTATTTGGCTTTATTCACAAAAGCTTTGTGCTTTATATAGCTTTGATATTTTAGTTATTTCTATAAACCAAACTTTAGCAATTTTTAGTGTTTGCTTGATATAAATGCCCCTAAACTTCATAGAATACACACCTATTTATTCGTAGATATATTTAAACTTTAGTTGTTGAATAAAAAACAAAACAAATATACTCAAATATACTTAAGGGATAAATACTATGACTACTACTAATATTAATGGAACTATTAACAGCGAATTAATTCAAGGTGATAATTTTCATAACACCATTTATAGCGGTAATGGTAATGACACAGTTATTGGCGGCAATGGTCATGACTTTCTCAATGGAGAAAAAGGCCATGACGATCTTGATAGTGGTAATGGGAAAGATACTCTTTATGGCGGCAGCGGTCGCGACAATCTAGATAGCGGCAATGGAAAAGACATTCTTTGTGGTGAAACTCACAATGACATCCTCAATAGTGGTAATGGAAAAGATGCTCTCTATGGTGGAGCTGCCAACGATCTTCTAGAAGGTGATAACGGTAAAGATATTCTCGATGGTGGTTTTGGTCTCGACACACTAAAAGGTGGACGAGGCAATGACATTCTTTATGGTGGAGCAAACGATGACTTACTAGAAGGTGGACAAGGCAATGACACTCTTTATGGTGGCTCGAACAATGACACTCTTTATGGTGGTTGGAATAATGATGAACTTTGGGGCGGTAGAGGAGCTGATACTTTTGTCTATAATGACCGAGGTGAAGGAGTTGATGTAATTAAAGACTTTAATCGTTACGAAGGAGATAAGATCGAAATTGTCACTGATACTTTTGGAGCTTCTGACCTCCAAGACTTCCATTATGATACCAACACTGGAGCTTTGTCATACGATGGAACTCAACTTGCTACTTTACAGTTAGAGAGTATGCCTGGCAATTTCAATCTCAATACAGATATCGTCTTTGTTTAAGAATCTGGCATTGCTAAATTTGTAACGATTTCGAGCTAATTTTAAATAGTTTGCACCCAGACAGGAGAGATATTATCGGTATCTCTCTTGTCTAGAAGAATACTCAATCTATATAGAATTGCATATTTGCCAAAAAAGTTTTAATAGCGATCGCGCCTAATAACCTTACTCCTCTAACACTTTAATTAAAGCTTCTCCCATACCTTTACAGCCAACATCAGTCATGCCAGAAGACATAATATCTCCCGTACGATAGCCTAAATCTAATACTTTAGTTACGGCAGTTGCAATTTTGTTGGCGGCTTGAGGTTGGTTTAAACCATAACGCAACATCATTGCCACACTTAGAACCTGCGCTAGAGGATTGGCTTTATCCTGTCCTGCTATGTCTGGTGCCGAACCGTGGACGGGTTCAAAAACTCCAGGGCTACCAGCCTCGCCCAAGCTAGCAGAAGGCAACATCCCAATACTGCCAGTCAACATCGCTGCCGCATCGGAGAGAATATCGCCAAATAAATTACCCGTGACAATGGTATCGAACTGTTTGGGAGCGCGAACTAACTGCATTGCCGCATTGTCTACGTACAAATGACTTAGTTCGACATTGGGATAGTTAGTTGCCATTGCCTCGATGCGATCGCGCCATAGTTGCGAAACGTCGAGAACGTTAGCTTTGTCTACCGAACAAAGCCTACCTTTACGCTTTTGAGCGGTTTCAAAACCAACTTTAGCAATGCGATCGATTTCGCTAGCGGTATACGCCATCGTATTTACGCCGCGTTGTTCTCCCGTCTCCGTCTCAAAAATTCCTTTGGGCTTGCCGAAATAAACACCACCAGTTAGTTCGCGCACCACCATAATGTCTACCCCTTCGACTACTTCTTTTTTCAGACTAGAAGCGTCAATTAGCTGGGGTAAGATAGTTGCGGGTCTGAGGTTGGCAAATAAACCCAAACCCGATCGCAAACCTAATAAACCCGTTTCGGGGCGTTGCGATCGCGGTAAGTTATCCCACTTGTAGCCGCCAATTGCCGCCAACAACACCGCATCGCTACGGCGACAAGCTTCTAAAGTTTCGGCTGGCAGAGGTTCTCCTGTTTCATCTATTGCCGCACCACCAATCAAAGCAGATTCAAAAGTAAACTCAAGCTGGTGTTGTTTGCCCACTAGCTCTAGCACATCTACCGCCACCGCCATAATTTCCGAACCGATGCCATCGCCAGGAAGTAAGGTAATGCGGTATTGCTCGATCATAATCTTAATTTTAGTTCTGCGAACGGTAGAAAAGACAATGGGATCTAATTTACCATTTAATGACAGAGTTGATTAAGATCTAACGATGAACGACAGAAAAATATCAAGCAACCGAGTTTTTAGACAATGGAGTTTGTTTCTAAAATTTTCTTGCTACTAAATTTAAGCGGTATAGCAGCGATCGCTTTTAAAAAATACAACAATCTTTGTTCGCCCAATAGTCCAAATTATTTTTTTTTACTTAATGAAACATAGTAGCAAGCGAATTGCTTATACCACCTATACAATTATCGGACTCAATTTATTTTTATATGCTTTAGAAATTCGTCTGGGAGGTAGCACCGATATTGCTACATTAGAAAGATTAGGGGCGTTGATTCCCGAACGGGTTGAAGCTGGCGAATGGTGGCGATTGATTGGAGCTAATTTTCTACATTATGGTTCGCTGCATTTAGCCACCAATATGTTGGCTCTTTATTTTATCGGGCGTTTGGTGGAGTTTAATTTGGGAGCGCGCTTTTATTTAATAGTTTATTTAGCTAGCGGTATCGGTTCGATGCTGACATTTTCGTGGCTGGCATTAAAAACGGGTATCAATAATGTTTTTTTAGTTGGAGCTTCTGCGGCAATAATGGGTTTAATTGGCGCAATATTAGCTATTTCTCTACAGCTTTGGTTCAACAATAAAAGTTCTTTAAATACTAGAAGACTGAGGCAAGTTATTATTATTATTCTGGTTCAATTTATTTTTGATAATTTAATTCCTCAAGTTAGTTTTCAAAGTCATTTATTTGGTTTAATTATTGGTTTTTTGGTAAGCAGTTTTTTATTACTGTTGAGATTAAAAATGCAAAATTAAATTTAGCGATGGGCAAAGTCGATCGCTAGTAACCTACTGATTCATTCGATGGCAATACCTAATATTTGCTTGGCATATTTGTCTGATGGTTTTTTGGCTTCTAGGGAAAAGTATTCTCCCTGTCACCGACTCTCCGTGTTTACCTGTTAACCTTAATTATTTAATGTTCGTGCAATACCTAATATTTAGCTGGTACAAATTTTTGTACTTCCATCGGCGGGCGATTGTATTCTAGCTTATGTTCTTGCGGTGGTAGCTCAAATGGTTTTGGTAAGATGTCTTGATAGGGTATCTGACTTAAAAGATGACTGATGCAGTTAAGACGCGCTCGCTTTTTATCATCTGCTTCTACTACATACCAGGGCGATTCGGGGATATCGGTAGCGGCAAACATATCATCTTTAGCTCTAGAATATTCCAGCCATTTTTCCCGCGATTTTAAATCCATCGGGCTAAATTTCCAGCGTTTGAGGGGATTGTTAATTCTTTCTTGAAAACGTTTTTCTTGTTCTTTATCGCTAACAGAAAACCAGTATTTAATTAAGATAATACCCGATCGCTGGATCATCAACTCGAACTGAGGACAGGAGCGTAAAAAATCATTATATTCTTCATAGGTGCAAAAACCCATTACTCTTTCTACCCCCGCCCGATTGTACCAACTGCGATCGAACAGCATAATTTCTCCTGCGGCTGGTAGATGTGCCACGTATCTTTGAAAATACCATTGGGTTTTTTCGCGATCGCTTGGCGTTCCCAAGGCTACTGTTTTACAAATACGAGGATTGAGACATTCACTAATACGCTTGATCGCGCCTCCTTTACCCGCCGCGTCTCTACCCTCAAAAATAACTACTACTTTTAAACCTTTTTGCTTTACCCATTCTTGCAGTTTAACTAACTCTATCTGTAGCTTGGCTAGTTCTTCCTGGTATACTGATTTTTTTAGTTTTTTTTGCTTATTATTTTTTTTGTGTCCGTTGGCAATATCTTCTTGCATAGTGCTTTGGTTCGCGAGCGACAACTCAAGGTTTTAATAATTATAAAACTGTATCTTTTAGTTTTTATTGATTTTATTAAGTTTCTGATATTTAGGAATTTCTTCAGCAGGGATGATTTTAACTTTTCCTTCCTCGTCGCTAATGGCAATAGATTCACCTCTTTGGCGATGTCTTTCTATTGCTTTATCTACCGCCTGTTGTATTAAACCATTTAATCGCTTTGATAATTTTTTATCTGTCTGAATCTTCATAGATTTGATTTATTTGCTGCCAAATTTTTGGTCGATAAATTATAGCAGAGCTATTAAAAGTTTTTTCTGCTACGGCTTCTCTCGATGGCTTAGTATTATCATAAACTATCCAATAATCAGCAAGCTCGCTGTATATATAGTTCCAGAAAGTTTATTCTACCCCGCTCGTAGCGACGACGGATTGTATTTTCAGGAATATTATGTCCGCCGCTTGCTACTCTTAAGGCAACTCTATTAACATCTAGTTCGACACTGTTCAGCCAGACTTAAATAAGGTTAACTAAATAACCTTGAGCTTTGCACTGTTTTAGAAAGTGAGCAAAGCGGTGCGACCCCGCGCCGCCGTTAGGCGCAAGGGAACGCGCACCAAGAGAGCTGCGGGCTGCTAAAGTTGTCTCAAAGGCAAAATCTGCTTGTTGTCGGGCTAAAGTTTTTAGCCGTTCTAGCATAATTCTACTAGCTGAGATGGCAACTGCATCGGGTTCGTCAGGATTTAATTGGGCAGCGATGATGTCAGCGTTGACAAATTCTATATTGCCAGTTTGAGGGAAAATGTTTAAAGCAAAAGTCGTTTTCCCCGAACCATTACAGCCCCCAATTACATAAATTTCGGGCATTGTTGATGCTAGCTTGCTTTGAGTAGATTTATTCTACACCTTCTAAGCGATCGCTGTGTTGTAAAGCTGCGGCAATCTCATCGACGACTAAATCTTTGTTTTCATAGAGCATTACTAGATGATCTTTAGCTCTAGTTATTGCCGTGTATAGTCCCGCTTTGGCTTCAAAGTCAACTTCAGCATCGGGTGCGTATTGAGTCAAGCTATCGACACCTGCAATAATAACCGCGTCAAATTCAACACCTTTTAAGGCATTCCAAGAATCGACAATTATATATGGGCGATCGACTACATTACCTTCTCTATCCTGAGAAGTTCTTGGTGCGTGATGATCGATATTTAAAGCAGCTAATTCGCGACTAATTTCTTGTTTTAAATCTTTGTTTTGAGGATGAACTAAGATGCCAATTGAAGATTCTGAATGAGTATTTAAAGCGTCTCGCACCTCGTAAGCGATTTTATTGGGCATATCTTCGTAATACACTTCTAATAGTAGCGGTTCGATACCAGAACTACGCGTCAGTTTTTTCTTAGGTTCGATAATGCTACCAATACTGGGAGTTTTGATTACTTTGCCACTCTCATCTCGTTCGCGCTTTTCTACGTTCATATCTGCAGCAAATAAAGCAGGTTCGATAAACTGCCAGGCTAACTCTAAAATCTCTGGCGAGTTACGGTAATTGACATCAAAGACTTGCGATCGCCCACCAGGGATATTAATGCCCAAACTTTTCCAAGTCCAGTTAGATTTACGGCGATGAGGCTGACCGTAAACTGATTGGGTGTTGTCGTAAACTATAAACAAAGCTTCGGTTTTAGGATCTAATACTTCTGTAAGGGCTAAAAACCATTCATCATAAAAGTCTTGAGCTTCATCAATTAAAATTGCCTGATACTGGCGATCGCATTTTTTAGCCAGACGCACTACTTCATCTAAATCGTAATCGTAGCGGTACTTTAATTTTTGATATGCCCATTGATGAAAGGTTTTGCATTCGACGCTGACATTCGCTGCCTGGAAATTAGCCTTAAGCCACTCTTTCATGAAGCGGTTGTAGCTCAAAACTAAAAGATCGTCAAAGTCTTCTAAAAGCTTTTGTACTCGATTACGCAACACTAATGATTTACCAGAACCAGCAACGCCGCGAACTATTGCTGCACCTTTAGAACGCAAGTTTTTAGCTTTATTTTGTTCGTTATCTAATTCTGCTACGGTTAAACGCCGATCTATACTTTGCTCGAAATTAATCCACATTTGATAAATTATTAGAATGCTTATTTTAAAATCCTAAGCTGAAACTTTCTTCCCGTCACTAGCTAAAACTACCGAGACAGCTAACGCGATCGCAACTATAACTTGAATAGTCGCTCTGTGCCAAGTTAACTCTAAGCTCAGCTAATAAGAAAAAGCGGTAAGTATTTTTATGTTTAGAACTTACCGCTTTAGTGGTGTGAGGAAAAACTAAATTGTCGATTATCTTTTGGCAGTTTGTGGCACTGGTAAAACACCAACTTCAACTTCAAGATTTACCTGTTTGCCATCGCGTGTTATTTGAAGTGGTAATTCATTACCTACTTTAGTTTGCCGTACAGCCTGTTGAATTTCTTCAGCTTTAGATACTGCTTCGTCATCAATTTTTTGAATTACATCGCCAGCTTGTAAACCAGCCTTATCCGCAGGAGAGTCGGGAACTACATTGACAATTACAATACCTTCGTCTTCTGTTAGCTGCCATTTTTCGTTATTAGCTTTGAGTTGGTCTTTTAACTCTGGGGTAATTGCCGTCATTTGAATACCCAAATAAGGGTGGTCTACTTTACCTTTGGCAATTAGTTCTTCAGCAATATCTCTAGCTGCATCGATGGGGATAGCAAAACCAATTCCCTGCGCTCCTTGGATAATAGCGGTATTGATGCCAATTACTTGTCCATTAGCGTTAAGTAAAGGACCTCCAGAGTTACCAGGATTAATCGCCGCATCAGTTTGAATAAAACTGACTCGCTTGTCGGCTATACCAACTTGAGAACTGCTTCTACCAGTAGCACTGACAATACCCGTAGTTACGGTATTATCCAAACCCAAAGGGTTGCCTATGGCGATCGCATATTCTCCTGGCTGTAACTGTTCGCTGTCGGCAAAAGCAACTTCTGGTAAATCTTCAGCTTCGATTTTTATGACTCCCACATCGGTTAGAGGATCTGTTCCCATTACTTTGCCTTCATAGCTGCGACCATCTTTGAGGGTTACTTTAACCTCATCGCTACCTTCAACTACATGAGCGTTGGTAAGAATTAAACCATCGGAACTTACTACAAAACCCGATCCCATTCCTCTTTGAATTTGTTCGTTGGGAATATCGGGCATCTGAGAACCGAAGAATTGACGAAAAAATGGATCGTCAAACATTGCAGGTACGTTAGTAGATACCTTGCGCGAGGCATCGATACGCACTACCGAATCACCTACTTTATTAACTACATCGCTTACGTAATTTTGGGGTAGATTAACTGCTGTTTTAGTTACTTCTGTTGTTGAGTTTTTTTGATTGGTTACGGTTTCACTATCAGAATTTTGAGCAAAGCTTTGAGGACTATTTATTAGATAGTTGCCACCGAGGGCAATACCACCACTAAGTAAAATTAAAGATAAAGAAGTAGTTGCTTTTTTCCAGATTTTTGATTGTCGCATTATTTAAAAACTGTATATAATTTTTAGTTATGTATGAGAATAAATAAAGTCACCTTGATAAGGTCAAAGATAACCGATGCACCAATTAGTTTTCGATAGAATAAAAAGCCGATCTATAAATTTGGTTTGGTTTCAAATTGCACAAAATAATTTTTGTTGCTTGGCTTCAAACTGTTATTTTTAATTTAGACAGTCGATGTGACTTTGAGATGACAATCTGTTGAAATTTTGACGATGTTTTTTCCGTTATTCGGTATAAATAGGATAAATAGGAACTACCGAACCGTCATCGTTTAAAACAGCAACCATAATTTACACTGCGACAGAAGCTCTGAGCAGTCAAAATAATTAAAGAACTAAAGTTTATTTCTGCTTTGAAGCAGCTAAGTAAAGTTGGTTTTATAAGCTCTTGACAACAGCATATTTTTATCAGCGATCTGGTGCAGGTGCGCTGTATAAATGCATCGGGGTTGCTATTTCATAAAAAAAATTTTGGCTCGCAGAAAAATTGTTGCAATATCAAAAGCTTTAAGCCTGTCTATTACGATAGCAATGCTCAATGATTCATGCTAAAGTTTTTTGCTTATAGTCTATTGCCTTGCTTTATTATCTAAATTTTTTTTACCACGTTAACATTTTATAAAACAATCAGTTTTTATATTTGAATTCAATTTGTCGGTACGATTTATTGCATTAGTTGTAGTATTTATTTTTAAAATGCAAGTAATAAATTCTGCTTCTTGCCGATAAAAACCCAATTTTTATTACATTGAAAATATTGTTAAATACAATCTATCTTAAGTGCGAAGATAGCTAATATAAATTGCTGCATAGTACTTATAAAAGCAGAAAGATAGTATTTAAAGATGTGTCGGCAAAAGTTATCTTTGGCTTAATTCTTACTTCTGCTAGTGCGACAACACTAGCCAAAGCAAGCAACTCTGGCAGAATGATGAATGCGGCGGAGTCATATATTCAGGGATATCAAGGAGAATAAGTTTTTAGTGGAAAGCTTAGAGGGCTTTTAGGCAAATATGCGATCGAGAGTCCTCTCCCCTAAATATCTAATAGCATTAGTTTCAAGTGCTCTACTACTCCTGTCAACTGTTAACGACGACAATCTAGATTATGCGGCTATAGAACCGATAAAAGTTGAGTTTTGCGATTTGAAACCAAACTCGGTAATGCCATAGTTAAAATTGCAAATAAAATAGTTTTGAAAACGGAGGAGACAAAAACACAAATTTTGGCGCAGGCTTTATCTCTACCAAAAGTACTACCTTTACTACTAAATAACTCATAAAATATAGTAACTATCATAAATTAGCTAATTTTGTATGTTTTTTGATGTTTCTCGACTTTTGTTCGAGCATTTGGCTTAAGGTTGCGTTATTTTTTTTGATTGAATCTGTTGATTTTGGCAGTTTTTTTGAGGTTAGTTTGTTTTTGATTTTTACAAGTACTAATGCAGTTAGGATAATAGCTATAAGTTAATGTCCAATTTTTTGTCTGTTGTAGATCGTTTATTTTTCCCACAAACTGTAGCCAAAGTGCGGTTCGAGTTCTAAGATGCAGCTTTAATACAGTAGAGTTTGGAGGTGCAAAAATTTCATCAATACTAGTTTTACTGACAAGAACAATTCTTCGGCAAAAAATAGTAACATTTTTTATGTCTAACAAAACTGGATATCCTGATTCATAAAGCATTGGTACGATGAAAATGGCATAAACGCTATGACGACCGCGCCATGGTTCGACAACCACTTTAGTAGCTTTGACATGAGCTATGTTGTAATTAGCTTTTCTAAACCCTTCTACATCACAAACAGTAATATCGGGATGCCGTAGCTTTACTAGAGCCCCGCTCGACAAAAGAGCAAACGAAAATAATAAAATTTTTATGCCAAACAATTTTATTTTTAGCATCTCCTAATAAACATCTCAGCGATTAATCTAATTTTTTGAAGTCTAGCTATGGTCACGCACATAAAACCGTTGAGCTAAAATAGAAGAATACTTTAGGCTAATTCTTAGGGGTCGAATTAAATAATAAACAAAAGTAAAATAATTCGGCAGATGGATAAAATCCCGATCGTTTTTTGTGATATTCATCCAACCAGAATGTTTCATCAAACCAATAAAACTTTTGACTTTGTCTTGCCAATCCTCTCTAGTACGAATATGAAATATAGTTCTCTCCACTTCTTCTATTGGAGAAATAGCTTGAGAAAAAAGTCGTTTTTTAATATTTTCAGCAATCGATTGAGCGACTCTATCTGCTTTAATGTGTCGCAAAATAGTATCATTAAGTGGAATATCTAAAAAATTGCTAGATATAAAAATACCAACTAAAACCAATCTTTTACACCTCAATTTATTAATTTTAATTATTAATCTTTCCCAATCTATGTTCGGATGAGAGCGCAGCAATTCGGCGACATCACATATTCGATTTAAATTTTGCCAACACTCTTTAGTTCCGTTCAAACAAAGGACAATTAGAGAAGTTTCTAGAGATAAAGTCAATACATTGATACCAGATAAAGAGATAAATTCAATATGCTCCCATAAATAATTTGAACTTGAAAAACAAGAGAGATGTTTGGGTACAATATCTTGATGTAAATCTAAAGAGTAAAGATCGTTGCGTTGGTAATGAGCCTCCCATGGAACTCGAACGCGCAACCAATATCCATAGGAAATCAACAATTGTTCGGCTTTTACAAAATCAGATTCATGAACTAGAATGTCTAAATCCTGTATTTCTCTAAGAGCAAGATTGCCATAAGCTAAAGCAGTTAAAGTAGGCCCCTTAAAAGCTATAACAGGAATTTTGTGTTTTTTGAACAAATCTACAAGTTTTAGAAGTTCGCTGGTTAAAAGTAAGTTACGCCTGAGATTCTTCTTAAAAAAAAGTTGTAGATTGTCCAGGATATTTTTGGGAACAGCATTTGGGCAAGTATCTTTTAAACTTTGGTAAACCAGAGGCATGACCTTATGTTGTTTTGCTATCTCAATTAACTCTGCCCAGTTAATATTTTGCCGAAGTAAATTCTCTATTGCCTCAGCTGTTTGAGAATTCATCTCAGTACGGGTAAGACAAAGTAATAACTGAGTCTCCAAAGAGCCAGTCTCGACAGGTATTTTATTAGCCTGGGATGAAGTAATCATATTTTTTCAGCTTGAATAATTTTTAGCGTTTGTTTTCATTTGTGCTTTCCATGACCTTGCATAAACAGAATCTCGTCTGAGTAGTTCTTCGTGGCTGCCAGATTCGACAACTTTACCTTGGCGCATAACATAGATAAGATCTGCACGCATTGCCAGGGTAAAACGATGAGTTATCACAATCGCTGTTTTTTTTATGGATAAGTCGCGAAAACGAGTAAACCAGTCTACTTCTGTCCAGGGATCCATAGCACTGGTAGGCTCGTCTAAGATGATAATTTGAGCCTTGCGGACAAACGCTCTAGCTAGAGCAATCCTCTGCCATTCTCCGCCACTAAGTTCGCAACCTCCTGCAAATCCTTTTCCCATCAAACTAGAATAGCCTTGAGGTAAAGACTCGATAACATGATGTACACCTGCTCTTTTAGCAGCTGCTTGAATTTCTTCTAAGTTAGGAGAACCTTCCAAATCTCCCAAGGCTATATTGTCTGCTGCATTAACATAATAGGGAATCGGGAACTGAAATACAGCCGAGATCGAGCGACGAAGCTCGGCAATAGATATTTCTCGAATATTGACCCCATCTAGTTCGATGCTTCCTTCTTCAGGATCGTAAAAACGGCATAGAAGCTTAATTAGAGTACTTTTACCCGCACCATTATCTCCAACAATTACTGCTACTTTTCCAGCAGGAATCGTCAAGTTGAAATTTTGCAAAACAAAGCGATCGCTTCCAGGGTAGCGAAAACTTACTTGCTTAAAACAAATACTTGTTTTTAATATTGGTACTGGTTGTGGGTTAGATAATTCTGCAAGCTGAGATTGTAGTTGTAGAAATTCAAATAAATTACTGAGAAATAGACTATTTTGATAAATTTCACCCAAATTACTCAACGTAGAGCGCATCAAATTCTGCCCTTTGTTGAAGACTTGATAAAATAATGTCAGATCGCCTAAACTCATTATTCCCAAAAGCACTTGGCGTCCAATCCAGACCAAAACGCTACCAGAAATCAATAGTGATAACATTCCTGCCCACAAACGTCCCAAACTCCTTTCTCTGGCTAGTTGGATTTTTTCTCGTCGCAGACGAGAGCGCAAGCTTTGGTAAGCAGATTTAAAATGATTTCCTAAACCGAACAAACGTAATTCTGCTACCGCCGAATTATGAGTTAACAATAACTGATAATAGTCAAGCCAACGACGGTCGACTGTAGTCCTTTCCCACCAGCGATAATTTTTTTGATTGAGGGATAGAATAATGTAAAAACCAGGCAAAGTACTAGCAAATAAAAAGACTGGCAACCATAATCCATAAGAAACAAGAAGTGCTGCCATTGCCAACAGAGTAATACTGTTTTGAATTAAACTTCCAGTATTATCGAGCAATAAAAGAGATTGCCCACTAGCATCACTAGTAGCGCGATTGAGTCTATCGTGATAGTCTGAAGATTCATAAAAAGCATAATCTACAGTAATGGCCTTTTGATGAACTAATTCACTAATGTAGTCTTGCGTCAATTCTGATTGAGCGATACGAACCCATGCACTTAAGCCCTGAGACAATTCTGTAAGAATTAAGACTCCTCCAAGTAAAATTCCAGGTAATAAAATTGGTTGAATAGCTCGCACAGAAACTCCGATTCCCCCCACTTTCACCAAACAATCTACTAAAGAGCGAGTTATTGCAACACTAGCAGCAGGAAGTAAGCCTTGAAAGATTAGCAAAGCTACCCAAGCTACTAACCAGTTCCCTGCTGCTTTCCAGATTAACTGGAAAATTTGAGGTAGATAAGCTAAACGAGTTTTTACCGTTCGGAATTGCCGAGCAATTTTGGGCTTTTTCACTACAGATATTTTAGGAATAGAAATATAAGTAAAATATTGATTGGCATGGACGAGAAAATGCTTGTTAGCAAATAAAATTATTGTTCGCTGCTAGCTGTTGTTGAACTTTGAATCTGCTTGATAAAATGCTCCTCTACAGATCTAGCTAGTTCATCGAGCCTAGACAAATCGTTAGGTCTTTTTAGCATATAGACTTTGACTCGATTAACTAGCTCGCTACATTTTTGAAAGTGAGGTTTAATTCCCATTATTTGAAGCATTTGTTCTCCAAATCGAGCACAGTACCAATTTCGCAGTGTGGTTGCTAGTGCTACTGAAGATGACATGGACTCAATTTCGATGTTAGCTCCCAAACTTAAAATATAAATACATTTTAAGGGAACGACAGTCGACACAAATCCTCGATTAAATCGTTGCACTCGTTTTTCAAAGTCAGGATGTAAACGAGGTAGACTTTCTAGTTGATGTCCTAGAGATATAGCTGAGTCACACCAAAGCTTTATTTGGGGAAATCCAGATAAAACTAAAGGGCTAAATGGTTGATTGAGATCGATAGCGGTAACATCATCAGAGAGCGTTAAATGACCCCGATTCATCATCGCTCCAATAGTAGTAGATTTCCCCCAACCTCGATCTCCAACAAAAGCGATCGCCTCTCCATTTACCATAACCGTACTGGCATGGAGAGTCATTAATCCTCTCTGATGCAGTAATAGACCTAAAGCAGCACCCAGTAAATAAATCCTCAGCACTTGCTCTGAAACATTTGGTATTGCCTCGATAACAATCTCACAGCCATTTCTAACTAAGAAAGTTCCACCATCTTTCCAGTAAAGATAAGCTTCTTGTTTGGAAATGTGACAATAGCATTCCGAACTAGTAGCTTGCAAAGGCGGAGGATTTAGGAATCCAAAGCCAATAGTTACATCTACTCGACCTTCACCTGAATTATTACTCAATAACTCTGGCAAGAAGATACCTGAAGTAATTCTCAAGCCATAAGCAATGTATGAATACATTATCTAAATTCCTAAATCCTTCTAACTAAACGTAGATTTAACTAAAAATAAAAACTACGATAGTCTAGCTCCAGTAGTGTTGCCATTGTTAGGTACGCCATTAGCTGTATTAGCTCCATTGGGGGCATCTTTAAAATCTTGTCCACTACCAAGAGTGATCTCTTCAACACTGCCGTAAACAGTTAAGATTGGGGTTTCGTAAGTTTCTTTTTGATGCATTGTTTTGTCTCCATTAATTTGATATTTTCAACATCTACGAATTCAGTCAATAGTCATTAATTAATTCTTGCCAGAACATCACCTCCTTAACATAAATATCACCTCCCAAAAATCTTTAAAAGTTTGTCATTTTGTCGATCGATACTTGGCTAAAATTCTTCTTTACATAGCCACAAACCTAAAGTTGTTGCTATCCATAACAGAGCAGCATCGTCTTCCAAGCCGCAGTCGTTAAAATTTTGATAAGCTCGATTTAATACCTTCGTGTCAATAAATCGCTCGATTGAAGAAGATTTCGTAATCAATACTCCTTCTATACATTGCCGATCTAAAGTACTCAACCCATGATGAAAATTAGGGTAAAGATTACCTTTATCGGTACGCCACTGTACTTTTGGCGGTAAGTACTTTGCCAGGGCGCGACGCATTAAATATCGAATCCAGCCATTGTGGAATTTTTCTTGAGGCGGGATAGCCAAACAGAATTCAACTAATCGCTTATCTGTGAAAGGAAATCTTGCTTCAATACCAAAAGCTGAAGCAGCCTTATTAATACCTTCAAGAGCAAATGAATTGGCTCCACTTATAATATCTTGATGATGATATTCTCTGGCAGTCCAGAATATTTGAGACCGATTTTGTGAAAATGCTTGAATTCTGTCTAGAAGTTTGATGTTTCTCGCAAAATCAGAGTTGACAATTGGATCGAGTTTAGGTGATTCAATTTGATAACCCTTGAGTTTGCGCCATGCCTGACGTAAGTTTTCCGAAACCCAAGGTTTGAGACTATATTGCCATAGATAATGTTTGAGCCATTCTTGCGTAGAGCCTCCATTTCGCTTTGTTGCCGATTGGATTTCTTTTAACAAAGTTATCCAGCGAAACTTACGTGCCAGTTCGATTAAGTATGGCCAGCCATGAGATACGGTAGTATCTCCCAAAAACCCATCTAATATAATCCTTACCCCTTGTTGCTTGGCACTTTTATATAAACTCCAATGGATAAAAAGATTGGGAGCATAAAAAGGTTCATCCTGATGCCAAAGGACACGATCTATATCCCCAAGCGGACTAAGTTGGTCTGCTCTTACGTAGCTAGGGATGACTGAATTGCAAGCTAAAATCTCATTAATATAAACACGCTCATCACATTGAGTAATCTTATCAAATATGGCAGAAAATGTTTTTAATGGGGTATTTTGCCTAGCTAAAATTTGACTTGCCACGCTAGTAATAGAGGACGAATCAAGACCACCACTGAGAAATGAGCCTACAGGAAAAGCACCCCGAAGTCGGCAGCTTACGGCTCGAGTAAAAATATCATCAAACGCGGCAATATATTCTCGCTCTGAACTAAGGTGTAATTCATATTTAGCATCGAGAACATAATATTTTTCTAGCCGAAATTTATGTGAAGATACCGTCAAACAATGACTGGGAGCAAGTCGATAAATATTTTGATAAAAAGTAATCGACCGATCCTCAAACATCGCTTCTAGATAGTCACCCACTCTAGTCTCATTTAACTGGCTAGATACTTCAGGCAGACATAAAATACCTTTGATTTCACTAGCAAAAATAAACGCTTTTTTGGGAAGATAATAATAATAAAAAGGCTTTACACCAAAATGATCTCTGGCACAAAATATTGATTGCTGAGATTTATCCCAAATAGCAAAAGCAAAATCACCCAATAGCTTTTCGGAGCATTGCTTACCCCATTTTTTGTAAGCAGCCAAAATTATTTCACTATCGGATATGGTTTCTTGGAGGTATCTGTTTAATAATAAAGCTGAAATTAGTTCTTCTCGATTATCAATCCGAGCATCAGCAGTAATCACGTAATTGCTATTACGACTAACTAACGGCAGTTTCTCCTGAAGTGATTCTGGAGTATGCCATAACATCCGATGCCCTAAACCAATCGCCCCTTCATGCCATTGACCAGTTCTATCAGCTCCACGATGGGCAAGAATCTCTAGCATTTTGTCTAGATTTGCTGTGTTAACTGGATTACTATCAAGGTTATATATCCCCAAAATGGCGCTCAACTTTCTTTTTCACTCCAAGTTGTCAAGGGAGTAAAGCGAGAAAGGTCAGGAAGATAACCAATTACTATTTTGCCTTCGTTTTCAATCCAAGCATGAGCCTCTAAATTACCACTTCTGTTTTTAGCTACGCCGATTTGTAGTTGGGAACAGTAACCATAACTGCTCATTAGAGTTTGTGTAGTTAAGGCTTTGGCCAAACATTTAACCTCTCTAAACCAATATCGGCTACACAAATCAATCGCCCAAAGAATTTTATCTAACTCAATATGAGATACTTTTTGATAATTGAAAAATTGCTGGCGAACCTTGTCTAACAAGTAACTCAAAGTTCCATAAGGAAGCAACCACAATCCTAATCGTATCAAGCCCAATAAGACAAAAGTATCAATTAATAATCTGCGTTCCTTTCCTGTCAAGTCAATAAAATTAAGTACTTGCTTCATTGCTTATTAGGATTAAACCTTTAGATTGTAATTGTTCGAGCAAAGATAACAAGTCACTTTGACATCGTTCTGAACTGACTTCGTATTTTGTCAAAATAGCATCTCGAACTTCGGCAAAAGTTTTTGGCTGTTGAATGAGATTCCAAACAGTTTGTCCAATAGGATTTAGGCCATAGTATATTCCTGAATTGCTATTGAGAATTAATAGTTCGCCATCCATCTCGGCAGCAATCTGACCTTTGGCTGCTATTATTTTTAGCTTATTGTTTTTAAATGAAGATAGAAAAAAGCTTTGATTCACCTCAACGTTCTCCAACACGAGATTCAAAAAGTATTATACCTGAATTTTTTGCATGCAATCTAAAATAATTCTAAAACTGCCAACAGAGCAGATTCCAGTAAGCTAATAAAGGAATAAAGCTGATTGCGGCGATAGTAACCAAACTGTAATGCGATCGCTCCTGCCAAGACCAATAGTTTTTGCGCCAAACCACCAGTATTGAAACAAACAAAATTAGAGTCAGTACGGCAGATAATATCGGTAAACCAAGTAAACCTACCGCCACTGGTGGAACGCCATAAGCGAGTTTCCAAGGTCCCCACAACCATAAATATAACGGCAATCCAATCAGAAACACTAAGTTTAATAGAGCGATCGCGCCAGCTAAAGTACGAACCCAGGTTAATTTTGGCGTATGTACGGTTCTTTTCGATAGAATCCGCAGTAAAGGGCGAATGATGCCAGCGACTATAGCTGTCAGAAAAAAAATCGCGCAGAAAATTAAAATTCCTAGTTGCACTGTAATCGTCTCGTACCAAGGCATTCGTTGATAGGTACCGATTTTGGGATATAGAGGATTAGAAACATGGGTAACATTGCCCGAATCGTCAGCGACAAAAAACACATAGGCATTATCGCGATCGCGGTAAAATAATCCTGGTTCTGAGGTAGGAGTTAACTCGACGTTCTCTACCTGACTGCGGAATAAAAGCGGTGGAGTTTTAACTAATAAAGTTCCATTGTCTTGAGTAGTTACTTTAATTTCTTTAGCAACGCCAGTTATTTTACCAATTGTAAAGCGCGGATACTCCATGTCGCGGTAAGTTCCAGTATATCGTTCTAACTGTTCGGGTGGAACTTCAGTTTTATCTGAGTTATTAGTATTAGAACCTGGAAAATAGCGATCGAAAAAACGAGTGATAAATTCACCGTGTACGTTACTAAAACTATTACAGGCAATAAAAATACCGATATTTTCTTCGGGAATTAAAGTTAGAGAACTAGAATAACCCCGCAAGCTTCCCAAGTGTCCGATCGCACGTTTATTATTAATCAAACGTTCCCTAAAACTGTAACCCGTACCTGGTAACTTGGGATGAATCTGATAGTGAGTTTGGTGCATCATCTCAACAGTTTCAGGGTTTAATATTTGCCTTTCTCGATAGCTACCCTGTTGCAAATGAGCCAGCATAAAATGAGCCATATCAGTGGCGGTAGTCATCAATGCTGCTGCTGGAGCGATGTTGAGATAAAGATAGGGAACGGCTTTAGCTTTACCTTTTTGTATTTGATATCCCGTAGCAAAGTTATCGGGTAATTCCGCAACTGGTGGTTGTTCAAAACTACTTTGCCTCATTTCTAGAGGCTGAAAGATATTTTTATCTACATAGTTTACAAAAGGCATACCCGATATTTGTTCTACCAAATAACCGAGTAAAGCAATACTGTGATTTGAGTAGCTGTAAAACTTACCTGGAGGATAGTTAATAGCTGGCATATATTTGGGTAAATATTCTGCCAAAGGCTGCATTTGAGCTTTAGTTCGCGCACCCAATCCAATAAGACGCTGTGTTGTACCATCAGTGTGCATCATCATGCGCGCGGGTGTTACCGATTCGCTGTAGGGATTTTCAAGTTGCCAGTCTGGTAAATATCGATCGATATTTTCGTTTAAATCTAGCGCACCTCGTTCGTATAGTTGCATGGCTGAAGTGGCAGTAAACAACTTAGAAAGAGAAGCTACCCGAAATAAGGTTTTGTCTGCATCTACGGGAATCTTTTGTTCTAGATTGGCATAACCATAACCATTACTAAAAAAAATTTCCCCATCCTTAACCACAGCAATAGCTGCACCTGGAATCTTAGTCTCCGATAGTTGCTGTTGAAAAAAATCATTAACAAAATTAGCAAATTCTTGAGGATTGTCGATGTCTATTTTTGGTAATGTTGTAGCCGAACTTTCTCCTGGTGATGAGAGTTGTTGAGATTGATTATCTAAAATATGAAATTTAGGAGTATCGCGAGCCGAACCAGGTAAGAGAAAAACGAAAAAACATAAAACAAAGCTAATAAAACCGATAATAAAATAACGAGTTTTGCGGTCGCTGGCAATATTTCTTAAAATTTGAAATTTTGATAAGTTATTCATCTGTATATTAAGGATCGATAGATATTTTGAGCTTAGTCACAATTTATGTTTGATTATTTTTGGTACTTTTAAACTGTCATTTTATTTGCAGTATTTCTCGATCGCCTGAGACAATTTTGTACTGAAACAATCTAAAAACCGCTCTCTATCTAATAGTCTATTTATAAAATTAGATTTGTATGTTTATTTTTGATTCTATCTACAGATAGTTTTTATAAAATTGAAAGTCGTTCGTTTGTCAATTGTTTTATGGTAGATAAAAGAAATAGCAATTGATAAATTAAATTATTATTATGAAAAATATCTCCGAAAAATTTAAATATGCAGCTTTAGGATTAGTAGGCGTAATTGGTTTATTAGTAATTTGGAGTTTTATCGAGCCACGAATTCTCAATACAGAAAGCGAAGTTGCAAACATACCCAATCTTCCCAAATCTTGGCAGGGTAAGCAAATCGGTCAAATCTCTGATTTTCAAATTGGACTATGGGGCGATAATCGCGGCACTGCACGTCGCAGCGTTGCAGAGTTGATAGAAGCCAAACCTGCCGTGGCATTAGTCAGTGGCGACTTTATCTATCACCCCGGTCAAAATATCGAACCAGAAATTGAAACAGCAGTAGATATAGTTCGTCCTCTAGTAGAAGCAGGGATACCTACCTATGCGGTTCTAGGCAATCATGACTACGGTATGAGTAGTAAAACTGCATCTCCCAAAACAGAAGAAGCCGAACGTTTGGCAACGGCATTAGAATCTGCTGGTATAGAAGTATTAGAAAACGAAGCAGTCGAACTGCAACTGCCAAACAGTAACGAACCTTTGTATTTAGTTGGAGTGGGTTCGCTGTGGGCAAATAGAGACAATGTGGATAAAGCTTTAAGCGGTGTACCAGATAATAGCCCTAGAATCACTATGATGCACAATCCAGACTCATTCGAGCAGTTTCCGCCTAACTCAGCACCACTGGCGGTAGCAGGACATACTCACGGAGGACAGGTACGCGTACCAAATACTCCCCACTGGTCTTGGTTGAGGTTTACCCAAGACGATAAAGTTTATGCAGATGGCTGGGCAAAAGGTTATGGAGAACCAGGCAATCAACTTTACGTAAATCCTGGAATTGGCATGAGTATCGCACCTATACGACTATTTTGTCCGCCCGAACTAACTTTATTTACGCTTCAGTTAGATAATTCTAAACAATAACTATTCTCTCTAGATTGAATATTGAAAATAAAAATTGCAACTATCTAAAGATTGAATTAATTTATTAGTTTGTATTTTACACCAGCGACAAGCGATCTCATAGTCGGAAATATTATATCTAAGGCTAGAAGAACTCAGACAAAAAATATTTTTAAGTTAGAGAAACAAGGAACTATTTAAACGGTAATTTTATATAGCGTTTTTTTTAGTCCACACCAATTTAAAAATAGCTATAGCACTTCAATATAATTAAATACTGAGAGGACATTAATCTCATGTCAAACTATGCTTTGTTCTGGTTTTTATTAAGCGCAGCGGTACTATTGCCGTTTGGAGTTAATGGTAACAGTCAGGTAAACGCGCAATCAGCAGAAACTAATGTAACTCTAGAAGAAATAAACGACAATACAAACAAGTGGCTCGGCAAAACAGTAACGGTTACGGGAACGATTGAAAACCTAAATGATTCTACGTTTACGATTGAAAATGAAGCCTATTTAGATAGCGAAAGAATACTAGTAATTAACCGTTCTGGCGAACCAATACCCCAGCTACCAGAAAAAAATATTGCCCTACAGGTTACGGGAGAGGTAGAAAAAGTCGATGAAGCAGCATTAGTAGAAGGGGTGGATGTAGAGCTTTCATCAAGCCTTCCAACAGAATTTACTAATAAACCAGCTATTTATGCCGATTCCATTGTTCTTGCTCCCGCTCCTAGAGAAGTAATTGAAGCTCCCGATAATTTTTATGGTCGAAAAGTAATAGTAAATGGACGAGTAGCAGAAATTTTAAATGAAAATACTTTTACCCTCGCTCAGCGTTCTTATGCCTTACCAGAAGACAAAGATTTATTAGTATTAAATGTGGCTTCTGAATCGATGCCGAGTGACGATGCTGAAGTATCTATTATAGGTGAAGTTCGTCCTTACGATCGCCAACAACTAGAACGAGATTATGGTATAGAACCATTGTCTGAAGAATTAGCTGAAAAATACACTAACGCAGGGATATTAATAGTTGAATCAATTTCACCAGGAGATGTCGAGGGAGCATCCCATTTTGGAAGAAAAACAGAAGAAGTAGAGAAATAGAAGCAATGGCGGTCAAACTATAAGAAGACTTGAGTACATAAAAAGATTAATGACTCCATCAGAAAAAGCTCGTGTTCAAGAGTGCGTTCAAGAACTATCAGAGATTTTGTATCGTAATACTCCATCAGACAATCGCGCTTCGCGATTCGCCGGACTCCAGCCCGCGCCAAACTTTCTGGGAGATGGACATTCAGGAGTGTGGAATCTTTTTAGTCAAATTTCTACCACACAACAACGATATGAAATTCTAGATTGGTTTCATCTCAAAGAAAACTTGTTCAAAGTTGGTGGTTCATTAAAACGCCTGAGACAGGCAGAAACATTTTTATGGCAAGGAGAAGTCGAGCAAGCGATCTCTTTATTTCAACAAGAATGTCCTAAACGAGCGCGGAAATTTATTGCTTATGTTGAAAAACACCGTCATCGTCTAGTTAATTACGAGCTATTACAAGCTGAAGATTATATTTCAATTGGTTCTGGGGCAGTCGAATCAGCTATTAAACAACTCGATCGCCGTTTAAAAATTTCAGGAGCGCAATGGAATTTTAATTCAGTCAGTCCAATGTTGCGATTGCGCTGTGCTTATCTTAATAGACAAATTGCTGCTTAGTCTATTTGCCAAAATGGGATGCTCCCGATGTCGATGCGAGCGAGGCTGAAATTGATATTACTCCTTAAAAAATAACTAATACGGCTAAATTAAATAAAAAGTGTTTGTTGTTATAAATATTAAAAATATTTAAAAAATAAATTTAGTTTCAAACTTTTAATAGACGCATTAAAATTCAGCAATTATTAAACTAGTCGCAGAAAAAATGATTTTAATAAACACAGAAATATGTTAAAACTACAAAACAAATTTAGTTTTTCAGATTCAAAAATTACCAAAATTTTCTTTAGTAGTTTGCTAATTGGATTTCCAGTATTAACAGCTTTAGAAGCTAAAGCAGATATGCACGCGGAATCTATGCCCAAAACAGAAATGGGTACAGAAAATGATGCCGTAGAATCTGAAGAAGATGGACTTTATAATCAGAGCGATGGTGGTTATGATGGCGAACCTACGGTTACAGTAGCCCCTACTGAAGGAACTATAAATGTGTTAGTTAAAAACCAAACTAATGCCGCAATTGACTATCAGGCGCGTGGCTATACCGAAAATCAAACTTTAGAAGGTGGAGAACAACACATTCTAAGAAATTTACCCGTACCCGTAGTAATTAGAGCGGCACGTCAAGATGATGGCTTTATTCAAACAATGCCAGAAGTTAACCAGGAGGGAATGTTAGAGTTAACTTTAGACGAAGCTTCAGAAAGAAATATTGGTGTAGTCAGAATTGAAGAAGACGGAAGTGTTTACATAGATCCGAGTAATTCTGGTTAAATAATTACTCAGTCTAGAGAAGATAAACGATCTTGTTCTAAAAAAGCGAAAAAAATAGTTATTTAAATAAAGCGATCGCTTCAACTAATTCTATTGTTAACGAGCGATCGCTCTGCTGTTTTAATATAAATTAAAAACGAATAATAACTTTAGTTCTGTTTCTTTTTCTGTATCTATTGTTATTTTTATACTTAATATTTCTAAACAATAAAAAGTAAATAAATGCTTACAAAATTTAATCTATATCTAGAGTTATAAATATCATTTACTACGGTTGATAGACGAATCAGACAGCACATTTTTTTACTATCCGAGTAACAAAGTAAAATAACAGGAAATATCTAATGTTATTAGTTCATGAAGAATATCAATCCAGCTTTGATGTAGCGATGAAATGTGCGGTAGAATGCGAACATTGTGCCGAAGCCTGTATGGGCAATCCAGATATGCTTAAATGCGCTCGCACCTGCTTAGATTGTGCAGAAATTTGTCGTACTATTTGTACATATATGGTGCGAGGTTCGCGCTTTATTCCTAATTTATCTAAAGCCTGTGCGGAGATTTGCCAGGCTTGTGGCGATGAATGCAGTTCTCATAGCATGGAACACTGCCAGAAATGTGCGAAAGCTTGTTGCCAAGCAGTAGAAGAATATAACAAAATTGCTGCTGTAGCTGCCTAAATAACTAGAGCGCGGCTCTAAGAGACTTAGTAATTTATTTTTAGTTCTCGCGCTCTCTCAACAACAAGGGTAAGTTTTCGGGATAAAGCGTTTGAATAAGCGAACGAGTAATTAATAATCATGGATAAGAATGAACATCTAGAAAAAAATGCTTCAAAAATAACTGAAGCAATTAGTCCCACTCAACCTCAAGAAATTCCAACCCAGGAAGTGACTGCGAGTTATGACGGTGGAGTACATTTGCTATTGATATGGATAGTTTCAATTGTGGGATTTTGTTTTTTGCTCAAAAAATCAAAATCCCAACCAGATAAAACCAATTCTCAAAACTTAAGTGTCTTCCAACATTTTACTCAGCCTGACTGCGAAAAATGTCGCTTTTTCGATAAAAACTCTTACCTTAAGTGTGCCGTACATCCAATTTATGTAGGCAAAATAAATGCCAAAGATTGTTCTGATTATTGGCAGCGCGATCGCCGTAAATTTTTTTATCACTAAATAACTCATTTACCTCGAAACGATAATTTGAACCATAAGGAAATTAGTTGGAACGACTATATAAACCTCGCATAATTCTTTATAAGACTTACTAAACTAAATATGAATGACGCTAATTTTTGGCAACTTTACAGCGAAGCCGTACTGACTACTCTCGGTTTTTTTTGGAAAGCCTTATGGGCATTTATTTTTGGTTATATCATCAGTAGCGCGATTCAAGTGTTTGTTACTCGCGAAAAAATGAGGCAAACTATGGGGCAAGCAGGAACAAAAAGTATTGCCATCGGTACTTTTTTTGGCTTTCTCTCTAGTTCCTGTAGTTTTGCCGCCCTCTCTACTACCAAATCTTTATTTAAAAAAGGTGCGGGTTTTGTACCTTCCTTAGCTTTCTTGCTAGCTTCAACTAATCTGGTAATCGAACTAGGATTTATTATCGCCATCTTTTTAGGTTGGCAATTTGTAGTTGGTGAATATCTTGGTGGAATTTTGTTAATTCTCTTTACCTGGTTAATTGTTAAGTATACACGTCCTAAAGAATTACTAAGAAAAGCCAAAAGACGCTTAAACGAACGAGAAGGGGAAGAGAACCAAGATAAAGATGCCCCCAACTGGAAAGACAAAATTACCAGCAAAAAGGGATGGCAACAGGTAGCCAAAAAATACTTTATGGAATGGGGTATGGTTTGGAAGGACGTAACCTTTGGTTTTACCATAGCGGGAGTTATTGCCGCCTTTGTACCCCGTTCTTTTTTTCAGGCTTTATTTCTCGGTGCTGGTTCGCAAAATCCTGGCTTTTTTGCCGTTTTAGAAAATACTATTGTCGGACCGATCGCAGCCTTTTTTACTTTTATTGGTTCGATGGGCAATATTCCTTTAGCGGCAATTTTGTTTAATAACGGCGTTAGCTTTGCGGGGGTAATAGCGTTTATCTTTAGCGATTTAGTAGTTTTTCCTGTTATTCGAGTTAATGCTAAATATTATGGCTGGAAAGTAGCTCTTTATATTGTCGGAGTCTTTTTCGCGGCGTTAGTAGCAACGGCAATTGTAATGCACTATGGTTTCTCTCTCTTTGGTTTACTACCTGAAAGTGTTGAGGCGGTTAGCCCTCAATCGACAGAGCGTTTTGCTATTGATTATACTTTTTGGCTCAATCTAGTACTTTTGATTATTACAGGTATTTTGGCATGGTTGCGATTTGGTAGTGGTCAAAAACAACAAAGCAAGCATCAACATCACCAACAGCATAGTAATGAAAACGCAGATGGTAAAAAACAGCAACATCAAGGCGGACACAATCATGGTGGTGGCAAGCAAGGGTTTACCGAAAAGCTGCTATTTTGGCTGGCTATTCTGTCTTACATCTGGTTAGTTGGCGGTCTTATTGTCACCTTTTTTGTAAACGGACAATAAAAATGGCGATCGCTCCAACTGCTAAAAGTTCAAACATTAATTTAAGATAATGAATGCAGGTGAATACTCTAACACTGTAAATCGGCACGAAAACTATTATGTTCGAGTGTCTCCGAGCCAATTCCCTATAAAAGAATCAGACAATATAAAAACACATCATAGCCTGGGTTTTGTTGCCATAGTTTCTCTTTTCTTAGTAGGAATAGCAATCTTTTTGTGGCGATCGCGCTTTCCCAAAACTACTGGCGATCGCTCAAATTATTTTGAGAGTTTTGCTCAATCCAAATGTACCAAGTGTCGTTTTTTCGATAACAACTTCTATCTTAAGTGTGCCGTTCATCCGACCAAAGTTCTTCAGGAGGAGGCTAAAGACTGTTCGGATTATTGGTCTGGCAAGGCATGATATCGTTTTACTTTTTAGTTGATACAGATAGGTTAATAGGGTGAGTTGGGGACGAGGAAAAATTGTCTGTCTGATATATTTTCTAAATTGATATAACAAACAATAAATATCTCGCGTTCTTTATTTAAGTGCCTACAACACAATGAACGATTTACAACCTACTATCATTCTTGGCGGTGGATTTGTCGGGCTATTTACAGCCCTGCATCTAAGCAAGCAAAATTATTCCGAGCGAGTTATGTTAGTCGATCGCCAAGAGCGGTTTGTTTTTAAACCCTTGCTCTATGATTATCTCACCGCAGAAATGAACGATAGTCAGGTCAATCCTCTCTACCAAGAACTTTTAGAGGGCAGCGGAGTCGTATTCGTACGAGATACGGTACGAAAGATCGACCCAGAAAAAAGGCGAGTCGAACTGGCAAATAAAGGCAATATTAACTATAAATACTTAGTTTTAGCTTTGGGTGCTCAAACGGGATACTTTGGTATTGAAGGAGCTAAAGAACATACTTTACCTTTTCGTACTCGCGAGAATGCGATCGCCCTAAAAAATCATCTTCAAGAATGCCTCAAGCGATCGCTCTCTACCGAAAATTCGTCAGAAAGGCAAAAGCTTTTAACTGTAGCTACTGATTTTTACTTGCTACTTAGAAAATTTTTGCACCTTTACTATCTAAGTCAAGCGATCGCACCATAGCTTTAACTCCCAGCTTCGACCAGGCGGCATTCATTACTGCTATTACTGCTTCTACTTGGGTACTGTTGCTCAAAGCTAATAAAGTAGGACCCGCACCACTAATAATCACCCCATAGGCTCCCGCTTTTATTGCTGCCGTTCTTACTTCTTCATAACCAGTAATTAATTTTTGGCGATAGGGTTGGTGCAATTTATCTGCTAAAGCAGCTTTTAGCCACTCTGGGTTGTTGGTTGCTAAAGCCCTAATTAATAGTCCCATCCGAGAAATATTAAAAATAGCGTCTTTGCAGCTAATGGCTGTGGGTAATACCGCTCTGGCTGTGGCGGTGGAAAGTTCAAAATTGGGAATAGCTACTATTGGCACGATATCTGGCTGCCAGGGAATCGAGCAAATCTGCCAGCGATCGCCATCGGCTACTGCTAGTTGACAGTTACCGAGTAAAGCAGGAACCACATTGTCAGGATGTCCTTCAATAGCGATCGCCAAATCTCTAATTTCGGTTTTGTTTAACGGATGTCCTGCTAGCTGGTTGGCACCAACTAAACCACCAACAATAGCCGTTGCCGAACTGCCCAAACCTCTAGCCAAAGGTACACCAAGCTTAATAGTAATTTCTATATTTGGCGGCGTTTTATCTATATGTTGATACAACCGAACAAAAGAACGGTACAACAAATTAGATTCATCAGTGCTGACTCTAGCAGCTTCATCTCCAATAACTTTAATCTCTAGTTTTTTAGCACTCTCGTTAACGGCAGTAAATTCAAACTCGTTGTAAAGAGACAAAGCCGCACCGAGACAATCAAAACCTACACCTAAGTTAGCAGTAGTAGCTGGAACGATAACGGTAAAACGATTCATCGATAATTGTTATTGTGCTAATAATTCTTGACGCAGACGATAGATTATGGTGTTTGGTTCTACTTGAGTGAGAATTTGACGGATTAAAGTCGAAGGACCGAGATCGCCCCAGGTACAGCCTCGTTCGAGATAAACTTGAGCTACATTACCAATAACAAAAGTGCTATAACCCGCGATCGCGCCTTGTGCGCTGGCAGTAAAAGCATAAGCCGTAAATGCTCCGCTACTTTCAAACATACTAGTGACAGCCGCGCCGCTTTTACCCACACCCAAAAGCATATTACTAGCTATTTCTCCTAGCAACAAGCCTCCCGAACTAGCAATAATTTTACGCCAGAGATTGCCGGCTTCATAAGTGGTGATTGGCAGTCCATAAAGCTTTCCCAAAGCACGAATTAGAGCTAAATCTGCTACCAAACCTCCTGCCAAATCTAACAAAACGACAGGATTGACCGCCACAGCTATAGCCTTGTATCGAGCATATTGCCAAATAATCTCTCTAGCTCGTTCCTGACGTAAGGCGATGGTTTTGCGAGCAATATTAACTTGTGCATCTCTTGCCTCTACTAAGGCATTTAAAGCCAGCAAAGAACGTCCTTCCTTTTGCAAAATTCCATAAATCGTCTCTTCAAGTTCGGCAATTTGAGGTTCTGGCTGTTCCCAACTAGTGCTGGTCGAACCATCTGCTGCTTCTACTCTTACCAAAATCGCTCGTGGTTTTGCCGCTACCATTACGATTTCTCTGGTAGTAACGATTGGTTCTAACTCGCCACCACTATAGGCGGCGTTAAATTTTTGTAGCTGATTGTAGATAGTCTGGCGGTCTTTATTGGGATAGAGATCGATTTTATTAAATACCAAAATTAAAGGTTTTTGACTGGTTCTCAGTTCGCGCAAAGCCTGGTATTCAGTACGAGTGATATCTCCAGCCACCACAAACAAAATCAAATCGGACTTTTGGGCAATTTCTCGCGCCATAACTGCCCTGGCTTCACCTGCAATCTCATCCAAACCAGGGGTATCGACTAACTCGACTTCGATGTCGGACACATGAGGATTCCAGCGCAAAACCGTAAGCGATTGAGTAACTCCATGAAGTGCGCCAGTTGCTACTGCTTCTTCCTTTAATAAAGCATTGATGATAGATGACTTACCGCAGCTTACCAAGCCAAAAGTGCTGATTCTAATTGCTTTATTGTCTAGCTTGTTTAATGCTGTTTTTAATGATTGTAGATCTTGTTTTACCGTAACTTGCAGGCGTTCGTCGGGAGAATATTTTCCGTGACGACGAAAACTACCATACCAGGAAATTGCCTGTTGCAAACTGGCACGAGCTTGATTGTAGTAAGTTTCTGAGTTTGAAAAATTTTTGCTCACAACTAATTAACAGTTTTTACCCTCGATTTCTTTTCTATTTATTTTTTACTTTTGATATTTAAAGCTCCTTGCGGATAAACAATACGCTTGTGGTTGAGTTGCTGCCAAACATTAATAAAAACTTCGGCAATAGTAGGCAACTCTTGATAACTCAAACCACTATCGAGCAATTGACCATCTTGCCAGCGAGCTTTAAAAATTTTCTTGACGGTGGATAGAGCCTGTTGGGGAGTTGCTTCGTTTAAAGAGCGTAATGCTGCTTCACAAGCATCTGCCAACATTAAAATTCCAGTTTCTCGCGATTGAGGTATGGGTCCTGCATAACGAAAGTCTGATTCTAAAACCGTAGTTCCTTCTTTCTCGGCTTGCTGTTTTGCCTGATAGTAAAAATAGGCAATTAATAATGTACCTTGATGTTCGGGAATAAAGTCGCGAATTGCCTGGGGCAAACCATATCTACGAGCCATTTTTAGCCCTTCACTAACGTGTCTTTTAATAATTTCTACACTTACTTGCGGATCGCCAATCTCATCGTGTTTGTTAACACCTCCCATTTGATTTTCAATAAATCCCAGAGGATCGTGCATTTTGCCAATATCATGATATAGCGTTCCCGCTCTTACCAACTCTACGTTACAGTTGAGTTCCCTGGCGGCAGCTTCGGCTAAAGAAGCTACAAACATCGTATGTTGAAAAGTTCCAGGAGTTTCAGTTGCCAGCCTTTTTAGCAGTGGCAGGTTGGGATTGGACAATTCTGCCAGGCGAATTGGCGTAATTATATCAAAGTATCGTTCTAAATAAGGGGAGATACCGATCGCCACCACACTCCAGGCTACGCCAGACAGTCCATAGACAACTGCTCCAGGTAAAACTGCCGACCAGATATCAGCAGCACTAGAACTGAGAATTAAGTTACTCAGAAAATAGACGCTGCCTTGAAACAAACCTACCAAAACGCCCAAGCGTGCCATAGCTTCACGCGATCGCGATCTGCCTCCAAAGATTGCTGCTAAAAGACCTCCTGCGTATCCTGCAAGTAAATATTGCCAGGCAATAGTACGACCGCCAAACAAAACTAAAACCGTTAACAGGCTAACGTGACAAACTGCCAAACCAGGATTGTAAAAGCTACTGACTAAAAAACCAATTGCTGGCAAATTTGTATATTTGATATTTAAAATACTTAAAAATAGCGCGCTCAAACTTAACAAGCAAATTAATAAGTAGTCGCGACAGCGCATGGAAGTGTAAATATATTTTTGAATTAATAAAAATAAACAGACAATGACTGTTACTAATAGCCCCGTTGCTTGCAAACCCTGCCAATTGGTATCTCTACGGCTCAGTCCAAAACCATCTAAAAGTACGAAATCATCTTGAGAAATTGTTTCTCCTCGTTCGACAATTATCTCTCCTGCTTTTATTTCTACTATGACGGGTTCGATCGCTTTTGCCGCCTGTTCGGCAATATTTCTGGTCGCTTCTCGGTCTTTTTCTAGATTGGGTTCGAGGGTATTCAATAACAGATTACTGGCAAAATGTAAGGTAGATTCTGGGATCTGAGAACCTAACTGCACCGCAACCGTTTTTTCTAGTAAATTAGAAGGCGTTCCTGGAGATATTCCTTGAATTAAAATGCGTTTTGCAGCCTCAGTAATAGATTGTTTGGTAGTTAGCCATTCGCGATCGCTTAAATCTAATAGATTAGTTATTTCTTCAGTATTAAAATTTTCTATTGAATTCTGCTCGGTCTGTTTCCACCCTTGGGAATAGCGATAGCGATTTAACGCGATTTGAGAGACTAGTTCTTCGTATTGTGCGGCTGAGGTGCTACGGCGATATTCGAGCAGTTCGACAGCAATTTGCTGCGATCGCAAATTTAAATCTGAGGGAGCATACTGTGGGGAATTAGCCTTAGAAGTATCGAGGGAAAAACTTTGTTCTACTACTTTTAAAATTGCATTAAGTTCGGTTTCTGGGTAAGAACGCAGATCTCTCTGGCTGGATAGGGAAAGAATTGCCGTATCAAGAAAAGGAAACGGAGCGGTCAGCTTTCTTAAATTTTCTATTTTTTCTAAAGATAGTTCCAAACGCTCGAACATTTGTTCTGTTAGTTCGCGATTTTGTTTGAGAATAGGAACAATCCCCGTTTGGACTTTTTGACGCTTATAAATTGTAGTTTTGGTATCCTCAAACCTACCATCTTGAGGTGCCTTGATAGTTACGGGAGAAACTTTACCAATTGTTAGCTGTGGTTGATTGTAAAAGCGATAGCCTTCCACGCAAGTTAAAGTAATAATAGCTAAAACCAAAATCAACAAAAATTGTTGTAATTTAGTCTGATAATTTCTTTTACTGTACGAATTTATCCTCAGATCTTTACTGTTTCTCCACAGTCTACTCGTCAAGAGCGATAATTTTGGCAGCCACTCTTTAATATGTCGTGTAAATAAATTCAAATACCACCTTTTCTTCATAAATAGAAGACAACTTGTTAGTAGTCTGACTGAGAAACAATATTTAAAGATGACCGAGGTTGGATAATTTTAGGGGCAGCCACAACAGGCATATGGCAAGTGTTTTCTGGGTTCTGAGGTACAAAAGCACCCAACCAGTTGTAAAATAAATCTACTACTGTTTTTTGCTCTTGTCGATAAATTTGATTTTGAGTGCCGAACATTTGCCAGTCGGCAGGAACTCCTGTCAAACCATTATAGGCTCCAGACAGGGTTGCAGTCAGTACCGCCGTAATTTGTTTGAATTTTAAACTCACATTTTTAAGACTTCGCACTCGATTGACGGCAAGATAAAAATCTTCAGGAACATTAGCAAAGCAATATATAGATGTAACAATCGCTGCTTGACTGCAATTTTTGCTTACGAGTAAAGTTTCGACAAGCTTGTTGAAAGCCGTATTTTTTTTGAAGGCTTGCTCTGCTGCCTGTAAATTGGCAACCAAAGTAGCATTAACTCCTACACCAGTTAAAATTTGCTCGATAGGGTTATTGACATCCAATTTTCCTTTTAAGACTGAGGAAATTGCATAATTCCATAATAATACATTGTTGAATGTCTCTACTCGATCGCAAGCGGTAAAGTAGTTTTTTATCGAATTTATCTGTGCCAGTTCCTTACTTTCATGTTCGGAAAAAATCAATGGCAACAAAATTAGTAGTAAATAATCGCTATCTAATGATTTTGTCGATAGCTGCTGTCGATTGACGATTTCCGTCGCAGTTTGGTTTCTCAATGCCAACCAGGGCGAAGTGTGAGAATAGTTAATAATTTTCGAGCGATCGGACGAGTAGCGAGGAACAGTCAACGCCTCGGCGATAATGCCACCCAACCAAGCTCCTTTAATTTGGTTCAAAAGACTGTATCGTACTGTGGTAGGTATTTCGGCAAGACTCACTGAGTTTTAACCACATTTACAAAATTTTCTGTAGCTATCTTAAAGTATAAACTCACACAAAAAAATCGGTATAGATATATATTTAATACCCAAGCGTTTATCAAAAAAACTAATCAATTTTCCAACCACAATTAAAATTGCTATACTTAAAAACCGATTTTTGCTATCAAAACAGCGCAAGTGTCTTGCAAAAGTTAATTGCAATAATGACTTTTATTATTGATAAGATACTCACAAACAACATTATTCACTTTTAACAACCGATGCTAGTTACCACTACCGACTTCATTCAAGATCGAACTGTTGAAAATTATTTAGGTATAGTTACTGCCGAAGTTGTATTTGGCACTAACGCCTTTCGAGATTTTTTTGCAGGAATTAGAGATACCTTTGGCGGACGCACTGGCAGCTATGAGAAAGTATTTGAAAAAGGTCAGCAAAAAGCAATTGAAGAACTAGAGCGACGCGCTAAAAAATTAGGTGCTGATGCCGTTATTGGGGTTGAAGTCGATACGGGTACGATAAATGTAGACCAGAAAGGGGTGTTAGTTTTGATTACGGCTACGGGAACAGCGGTTAAGTTCCAGTAGTCACGGGTTGAATGGCTTTTTTGAATTTTCGTGTTGCGTCATTTTATGTCAAACATATTAAAAATAGATAACAAAATACACTCCGTGCAAATTTTTCCCGTTCTCAATCTCAAAGTTCATCTTCATGATGATTATTGCCAGTGGTTATTGACCAGACTGGCAGAAGGAAGTAGCACACACGTCGTTACCCTCAACGCCGAGATGTCTATGATGGCACAGGAAAATAAAGCTTTAGCTGCAGCGGTCGAGCAAGCGGACTTAGTAGTTCCCGATGGTGCGGGAGTTATTTTGTATATGCGTATGCGAGGTTTAAAGCGCGCTCGCTGTCCTGGAATAGAATTAGCGGCATCTTTGTTAGAGCAACTAGGAAAAACTTCCTTTGCCGAATCGGTATGTTTTTATGGAGCAAAACCTGGAGTTGCCGCTACTGCCGCTCAAATTTGGCAGCATAGAGTTCCCTCTCTGGCAATTATGACTCAAGATGGCTATCTAAGCGATGAGGCAGAAGCAAAATGGAAACAAACCTTACAAATGCGTCAGCCTAAAGTAATTTTAGTCGGGTTGGGTGTACCAAAACAGGAGTTCTGGATACAGCAAAATCGCCACTTATGTCCCAATTCAATTTGGATTGGGGTTGGTGGTAGTTTTGATATTTGGGCGGGTGAAAAATCTCGCGCTCCTGTATGGTTGAGAAATAATAATTTAGAGTGGACATATCGCCTCTATCAAGAACCTTGGCGCTGGCGAAGAATGCTGTATTTACCTCGATTTTTCTGGCGTTCTTTACCAATTATTAGATAGCCGATCGATTATTTTTAAGGCATAAGCTCTGCTTGAGAGCGGTTATTAGCAAAATCTTTGATAGAAATACTTTCAACTATAGGTTCTGAAGCCAACTCTTCCAAATTTACAGACTGTAATAAATTTAACCACTTAGTTGCTACTGCCGATTCATCAGTAGAACTTACTTTGTGCTTGGCTAACATAGATAGTGCATCGTACCAAAAACCTTGTTGGTGATAGATCTCTGCTTTCTCTACAGTGTTAGAAGTATTCGAGAGCCGTTCGAGGGTAGCCGAATCTAGTTGTTCCTGGCGCATCCATCCTTCAACCACCAGATCGCGAGAGCGATATTGAGGATTGCAAATCAATGATAAATACCAATGATAATTTTGTTCGGTATTGACCGAAGATGCGAGAATTCGACTGGGAATATTTACCTCAACAATTCCTTTACCAGTTGTAGTAATAAAATCCTCGTAAATTAGTCGGTCTGCTTCATTTCGCAACACAAACTCTATGGTTTTGGGTTCGGTGGTTTCGGGAATATAGAAAAAAAGACTGGGTGAATTAGAGTTAGTAGATGCTACCCGAGCTTCTGGAACTAAAGCAATTAGATTGCTGCTGCTATCGACGCACCGACTTAACTTACCGCTTCTACTCCCTCCATCTCGACGCTGAATAGGTAGCCCCTGATTTTCCCGCTCTAAAGAGCTAGAATTGCTAGCTTTTTCTGCATTAGCTGGTTGAGAAAAGGCTAATAAATAGCTGAAAATTACTAGTAAACCAAGCGCACCGCCAAGTTTGTTTGAGTTTTTTTTTGTTTTTGAGATTATATTTAACATATTTAATAATATAAAATCCAGGCTTTTTTATACAACAATTATAATTTGGACTTTTAATAAGTGTCGATATAAAAAAGTAAAGTTATACTCAATACTTATAAAGCTTTAACAATAAGTAGAAACACTAACAATTAATTTAATTAACTCAGTATTTTTACTTAGAAAAAGCAAAAAGAAGAAGCTGATACATTCAATATGTTTATACGCAAACTACTTTTGAGGTTGACAAACAAAGATCCTAATCTAGATATTTACAATCGAAATTATATTCTATCAATTTTGTTTGTCACCATAATTATTACTTTTATTCTGTCAATAATTAGACGTTTGGGTGGTTTGCAACTATTAGAATTAACCGCCTATGATTGGATGGTAAATTTACATACCAAAAATAAACTCGATACTAAACTGTTAGTAGTTGAAATTACAGATGCAGATATCGAACAATTAAATCGCTGGCCTATTGCCGATGCTACATTTGCTAAATTATTGCAAAATTTACAACAATATAATCCTAAAGCGATTGGTTTAGATATATATCGCGATATTACACATCCTCCTGGTAGTCTTGTCTTAGCTCGACAGTTGCAGCGAGAAAATGTAATAACTATTGAATATCTCGGTAGTGGTGAAAATCGTGTTAGCTCGCCGCCTGGAGTACCAGAAGAACGAGTTGGGTTCAATGATATAGTTTTAGATGTCGATGGCGTACTGCGACGCAACTTAATGTATGCTCGTTTGGGCGATCGCGACTTATATTCTTTTGCCTTGCGTTTGAGCTTACTGTATTTGCAAGACCGCCAACTCGAATTTCAAGTAAATCCAGACTCTTTAAAAATTGGCGACAAAATTATAACTCGTCTCAAACCTAATTCTGGAGGCTACCAAATGCCCCCTTCGGAAGCTGTAGGGTGGCAGATTTTACTTGACTATAGTTACCCTAATGTCGCTCGCAGGATCTCATTGACTGAAGCTCTATCAGGCAAACTAGAACCAGATTTGGTAACAGACAAAATAGTTATTATTGGTACGAGCGCACCGAGTATTAAAGATATATTTTATACGCCCTATCATGGCTCTAAAGCTTTGATGCCTGGAGCTATAGCTCATGCTCACATGGTCGGACAAATTTTAGGGCTGGTATTAGATGAAAGGAGACAGTTTTGGTTTTGGTGGGAGTGGACTGAAACTGTTTGGATTTGGGGTTGGTCTTTAGTAGGGGCGGTAATTGCCTGGAAATTAAGACATCCTCTATCAATTGCCGGGGCTGGATTTTTTTCAGCGATCGGACTATGGAGTATCTGTTCTCTTGCCTTTGTTTTCTCAGGTTGGATTCCTTTGGTTTCTCCTATGCTGGCGTTTCTCTTGAGTAGTGGATTGGTACTAGGGTACAAAGTTCTATATACTCTTTTTTACGATTCTCTGACTGGACTGCCCAATCGCTTGATGTTTGCCAGACAGCTAACGCAACTCAAGCAAAACAATCAGTTCGTAAATGGTACAATTGCCGTTTTGTGTCTCGATCTCAATCGCTTTAAGTTAATTAATGAAGGTTTGGGATATGAAGCTGGCGATCGCCTTTTAATTTATACTGCTCGACGTTTAAAAAAATATTTGAATGCCAAAGCAATTTTAGCCAGAATTGGCGCGGATGAGTTTGGAATTGCCTTCAAAGTTACCGATGGAAGCACAGAAGCAATCGATTTGGCAACCGAAGTCGAAAGCGAGTTAGCTACGGAGTATCGGCTAAAGGAACAAACTGTTTTTATTTCAGTTAGTGTCGGACTGGCGATCGCGCAGCTTCAAGAAGATTTTAGTCCCGAAGAATTAATTCGTGCCTCTCATACCGCAATGTATAAAGCTAAAGCTTCTGGCAAATCACGCTATCAAATCTTCGCTAATAAAATGCACGAACAGGCATTTAAAAGATTAGAACTAGAGGCAGATTTACAAGAAGCAATTGTCAATTGCGAATTTGAACTTCATTATCAGCCGATTATTTCTCTGATAACAGGACAGCTTGCAGGTTTTGAAGCTTTAGTACGTTGGCAATCTCCTAAAAGGGGCTTTGTTTCTCCTGGAGCATTTATTCCGATAGCCGAGGAAACAGGTTTAATCGTGCCGTTAGGAAAGTGGATTTTAGAGACGGCATGTTGTCAGCTAAGTCAATGGCAACAGCAGTTCGATGGCAACGATTCGTTATTAATTAGCGTCAATCTTTCTAGCCGCCAGTTTGCACAACCCGACTTAGTAGAACAAGTCGAACATATTTTGGTATCGAGCAATCTAGATGCCAAAAATTTAAAATTAGAGATTACTGAAAGTATGGTGATGGATAATGTAGAGGATACTATTGTTTTACTCAATCGGCTTAAAAATTTGGGTATCAAGTTAAGTATGGACGATTTTGGCACGGGATTTTCTTCTTTTAGCTATTTGCATCGGTTTCCGATGGATACTTTAAAAATAGACCGCTCTTTTGTCAGTAATATGAGCAATGGTACTAAGAATCAAGAAATAGTTAGTACCATTGTGATGCTGGCTCATAAGTTAAACATGGATGTAATTGCCGAAGGAATTGAAACCGAGACTGAAAAGCAAATTTTACAAAGTTTAAACTGTGAATACGGACAGGGTTATTTTTTTGCCAAACCTTTAACTATAGTAAATGCCACCAAACTACTAGCTGACAAAAAAAGTTGGTAGCTAGTTTGTTTGCAACCAATTTTGATAATAATTTAAATAATTTTTATAGCTATATGTTTTCTCAACTCAAACAACGTTGCCTGTCGTTGTTAGTCTGTCTGGCGATGGGATTGAGTCTTAGTTTACTTGCCGCTAATTACAATGCTCTACACGTTGCCGCCAATGAACCTCCAACCATAGAAGAACGCTCGGCAGTAACTTGGGAAAGACAAGGACATAAGTTTTACTCGCTCGAACGCTTCGATCGCGCTGTAGAGTTTTGGGAACGAGCAGTAAAGATATATGCTACCAAGGGAGAAATACTCGCTCGCAGTAGAGTTTTAGGTAACTTAGCTCTGGCTTATGCTCGATTGGGAGCTTGGCAGCAAGCAAAAAACAATATTGCTGTCAGTTTAGAGTTATTAAACAGCAATACAGAGCTAGACGAGGGAAAACGCACTAAGGTTTTAGCCCAGGTATTAAACAATCGGGGAGTTTTACAGTTAACAACTAGTCAAACAGAAGCAGCGATCGCTTCCTGGCAAGAGGCACTCGATAATTATCGAACTGTCGGAGATAAAGCAGGAGCGATTAGAGCTACTCTCAATCTTGCCAATGCTTATAAAAACATAGGTTTATATCGTCGCGCTTTAAAAACTTTGCGTCAAATTACCGCCGAACTCAAACAGCAGCCAGATTCAGCTATTAAAGCGGCAGGCTTGAGAAGCTATGGCGAAATCAATCGGATCGTGGGCAATTACGAGCGATCGCGGCAAATTTTAGAACGCAGTCTGGCGATCGCCACAAAAATAGATGCTTCCTCAGAAAAAGTTAAAACTTTGTTGGCGTTGGGAAATACTTGGGAAGTAATAAACGATAACCAACAGGCACTGGAGTTATATTATCAGGGACTAAAAATTTGCTACAAAGATTTGGCTTGTAAACGCAGCGAACTACCGTTACAAATCAATTTAGCTCAGTTTAATTTACTTTTGGAAACTAAGTATTGGTGGCGAAGTATAGCTTTAATTCCCGAAATTAAATCTCGTCTGGTTACAAACGGCAATCGTACTAATTTATACCAGCAGATTAATTTTGCCCGTAACTTAGTTGAATTACGTCAGCGAAAACGCCATGCCTCGGCATCATTTAACACCGTTCCAACCTGGGCAGAAATTGCCGAAATTATTGCTAATGCTAATAGTAGTGCTGTAGCCCTGGGAGATAGAAGGGCTGAGTCTTATACTTTGGGTTTTCAAGGTCAGATCTACGAACAACAGCAACAATGGGATAAAGCACGTTTGGCGACCGAAAAAGCCTCGCAAATAGCTTTAGAAATTGATGCCCCTGAAATTAATTATTTATGGCAATGGCAACTCGGTAGAATTAGTCAGGCACGACAAGACCGAGAGAGCGCGATCGCTCATTATACTGGAGCGGTAGAAGCAATTAAGTTACTCAGTCAAAATCTAGCAGCCATAAACTCCGATCTTCAATACTCTTTTCGCGATAGTGTCGAACCAATCTATCGCGGTTTGGTTAGCTTGCTGCTATCAAATTCTGCTGTCGGTCAAACTGACTTGGAACGAGCCAGAAATGTTATCGAGTCACTACAAATTGCCGAATTAAATAACTTTTTTCGAGAAGCCTGTTTAGATGCTCAACCAATAAAAATTGAAAGTCTCGATAGCAAAGCGGCAATAATTTATCCAATTATTTTAGAAGATCGTCTGGAAGTAATTTTAAGTTTGCCAGGAAAACCCCTGCGCCAGTACACAACTGCAATCTCCAGCGATAAATTGGAAACAATCATCGAGCGGTTTAAGCAAGATATTGTAGTCCGTAGCCGTCGCAATTTTTACACTCCAGCCAGCCAGCTATACGATCTATTAATTCGTCCCGCAGCTAAAGATTTAGCTGGCAGTGGCGTTGATAATCTTATTTTTGTTCCCGATGGAGCTTTACGCAATATTCCACTAGCAGCTTTATATGATGGTCGAGAGTATCTTATCGAGCAATACAGAGTAAGTATGACTCCAAGCCTACAGTTGTTAGCTCCTCGCTCGTTAGATCGAGTAAAGTTTAAAACCGTTGCCGCAGGACTTTCAGAACCAACACAGGGCTTTTCTGGTTTAAATTATGTAAATCGAGAACTATCGGCAATTAAAGCCGAGGTAAGTAACGGTAGTGTAGTGTTGATGAATGACAAATTTACGTCTCAAGCACTAGAACGCGAAATTAAATTTACTAATTATCCCATCGTACATATTGCTACTCACGGTCAGTTTAGCTCCAGCCTCGAAGACACGTTTTTACTGGCTTGGAATAGTAAAATACAGATTGGCGAACTCGAACACATTTTGCAAACTAGAACTCCAACTTCCCAAAAGGCGATCGAACTGTTAGTGCTTAGTGCCTGTGAAACTGCGGCAGGTGATAAACGGGCAGCTTTGGGTTTAGCTGGAATTGCAGTACGTGCTGGAGCTAAAAGTACTCTCGCAACTTTGTGGTCGGTTAACGATCTGACTACGGCTGAGTTGATGAGCCAGTTTTATCAAGAGTTAACTACTAAAAACACTACTAAAACTGAGGCAATCAGACAAGCACAACTAAGCTTGTTGCATAGCCGTTGGCATCGACATCCATATTACTGGGCTCCCTATGTTTTACTAGGCAACTGGCTTTAACCGCTTCGCGGTAGCTGTTAGTTGATTATCTAGAGACAGACTAAAGACTAAAGACTTTAAAAAAAGCTAAAGGCTTAAAGCTTAAAGCTTGTTTTAGTTTTCTGCTAGCTGATATTGAGAGGTTTTGGCTTTTGACTGCGATTCTGAAACTAAAGGGGTTTCGGTAATCAAACGCGCACCTCGTCCCAGGGTAATGTAGTTCCACGCCCACTGAATCATCACGATGAGTTTGTTATCAAATTCAATTAAAAAATAGATATGAGCAAATACCCAAATCAGCCAAGCTAAAAAGCCCGAAAGTTGGGCAAAACCCAAATCGACGACAGCTTTATTTTGTCCGATTACTGCCAGACTACCAAAGTCATAGTACTTAAAGGCTTCTACGGCTTGACCTCTAACGCGTTTGCCAATCAGTTTGGCAACATACTCCCCTTCTTTAATGGCTACGGGTGCAACTCCAGGCAAAGGGCGATCTCCCTGATGGGAAAAGTTAGCCAAATCTCCGATAACAAAAATGTCGGAATATTTCTTGAGACTCAAATCTGGCTCGACCATAACTCTACCTACTCTGTCTAGTTCTGCTTCTGCTTTTTCTGCCAAAATTCTGCCCATAAAAGAAGCTTTGACCCCTGCCGCCCATAAAACAGTATGTGCTTCAATTTTATTAGTATTTTCCCCTTGGCGAAATGTTACCGTGTTATTGGTGATGTCAGTCACTAAAGTTTTAGTTTGAATTTCAACACCCAACTTTTCTAAAGCTTGTCGTGCTTGAGCCGAAGACTCTGGTGGGTAGGGAGGTAAGATACGATCCATCCCTTCAAACAATACAACTTTAGCTTGGGTAGTATCGATATCGCGAAAATCACCACAAAGAGATTTGTAAGCAATTTCGGCGATCGCACCAGCTAATTCTACGCCAGTCGGACCACCTCCCACGACCACAAATGTTAGTAAAGCCTGTTTTTTTTCGGGATCTGATTCTTTTTCGGCGGCTTCAAATGCCATAAAGATGCGGCGACGCATTTCTAGAGCATCTTCTACGGTTTTTAGTCCTGGTGCCTCGGTTTGCCACTGGTCGTTACCAAAGTAGTGATGGCTTACTCCCGTAGCAATCACCAGCGTATCGTAGTTTAATTCTTTTTCGCTCTCTAGATAAACTTTTTTGGCTTCGGGATCGATATCTACTACTTTATCGAGCAATACCTGGGTGTTTTTATGTTTACTCAAAACTACTCGCAAAGGAGAAGCAATATCGGCGGGTGACAAACTTCCAGTAGCTACTTGGTAGAGCAATGGCTGAAACAAATGAAAATTACGCTTGTCGATCAAAGTTACTTTAACTGGAGCATGCTTTAGAGATTTTGCAGCATATAGTCCGCCAAAGCCGCCACCGATGATTACTACGTGGGGAACCGACGATACTGGCTGTGTATTTTGTCTATTGTTTGTCAGGACAGTTTGCATGAGAATTAATATAGTTTGAGAACAATATATCGAGGGGCGACTTGGCAGAACTAAGGTTTCAAATCGCTTATAAATAAATATATATTAACTTTAATTAACTAAAGCGAAGAAAAATTACATTTTACCGTTAGTAATTTAAAATATTGCGATTGACTATATTAATATCTTGAAATTTATAATTTAGATGTAGTTAATCGAACAATAAGTGAGGGCAAAAGGCAAAAGACAGAAGGCAGAAGGTTTTGGGTTCTAAAAAAGAAAAAGTTTAAAATAAATAATTAGGTAATGGAGCAAACCCACAAGCGATCGCCATGCCGCTAAAAACTACCTTCGACATTCTAGATTTCTGGTTTGATGAAGCAACCGAAACAGTGTGGTTTAAAAAAGATTTGCTGTTCGATCGCCAAATTAAAGAAATTTTTCTCGATACTTACAAACTCGCTGCCGCAGTTGATTTAAGCGAGTCGCAAAATAACCCAAAAAAGTTTTTAGTTTGATTAGGTTGACCTAGCTCATAAAGCACAAAGAAATTATCGATCGCTTTGGCAGATTTCCCCATTGCAATCAAATTCTGGGTAGAGAATCGACAGCAGCAGAAAAACTGTTTTTAACTCAGCCTGGTTCGAGTTTTTAGTAGGGTTTAATCCCAATTAGAGTACGGTGGCGCGGATCGCTAGCTACTGTTGTTTTATAGTCAAAACCTACTTGCTGCATTGCCGCTTCGAGATCGAAAGTATAATAATCATCACTCCAGGGTTCGGTGCTTTTCATCAGGGTAAATAGTACGGGAGGAAGATTTTGAATTACAGGAGAAGCAGGATCGTTATCTACGATGCCGATGACTCCTCCTGGTTTGAGAATTCGCAGCACTTCTTTAAAGATGGCGGTTGTTGCCTGGCGGGGTAGTTCGTGCAGTACAAATTGAAGAGTTACGAGATCGAAGGAATTACTAGGCAATCTGGTATCTTCTGCCAAACCGTGTAGCCAGCGAGAAATTTCTTGCTGTTTGTCGTTAATTTTGGCGACTGCCAACATATAGGGAGATAAATCCAAACCGACAGTGCGCGGAGAACTATTTTGTTTGGCTGCAACGTAATGATGTAAGGCTAAAGTAGAAATACCTACCGAACAACCCAAATCGAGAATATCCGTCAGGCGATCGCCAGTGTATCTGGCTACTATATCGTAAAAACTGTGTCTTAATCTGGTATGTGCCGTTTGCCAGGTCAATTTTTCATCTTTCCAAACTCGTAAGGGCATTGAATAGGTAGCTGATGTCGCTTCAAAGGCTGCCTCCCAGCAAAGATTACCGCGATCGTAAGCGTGAAAAGGGACTAAATAATAGTCGGGGTAGACTAGCTTGTGGTTGGTAACTGAATCTAACAGTGCCTTGGCTTCTGACTGCTCTAACTCTCGATAGTTTTCGCGCCAGGATATGCCATTTTTCTCAGCAGTTTTAATAATTACCTGTCTAGCTTGATGTTTCATCAAACTGTATATAGGTTTAGTTCGGATTGCTAAATTGACCAAGCGAGATAAAATGTCGTCGCCTGCCCAAGATGGCTTTAACTTGTGGGTTTGAGACATAGCTATAGATAGTTGGTACGTAGTTATTGTATCGATCTGGCTAAAGCTCAGTACAAATTATTTAAAAAAAATAAAGTTGTTTTTAATTTAGTTATTTATATTGAATAAAAAAATAATTTCTAGTTAATAACACTGAGCCATTTAATTTTTAAATAAAAGAATCTAGAGTATTTTCTTATATGTTTTCGCTCATATAGAGCTATAAATGATGGAGATATAGTTGACAAACAGGTTGTCAATAGATAGATGTTAAAATCTTTTTATTTATTATTAACAGAGCAATATATACCTCACGGACATTGTTATTTATGGCAAAAGTCATTAGTTTTGCTGCATAGCATATCAGATGGTTTGACGGCGATCGCTTATTTTTCGATCGCGAGTTTTATCATATATCTTTTAAACAAAAGGAAAGATACACCGTTTAAAAATGCCTTTGTTTTGCTTGGGGCTTTAATAGTAGCTTGTGGAGTCTGCCATTTAATAGATATTATAACTTTATGGTATCCATTTTATTGGTTTGCTGGAGTAACCAAAGCGATTACGTCGGGAATTGCTTTGTACACTACATTTTACTTATTTTCCATCATTCCTAAAGCTTTAACTTTACCTTCTTTAGAACAGTTAGAAAACTTGAATCAACAGCTAAGAGAGCGAATTACAGAATGCGAAGCAGCAGAGATAGAAATACGGCAACTTAACTCGGAGTTAAAACGCCGAGTTAAACAAAGAACGACAACTTTAAATATACTCAATCGAGCTAATGAAGATTTACAAAAAAGTACGAAATTTAATGAAAAAATTACCAATTTAACTCCTAACTTGCTTTACATTTTCGATTTAGAAAGCAACCACTATATATATAGTAATCGTTTTATAGAAAAATTTCTTAGCTATGCTTCGAGCAAAAATCAAAATTTGGATCGTAGCTTATTAATTAAAGTTTTGCATCATTCAGATACTGAATTAATCGAACAGCATCATGAAAAGCTCATGAATCTTGAGAACGATGATTGTCTGGAAATTGAATATCGTATTAAAGATAAACAGGGAGTTTGGCATTGGCTACATAGTAAAGATACTATTTTTGAACGTCAAGCCGACGGTACACCCAAACAAATTTTAGGGTTAATTCAAGATGTTACTAAAATCAAAAAAAATCAACTAGAGTTAGAAGCTTTAAATATACAGTTAAAACAAAAAATACAAGCTTTAAAATCGAGTAATCTAGAGCGAATTAAACTGGCAAAAGTTAACGAATTTTTATTAGCCTGTTCCACGTTAAACGAGGTCAAAAAAGCACTGGCAGATTTACTAAAACCTTTGTTTCCCAACATCAACGGTGCAGTATATTTAGTCAACAACAGTAAAACAATAGTTGAAGCGATCGCCACCTGGGGTACGATCGATAGCGAGCTTAACTTTTCTACTCAAGAATGTTGGGGACTGCGACGCAGCGATACTCATCAATGCGAAACACAATTTCCTGGTATTTGCTGCAATCACGTTCGTATAGACGCTCGTAGTTGTCGTTACTCGATGTGTATACCAATGATGGCACAGGGAGAAACTTTAGGATTACTCTATCTAGATTGGAATAACTCGGATAATCTTACCAGAGCGTCTTTAGGCGATCGAGAAACTCGGTCATTTAGCGATCGCGATAGTAAAGTAGCTGTAACAATTCCGCCAGATGAAAGTATCTCCTTAATTCAAGAGCTTGGCGAAACCGTCGCACCAAATATTGCCATGTCTCTAGCAAATATAAAATTACAGGAAACCCTAAGATATCAAAGCTTTCGCGATCCTCTGACGGGGTTGTACAATCGTCGCTATTTAGAAGAATCTCTAACCAAAGAAATCGAACGCGCCCAGCGCAAGCAACATTATATTGGCATTATGATTCTCGATGTCGACTATTTTAAACGCTTTAACGATACTTACGGACATGATGCTGGAGATCTGGTATTACGTGCGGTTAGCCAGTATCTTCGCGAACAAACCCGTCAGTACGACCTTGCCTGTCGCTATGGAGGCGAAGAGTTGGTGACAATTATGCCAGAAGCTTCACTGGAAAATACCATTGTTCGCGCCGAAGGAATACGAGAAGGAATCAAAAATTTGGAACTAATTTATGAAGGAAAACATCTGGAAAAAGTGACTGTTTCCATTGGTATTAGCTGTTTTCCCGATGATGGTATTGAGTCTCACGCTCTCTTGAGGGCTGCCGATAAAGCCATGTATCAAGCAAAACAACAAGGGCGCGATCGGGTAGCTCGCTGTTAGCATTCTGTTTGGCAACAGTAGCTATTGCCAGTTGCCAACCAGGACAAATGGTGCCCAATAGTAAGGATGAACGGCTGTCTGTCCTTCCAACAGGGGGTTAGATTGTAAAGTTTTTAATAGTCTAAGTTGAGCGTTCCTTAAAGCTTCGGCTTTTTTTACTTCAGGTTGCTTGAACTCTTGATAAAACTGTCCCATCAACTGAGCCGTAGAAGAATCTTCTACAGACCACAAGGTAGCTATAGTACTACGAGTACCAGAACGAACCGTTACTCCTGCTAGTCCTAAAATTGCTCTTTCATCACCAGTAGCAGTTTCACAGGCACTAAGCACTACTAATTCTGGATTGCCAGCATCTAATAGGGAACTGAGGCGATCGACTCCTATAATATCACTGTCTCCCGTGACGATAAAAGTACGATTGGGATCGGAGCTAAACAAACCGTGTGTTGCCAGGTGAATGACGGGAAAATTGGATTGGAGTCGGTTTTGAATTGTAGTTAAGGTAAATTCTTCATTGAGTAGTTGTTGAGAAGCAGGAAAAGCCTCGGCAATTTGGTTTAATTCTTGAGGAACATTTATTAGGGGAGGGAAGACTTCTCCTTGTACTTCTATTTGCTGACTTACTCCTGCCGCTAAAACTTTTAATTGTTGTCTGGGTGTGTCTTGAGATTCAAGTAATTCCAGGCTAGGAACTAGAGCAATGCTATATTTTTCCAATAGATATTGCTGTCCATCATAGAGGGCTGCTAATGGGACTTGCTGTAGTTTGCCGTTAAGAACAAATACCAAAGTTTCAATTTGGTTTGCCTCTAACTCTGTTGCCAGTGGTTCGATTAACCAGCTATGAATGCGCTCGAAAATAGGCATTAGCTTTTGCCTATTTGTTTCTATTTCGGAAAAATTTAAGGGAATAGTTCTGACAATATTAATTGCCGAATCATCGACGCTTTCGTTGTAAAGATTATCGTACAGTTCGTCTAGAGTTGCATTGACCTGCGGTTCGTCAACTGGTATTACCACCTGCTGTAGGGGTTTGTTGGGTATGGAAAAAATAATTGCCAAACGGTCGGGTAAGGCAATGGGATAAATCACTGCGGCTTGAGGATCGAGGTCGTCAATTTGTACGGCAACATTGGCGACTTCCGAACAGGGGTCTTGGAAAAAGTTGTCTAGTTCTGCTAGCTGAAGCGATTCGACGACTCTACGAGCCAGCTCTAAATTTTGAGGCTGTTTTGGCTCGAATTCTTCTCTAACCGCATCTAAGTTAAAAATACTCAAAGCTTCTAGCTCTTCTGAAGTCAAATCGGTACTAAGTAGCAAATCGACTAGTTGTAAGTAAACGGGGCGTACTTCCTGCCTAAAATCAAACTGTACTAAGCGATCGTTAGCATTGAGATCGGTTCTTAGAGACTGAAGAGTATTAAAAGCAGCAGCATAAGCGGCGAGGGCTTCACGGTTTTGTCCCTGTTGTTTGAGTAGGCTACCAAGCTGAGATTGCCAGAGGTAAGTAGCTTCTGGAGCGTCACCGTTGAGATTGCGTTCTTGAGCCAAAACCAAAGCCCGTCGTGTTGTCGAAATCGCGGCTGGTAGTTGTCCCTGAAGGGAGTAATATTTACCGAGATATCCTAAAGCATAAGACTGGTTTTGCCGATCCTCAAGAGAGCGAGCCTGTTCTAAAGTAGTTGTCAATAGAGACTCAGTTCGGTTGAGTTGTTGAAGCCGCAAAAGATTTTGAGCATAGTTAATTCGAGCAAACAGAGCCTGTCGGCTGGGAGTGAGAATATTTAAGCTAGATTCGATTTCCGTCTGTAGCTTGGCTATTTGTTGTTGCTGTAGCTCTTCTAGCCGAGCTATAAAACTCTTGGTTCTTTCTAATTGCTGAGTCATACCCATACGTGCTTGAGTAGACATACGACGTTGGGCTTGCTGTTGCCACCAGGTTCTAGTATCTAGAATCAGATTGAGTTGATTGAGTTGTGACTGTAGCTGGGTCAAAGGAACGGAACTTTTAGCAGCGGTTCTATAAGTATCAATAGCAGCCCGATTGGGTGCGAGAGCAGATTCTAAAGATTGACGTTCGATAATTTCCGTTACTTCTTCATATTCCCAGCGATCGCGTACTCGATCGCCCATAGCTCGTTCGACATTACCCAAACTAAGTAAAGTCGTCCCCATTTCGGATGTATTTTGAGTTGCTTTTAAACTCAAATTCAGCATCGATCGTGCCTGTTCTAACATTCCCTGACGGCGAGAAATATCGCCCAAACTGCGCCAGCCAATAGCGCGATCGAGCGTCAGCGTATTTTCTTGTTTGGCAGAGGCTACTAGATCTTCTAATACTTCGCTATTGCAGTCGCGGCGATCGTCGCTTAGTGCCAGAATTAGAGTTCGACAGGCTTTGGGGTACAATCCCAAATCTCGTAGTGCTTGAGCTTGATTGATTAAGCTTCTGCTTACGTTATCGGCATCGTCTGCTTCTTGATAGGCATCGGCTGCCTGTTGCCACAACTCTGCCGCTGCTGTTAGGTTGCCACGCTGATATTGCTGTTGTCCTGCTAGAGCCAGATCTAACGCCTCGGTCGCCTGCAAGCGAGCGGGAAAAAAAGCTAAAACCAAGCCCAACCCTACCAAACAAATAAAGGTTAATATACGACGACTCATTTTATAAATTTATAACTATTGAATGTTGTACCGAAGTTGAAAGTAAACTCCATTTTCTTGCCAGGTGCGATCGTCAGAATCGGTATTTATTAGAGGAATGCCAAAATCTACACGTGCTTCTAATCGCTCTGGCAATTCCCAAAGCACTCCCACCCCCGTACCGATTAAAGTATTAAAGTCAGTTGCTTCATCGTCAGCATTCCAACCAGTACCCCAGTCAACAAAAGGAGTAAGCTGCACTGTACCCCAACGTTCGCTACTGGCAATGGGCAATCGTACTTCTGCCGAAGCAAACCAGCCACTGTCGGTTAATAAGTCGTCCTGGCGATAACCCCTTACGGAAGCTCCCCCTCCCAAACTAAACTGCTCGACTGTCAGTAATGGATCTGCTGCTAGTTGTAAATCGGAGCGTAACAATAAGGTTGGAGGTATTCGATTATCAAAGGTAGTTCTGCCCAACAACCGCAAATAAAGCAACTGTCCTCGCCAGGCAAAAAACTGACCATCTGGCTCTACGTCGTTAATAGTGGCATCAAAAGCGTCGATACCGAGGTTCAACTGCGATCGCGCGGAAATTACCGAAACGCGATCGCGACGCAGCCATTCTTGTGCCAAACGCAGGGCAGAAATTCTAGTTTCCCCGTCTTCGCTAGCTCCTGGAGACAGCGGATAATCGACATCAACAATTGAAGTATCGCTTTCTCGTCTAGAAGCAATTAACTCTAAAGCTACTTCCTGATTGGCTTGAGGAGTAGCTCTTTGAATTACTGGTTGTCGCCAGGATAGAGCAAAATCCCGCGAATCGATTTCAATATCTAAATCTTCAAAGGGAGGTTCGATAATCTCATTGTCGGCAATTCTAAAATCAAAACTTACAGTTCCATTTTGGGCATTGACTGGCAAAGTATAGCCTCCTTCAAAGCTATCGCTACCATCGGTATTGCTATAGGCAAAGTTTATACCGTCGCCAATACCGAAAAGATTATTTTCAATAACTTCGATGCGACGTTCAAAAGTTCCGATAACTGGGTTGCGGCTATTATTAATGCTTGGTTGCAGAAAAAAAGTATCGGCTTCAGTTACCGAAACCGTCAGCGAATTGGTACCTGGTCTGATACCTGCGGCAAGTTCGGCATCTAAACTGGCGATTAAGGGATTAAATTGCAGTAGCTGAAGAGCTTCCTGTAGTTTGTCAATATTGAGCGGAGCGGCAATAGCTCGTTCGAGACGAGCGCGGACATAGTCGGGATTGAGTCTACCCTCGGCGATGTCGATCTCCACATTACTCACGCTCCCCTCTACGATTTGAATTTGAACCGTATCCGACTCTAAGTTTTGTGCCGGAATATAGGCTCCCGAAGTAATGTATCCTTGCTGGATGTAGAGTTCGCTAATTTTATCGGCAGCTTGAAGTAAGCGGGCAAAGGAAATAGGTTTACCGCGAAATTTGGCAACCGCCTCTGCTAGTTCGGCATCGCTAAAAACGGTGCTACCGACGAACTCAAATTTTCTCACCACAATCGTGCCTGGAATATCAACTGCTGATTCGGGGGAAGGAGGAGCGAGGGGAGAATTGAAATCGAATTGTTTTGGCGGCGATTGTCGCGGAGTGGTAGGCTGGGGAAGTTCGGGAGGTTCGGGGGCTTGCGCTCTCACTTGAGGAACAACAATAAAAATAGTAGCTAAGAATGAAAAATAGCTACACGCCTTCAGATACTTGCTACTGACCTTTAAATCCTTCAACATCCAATTAACGAACATGACAGTCAGGAGAATTTAAAGGTGAACTATTAACGGTATCGGGCGATTGGGCAGCAAGAACGACTACACCGTCGGGGTTAACATACCAGTCTCTAGCCGCAGGTGGTAACTGAGAAGTATTGGTTTTCTCATCGGTATCATCTGCATTACTAGCCTCAGAATCATCGGGAGTAAAAGCGATCGCCGATTCGCCGCTCAAAGGTTCGCTCGGTCTGGGTGGTAAGCCACCGCGACCCGTAATAGTTAGCTCGCTGCTGCGAGCGTCGCGCTCTGAAGAACAGGCTAATGCTACCGCTTCTTCTGCTTGGGCTGGCTGCTCGGGTAAATTAATAGTTTCTAGATTGGGTTCTGGTTCTAAGACGCTAAAGGTAATAATACCGTCTACTCCCCCTGGTGAGGCACTAGCATCAACCACGCAACTAGGGCAAATAAACAGACTTTCTGTATCGACCAAAATGTTTCCTCCATCGCCTCCTTCTGTCGCATTAGCAATCAACTCACTCCCTTCTAAAGCCACTAAATTATCTGCCTGAATAGTAATGTTGCCACCATTGCCAGAGCCTCCAGCAGAAGCTGTAGTGGTACTTTGCCTGCGCCAAAAAACATTGTCTGCTTCGAGAAAAATATTGCCTCCTACTCCAGTTTCGGTTGCGGCAGTAATCTCGCTTTGATTATCGATAACAATTTCATTGGCAACAATGCTCAATTCACCAGTACCTCCTTCACCTATGCTTTGAACGTCAATACTCGCGCCATCGCGAATGGTTAAATCGGGTGTAGTAATGTTTATCGCCCCAGCCGCTCCAGTAGCATCTAAATCGGGGAAAATAGCTCTACCCGATGCCGCAAATAGTCCTCCCCTTCTTGTAGTGCCGATGTTAAGAGTTCCACCTACATCGATAAATTCACTAGCGTTAATGGTTAAATCTCCGCCATTTCCACTGCCTAAAGTAGCAGTGGTAATATCACCGCCGTCTCTAACGGTTAGCCGCTCGGTCGTAATATTTATATTACCTGCATCGGAGTCGCTGAAGGTAGAAGAACCAATACCGCTAGAAAATTTAGTGTTATAGGGAATGCCGCTTATATCAATCTCATTTGCCTCAATATTTATGTTTCCCCCAGTGCCTCCAGTATTGATAACTGACTCATCTAACAGTACCAGTCCACTATTGTTGGTAACAAATGCGTCATTAATATTTAAGCGGTCGGTAACGATCTCAATATTCCCTGCCGCTCCCGACCCGACGCTAGAATTAGCATAAATACCAGTTAGTAATGCAGCACCTTCTGGGCTATTCTGCAAAGTAACTGTTTGGGAAGCGTCGATCTTTATATCTCCAGCCGCAGCAGCTCCCAGAGTAATATCGAGCAAAACCGCTCCATCTCTTATATCTAAACTTGCCGTATCGATATCGATATCGCCTGCGGTGTTTCCTGCTACGCTGTCCTGTACGGCTCCAGCTTGCAGTGCAGAGCTAACTAGTTCGATATTATTGGCACTGATATTAATATCTCCTCCTTTGCCTGTAGTAAAGGTAGGACTGTGAATTATCGAGCCATTATCCAGACGCAGAGAACCAGTATTGATGTTGACATTACCCGAAGTACCAGTCTCTACCGAACCAATAAATAAACCAGTACCGCGATCGCTTGGCTGAAAGGTTTTTTCCAGCACTGCTACCTGAAAATTTTGGATTAGATCTCCTATTCCAGTACCATTTATGGTAACTGCATCGCTAGCAATATTGAGATCTCCTCCCGCACCCGCACCATAGGCGGTAGTAGAAATAAAGGCGCGATCGCTAATACTTAAATTAGAAGTAGCGATATTAATATTTCCCCCATTGCCCCCTGCCAAGGATTCGTTGACAATATTGCTGCCGTTTTGGCTACTATTGAAACCCTGGAGCATTAGCGATTCTGAGGCACCGACATCGATGGCACCTGCTGCTGTCTCTGCCGTATTTTGAATCAATAATGACGAACCATCCGTTAGAGATACCTGACTACCTCGTACTTGAATTGAACCGCCCGAATTCGATCCCGTACTGCTGGCATCTGCCAGAGCTTGCGATCGCAGTTGTAAATCGGCAAAGGCAGCAACATTTTCATAACTCAAGTTCCAGCCCATTGCTCCAGGATCGAGGTTTACGGTTCCTTGAGCCACACTGCCTAGTTCGATGTCTCCTCCCCTGGCGGTAACGGTGCCACCGTCAAAGATCAATCCCTTGCCTACTAAAGCCAGAGTTCGCTCCGACTGCACCTGCAACCCAGGATTTTCCAATATGTCTAAAGGTGAAGCTAAATCAGTTTCTGTTATCTGGTTGCCAATTCCTTCAACTCCAATCGCTCCAGAGCTTTGCCCCATTTGCAATCCTAAAGGCACACTTACCGTCAAGAGCGTATTTTGAGTATCTGTCGCGCTAAATACCGTTCCGTCTTCAAATATCAAGCTCTCGGCGGTGCTGCCTAAAAACGAGCCACCAATATCCAATCGCGCATTGGCACCAAAATTAATGCCCGCAGGATTGATCAAAATTAGATTGGCGTTACCGTTAGCTCGAATCAAACCGTCAATTTCAGAAATTGAGCCGCCAGTCACTCTGCTAATAGCGTTTACTACATCTGTGGCGTTGTTAAAAAATGCGGTATTGTCAGTGGGGAGAGAAAATTCTTGAAAGCTGTGAAACAGGTTATCTCCTACTCTTTCGCCTCCCGTAATTTCCCAGACATCATTCGTTCGATCGACTTCTGTGGGAATAGTACCATCAGGAGTAATTTGAGCTATGGCAGGAGTGGCGATCGCACAGGAACTTAAAACTGTTGCTATTTTTAGCTGCTGTGATTTTATGAAGCTGCACGGAAAATAAGTCATTACTCTATCTCTCTAATGATTGACCCACTAGATCTTTTTTGGTTGAGAATAAATCAATCGTACGACTCGTATTATCATATATTAATCGTGACAAAAACAAAAAGTTTCCCCGATGAATGATAAATATTTATCAACCGTGAGATTATTGACTGCTTCTGTAGCAGTACCCGCTATGGCGTTGATTTCTCAGCTAAGTCAGGTTAAAGTTAGTACGGCTGCCGTCCCCAATATCACCTGTGATACTACAAGCGAAACTCCTACAGTCGTAGCTAGTGTCGAAGGTTCTGAAGGCAAGCAACAGACTAAAATGTTAACTTTCTTGACAGATTACTTCCCCGACCGAGAGGCAAAGCAAAAATGCCAGGCTGCGGCTAATACCTTACAAACGCTTTATGCTGCCAATGAAATGAATTATCTGGCAAGCGATACTATTGACGGCGAGCTACCAGTGGTTTGCGCGGTACAGAGAAGAGGAGTTGGCTGCGATAGTTACAGTGCTAAAGTTTTATTCGCTCTCGATCGCCAGGTCAACCCAGCTGTAGCTTTATATAATATGCTCGGCGAAGACCTCAAGCGTTCGGAATTACCAGATTCTAGAACCGTTAGCCGCATTTACACCGATCTTACTCTTTTTGACTGGTTGCCGTTTTAAGCTAGTTTATTGGCAGCGAGCTTTAGCGAGCTTTGCTGCTTCGTAGTTTGGTTTTAGCTCTATCGATCGGTCGAAAGCAGCAATACCAGAAAAAACCTGGGATGAGTTACAGAGAGTTTTACCCAGGTAAAACCAAGCTTCGGCTTTTTGAATTTTGGTCAGTCCGTCTTTTCTCAAAATATTCTCAAATACAGCACTGGCTTGAGGATATTGTTGTAAGTTACTAAGAGTAATACCTTTACCAATTTGAGCGGGAAAATATTCGGCATTATACTCTAAAGATAGATTGTAAGCAGCCAGAGCCGCCCGATCTTGTTGTTGCTCCAATAGAGCTTTAGCCTGGTAATTCCAAGCAGTGGCTAATTCACCTGCTACTCTAGCTTTACCTGCGGTGCGTTCTCTCGCCTCTAAAATTTCGATCGCTCGTTGGCTGGCAACAACTGCTTCATCATATTGTTTGAGAGAGAGTAAAGTTTCGCTTTTATTAACAAAAAATATTGAATCAGCAGGAGCGATTTCAATTGCTCGCTCGAATGCCTCTAGTGCCTCGGCATTTCTCTGTAAATTATGTAACGCTTCACCCCGACAATTCCAGGCATAGACTGCTTCAGGCTCGATTAAAGTTGCCGAAGAACAAGATGCCAGCATTTGTTCGTACTTTTTCATCCCAGACAAAGCATAGCCGCGATTAGTCCAAGCCTGATAGTAATTGCTGTCTATATTTAGCAGTTTATTGTAACCTGCGATCGCCTGCTGATACTTTCCTGTTGTTAGTAGTTCGGTACTAGTTAGAAATAAGGTTCTTACCTGCCAGCGTTGGAGAATGTAAGGAATACTAACTCCTAAAAAAACGGTAAAAATCAGTAGACTCAACCAACCAGACCAGCGATTAGAGCGGTTAGTTTTGGCATCTGGAGCGAGATTGGTTCTGGTAATTTTAGGAGCAGTTTTACTGTCATCTAGAATACTGCGATCGCGTTGTTCTGACTGCTGAGATAAATTATTTAGATTACTCTCGATCCAGCTTAGACTAAAAACTTCTCTATAGATACGATTAGAAACTCTAAGCCTACCTTCTTCTTCTTTAACCAATCCCAGATCGATCAATTCTGTTTGCTCTTCACTTTCATCAAACTCAATCTGTTGCCTATAGATAAATTTGTATTCGCGTAAAAGCTCCAAAGCTTGGCATTGCCGATTGTGTAGTAGGCGATCGCGCATTTCAGATAGATGTTCGGCAGCGATTCCCTGTTGCCAATTTTCTATTAAGCGAGTTCTCACCAACTGCTCGATTTGCTTTTCTTCACCAACGGAAATATTAGTTTCGACAGCCAGGCGACAGAGTTTCTGAGTTAAAAAAACCTGCCCTTCTGTCCACAGCATTATTTCATCTAAGATATCAAGGGGCAAGCTATTTTCATTAAGACCAAACAATCTCAATCTAATTTTCGAGAAGTCTTGATGAATTTTTCGTTTGTGTTCGTAGTCTACTGATGGCATTTGAGGTTGTGAAGTAAAATGCTCGACAAAAAAATCGCGAGTAGCTGGTTTAATCCAGCCTTTTCTAATGGCTAACTCGCCAAACTTTAGATTGGTTTGTCCTTGTTCGTAAAGAATTAAACCTATTTGGGATTCATCTAACAATCCTGCTTCCTTAAAATATTGTCCTATAGGCTGTTGAGATTTTTGTCTGGCAATTGTCAACCAGCGTTCGGCAAAAAAATCAGCAGTTTTGGGAGTGAGCAATCCTTGCAATGCCAAAATTTCTCCCAAACGTTGCCGTCGCTCTTCTTTTTCCTGCTTTTCTAAAGCAGTTTTTATCTGTTGGCGCGATACTAATCCTGCTTGCTGTAAAACCCTACCCAAAGGTCGAGCTTTTTGAGCCTCTGGAGTGGTTTCGGCGCAATCGGATAGCATTTTATGCTGATTGTTGCCTAATATTTTCACGATCGATAAAACTACGTAAATAAATAAACTTAGCGAATATATATATAGTTATAGTAACGAATGCCGTCAGCAGAAAAGGCTTAGATTTACAAACAATAAATAAATATACTTAACGAGCGATACGCTGACTTGTTTCGATTGCGTTTGGTTGCCTCTCCGATTGAATTTTAACTAAGACCGTCAAATGTGTTTGGGTATCCTGGCAGAGCCGTCTCTAACCAGGCCAAAAATTATTTCTGTTGAAAGCAGTTCTCGCACACACAGAATGGTAGCATATTTACCAACGGTTACAGCAGCGCGAAAGTGCGGTCTTGGTCGCGGCTTTCAAGCACTTGAATTCATTTCAGGTGACAGCCTCTTGACTTTCCCCCATGAGCAACTTTCGTAAGAAGGCTCCGTATCCCAACTCATTTTCTTGCGCCAAGCCCTCCAGGGCTTGCGAGCCGAAGGCAATCGTGGGCGCGGGGTCGTTACTCCGTTTCACGGCGGAGTAATCTGTGACTTAGTTTTTAAGTTGCTGTAGCCGAGCAGCTGTATACTACAATCGTATTTTAGCATATATAGAGCTTGCTAAAATATGGCAGAACAATATCTGGCTATCTTTGATTTGCGATCGCGCTAGTCGCGTGTCAATTTTTTACTTAGTAAAGCTTTAATTGTTGTCGGAATAATTTATGAAAACTTATTATTACGTTTTAGCCAGTCAGAAGTTTCTCTTAGAAGAAGAACCTTTAAACGAAGTACTAGAAGAAAGAAGGCGTAACTACAAAGAACAAAATAAGGAAATTGACTTTTGGTTAGTCAAGCAGCCAGCTTTTTTAGAAACGGCAGAATTTTCTGATTCTAAAGCCAAAGTTCCCCAACCTGCGGCAGCGATTATTTCTACCAACAAGCAGTTTATTACTTGGCTAAAATTGCGACTAGAGTATGTCTTGACGGGTGAATTTGAAGCTCCCTCATCTGCAATTACCGAACCCCTGGCTTCTAAGTAATCTCCAATGCCACCCAAATTAAGCGTCAGATCGGGTATTACTATCCTTGCAGTTGCCGCCAGTGTCTTTTTTGTCGGTACTTTATTGTTGACGCTCCATCGCCACTTTACATTTTATTCTTCTTACGATCAGGGAATTTTCAATCAAGTTTTTTGGAATGGTACTCATGGCAACTGGTTTCAAAGTAGTCTTTCTTCCCAATTATCGACCAATGTAGTTCACAATGGCGAAGTACCTGCGGTAGATTATCGTCGCCTAGGACAGCATTTTACACCTGCTTTACTGTTGTGGTTGCCAATCTATTATCTGTTTCCCTATCCTGCAACATTAACCGTATTGCAGGTAATTTTTGTGACGGCAGCAGGTTTGGTGTTATACGCTTTGGCAAGAGTCTATCTCCAGCCTGGGATTGCGATTTTTATTGTAATTAGCTTTTACTGTGCCAATGCTGTTTTAGGACCAACCTTAGCTAATTTTCACGACATTTCGCAAATTCCCCTATTTGTGTTTGGGTTGCTGTTGGCGATGGAAAAACGCTGGTGGTGGTTATTTGGTATTTTGACAGTTTGTACTCTGGCGGTTCGCGAAGATAGCGGTATTACCTTGTTTGGGGTTGGAGTGTACTTAGTTCTCAGTCGTCGCTATCCGCGACTGGGTTTAGCTGTTTGTAGCTTGAGCTTGATTTACATCATCGCTCTAACTAATCTGGTTATGCCCTTATTTTCTGACGATATTTCCAAACGATTTATGTTAGAAAGATTCGGGCAGTATGCCGAAGGCGATGAGGCTTCGACGCTAGAAATTATTAGTAATATGATTCGCAATCCAGGGGTTTTGCTGGTCGAATTGTTTACTCCAGTTTTTGGTACGGTGAAATATTTGCTCGGACAGTGGCTACCGTTAGCTTTTATCCCTGCGGTAGCTCCCGTTTCCTGGGCGATCGCCAGTTTCCCTTTGTTAAAGCTGCTTTTAGGTAAGGGAGATTCGGTATTGGCGATTTCTTTACGCTATGCTATGAGCGTTACACCAGGATTATTTTACGGTGCGATTCTCTGGTGGGCAGGGCAAGGATTTGGCAACCTCAATAAATCTCTGACTTATTGTCAACCGCGACGACTAAAAAGTGGGTTTCGTCGTTTTTGGATTTTTTGTATCTGTCTTTCTTTGATTTTTACTATCACTTCTAATCCTAGCCGTACCCTCTACTTTTTGGTTCCCGATTCGATTCAGCCCTGGGTATACGTTTCGGCTCCCGAACAGTGGACGAGAGTGCCGCAAATTCGTTCGCTTTTAGCTAAAATACCCGATGATGCCAGCGTTTCGGCTACTACCTATTTAATTCCCCATCTATCTAGTAGAAGAGAAGTTATTCGCCTAACTGGATTAGCTGTAAAAGGCGATCGCCAGCAAATCGAACGAGTAGATTACATTATTGCCGATCTCTGGCAGCTACAGCGCTATCAAAAGGCTTTTAAAGAAGATCGCCAGCAGCTACAGGCGATAGTCGATTTGATTAAAGCAGTAACTAATAGTCAGGAATACGGCATTATCGGTTTTAACAATGGTGTAATTTTATTGCAAAAAGATACTGCTTCGTTACCCGAAGCGACTAAAGCCTGGGAAGCTTTTTTGGGTAATGGGTAACAAGTATATTATTTGTTACTGCTGCTATAACTGCGAAGTACTATTCTGAGGCGGAGAAAGATATTTATCTGTTTCTCGCACTCTCTTACTCAAGAAGCGACAAATTTCCAGAATAATGTGTGGGCGTTGAGAAATTAAGCTAATAAATTGCTTTTTCTCTAGTTTTAGTAGGGTACAGTTAGTAATGGCGATCGCGCCATCCCAACGAGGAGCATCGTCAAACAAAGCGATTTCTCCAAAGTATTCTTCGGCAGCAAGCTGTTTAATTTCTTGTTGCTTGCCATCAAGGTTTTTAACTAGTTTGACTCTGCCATCGGCAATAATATATAGATGAGAACCCCAGCTAGCTTCGGTGTAAATAGTTTGGTTAGCTAAAACTCGTTCGGTTTCTAAGGCTTTGTCGATCGAAAATAGTTCGTCTAAAGTGAGATTTTTAAATAAAGCGATGTTTTTGAGCAATAGTAAGCGGTTCATAGAAGTGTTGCTAGAGGGCAGTAGAGCGGCAAGATCGGAGAATTCTCCACCGTAAAACAACGGAGTTTCTCCAGCATGAGTAAGTTGTGCGTGAGCGTGAGCGACTAAGTGAAGTTCGCCGTCCCCTGGCGCGATCGCCACTTGAGAAGAGGACAACTGGTGTCGATCGGGAGCGAAAATTTCTCTGGCAACCAAACGTACTACGGGATCGCGATCGCCTATTAAGGCAGAAGGAATTGTCGCCAGGGGAATCAAGGCACCAGTTTTAATCCATCGATCTTTTGATTCGAGAGCTTCTAATAAAATTTTATAGCCTTTGGTTCTCAACCACTGAGGAGTTGGAGTAATTGAGTTTGGCGATCGCTCCTTGCGTTCGAGGATGGGAATTAAAGGGGCAATAAAACGACGTTCGTTAATAGAAGCTAAAACTTCGATTGCGTTGGCTACTTTTTTAGCATCAGTAGTCGCTAGAATGCGCGTGACGACATTTACAGTGCGCGAATATCCCAGGCAAGACAAAATATACAGGACTTTTTGAATTAGACGCTGGTGATAATCGGCGATCGCCACTGACAGCAGCCGCCAGTTAAGATCCTGTTGGGGAAGACGCTGCTGCCATTGACGTGTAAGAGCCAACTGCTCGAATTCGGGAGCCAGATGTTTAAACAAAATATCGCTGGCATATTTAGTGCGAATGCGTCCGATGGCAGCGATCGCCGCGTTGACTTCAGCAGGATCGCTCGCGCTCAGACTTTCTCTTGCCAATGCCAGTCCCGATTGCCCGTAAGCAGCCAGAGCCATTGCTGCCTGCTGCCTGACTCTCGGTTCGGAATCTGCCAAACCTGGCTTTAAATAAGACAGCATTGATTCACAGCGCGTAGCCTGAAGTAGCTGATATGATGCTGCTCGCACCAAAGGTTCGGGATTTTGAAGCTCGGCTGTAGCTAGTTTGGCTGCTTCTATTTCTTCTGGTAACGCAAGTTTGGCGATCGCTTCTAGAGCTAATTGTTTGGTTTGGCTATCTTCTCGTTCGAGTAGTTGCCGTATTAAAGGAATTAAATCGCGCTCTCCTCGCTGGACAATAACTCTAATTACAGCCTGGACGGCAGTTTTGTCTAATTCTGACTGCCAAATTGATTCTAACGCACTAACAATTTGGGAATTTTTCTTAGATTCGGATGTTGCCGCTATTGCCGCTAAGATTTTAATTTCTGCATCCTCGTCAACAAGTAACTCTAATAGTTGCTCCTCGGAGAAAGTATAGCGATTGGCGGTTAAAATTCCTAAAGCTGTAGCTCTAATCTGGGTTCGCTCGTCGCCCAACAGTTCTTCCCACTGCTTTAAAGTGGCAACATCGCTGTTGTCGTATAACTTTAATACCGTATGACGTATTTGGGGATCGGCATAAGGTAGTAGTGTTAGAATCTCGCTAAAAAACTGGCTGGGTTGCCCCAAACTGGCAGCTAGCTCTAAGCCTTTAATTTGTAAGTAGCGATCGCTGCTGGATATAAATTCGCGAATAGTGCTGGCAGACTGAGGTAATAACTGAATTCCTTCTTTGCCAAAATCATCTAAATTAATGCTGTCAGAGCGAATAATTTTTTCCAAACTTTGGGTATAAAATCTGCCCATTGGCAATCGCACCAATAACAGAAGGACAGTTAAGCTAGCTGCCAACCAGGTAATCTGCACCAAACTGAGGTAGAGATGAGCAAACCACAATAAGGTTCCTGCTAGAGTCAGTCCTATAGAATAAACAATGCCGTCGCTTACGGCTCGAACTCTACCGATAAATTCTTGGGGAATAGCATTGTAATTAAGTTGGTGTACGGGTAGATTGATCGCTTTGTAAAGAGCATCACCGTTAATGTGAAGACCAATACCTGCGGGTAATTTAAGATTTAATAACAATCCGCCAAAGCTAAATAGGGTAGTTAAAGGATAAACCGCGTTCAACCGCGCCACTCCCAACCATTGCAGCAGGGGACGAGTAACGCCATACAAAAATGCCACCTGAATCAGGCTGATGACAATTCGCATCAAACCTAAAAATCCTGTCAGATTGCGTTCGTCAAAGTTTTGACCGTAGATATTGAGCCAAAGAAATTCCGAGCTTACATAAATAATTACCAGTAAAAAGCTACTGCTGGCTAGTAAAAACACTAGTGGATAGCCTTTGACCAAATCGGGAAAAGTTTTTAAAGACTCTAAAATTCCTGCTTTTTTTTGCTCTTTGACTACATCTATTTGACGTTGAGAGTTTTCTAAATAGAGTAACTGTGCGAAGGCGATTGCTAGAATTACCAGCAAAGCCAGCAGTAAGTCTCGCGTCGCTAGATAACGCGACAGCAACATAGTCAAACCACCACCAAGCAGAGTTCCTGCCGCCTGAGCGATACCAATAAACGGGGCATATCGCTTGTACTCCAAAGTAGTCAGATAATCCGTTAGCAGACTGGGATAAAGAATATTGTTGTGAAAATCCCATTGAAAAAAGATAACGATTAGCAGGATGTAATAGATCCAGGTAGCACTTAAAGACAACAAAAACCACAAACCCAGAGCAATAGCAGCAAAAACGATTAAAGCAAAGCGAAACAGCTTAGGACGACTATAGCGATCGATCGCCAGCGAAAACAATCCATAAGCAGGTATGGAAAACAAGCCAATTGAGATAAAAGCTAGAGGCAGATTCCCCGCTCCTACTCTGCTGATAAATAGAGAATTAGCAATTGCCATTGCCACAACGCTATAGCTTAAGACTGTAGCTGCCAACAGCAGCAATTGCGCTATGAGATTTTGACCGATTAAAGCAGGCAGGGTGAAACGTCCAAACATTTGGCTGGTTTGGGCTTTAGGACGACCCACTATTTGATAAACTCGACTTAACATAAATCTTTTTCTGCGATCGCTTTTAGTGCTTTGTCTATTAATTAATGAGAGATAACTAAGTAGGGAGCATCGCTTCGCTAGGGAGAAGGGGTAAATTAGTCGGACAGAAATCCCCCTGCCCCCTGCTCCTTTTCTTAAAAAAGACCTGCTCTCTGCTCCCTGCCTATAAAAACCCATCAATTAGATATTTATTGAAGACCATTAGGTCGTTTGTGTTTTTGAGTCTGTCTCTAAAGATTGTTCGGTTTTTTGCTCTTGATTTTCTCCCTCAATGTCGGCTGCCATATCGTCAGTATTAGTTTTGACAAACAAAGTCAAGCCTGCGGCAATAATCATACATACGCCACCTACTACTACTGCCAAGAGACGATCTTCGTGAAGTAAGTTAGTCATTACCCAGCCAAATCCCAAGGCTACAGCAATTTCGGGTAAAACCACAAAGAAATTAAAGATACCTTGATAAATTCCTCGACGTTGGGGAGGAATTGAATTAGTCAACATGGCATAGGGCATAGTCATGGCACTAGACCAAGCAATCCCCAAACCAATCATAGCGACAAATAATAGATAGCGATTGTTAATCTGCAAAAGTGCAACGGCACTCAGACCACCGCAGAGCAAACACAAAGCGTGAGTTCGCTGACGACCGATACGCTCGCCGAGGTAGGGCAAAACAAAAGAAAAAATCACACAGATGGCGTTATAAATAGCAAAGCACAAGCCAGCCCATTCAATACCATCGCTATACAGAACTGAACTTTGGTCTACAGCCCCAAAAATGTTGCGAGCTACTGCCGGGGGGAAATATAGAAAAAAACAGAAAATTCCCAACCAGGTAAAAAACTGAACTCTCGCCAGCTGCTGCATCGTAGCTGGTAGATTTTGTAGGGTATGCCATGTTTCTCTAATGCTGCTGGCAATACCACCGCGTTTTTCCTGTAGTTTTTCAAATTTTTGTAAGTTCTGGGGCGGTTTTTCTGGTGTGGTAACAATCGTCCAGAGTACCGTTCCTAAAAATAAAATGCCTCCAGCATAGAAAGAAATTTCAATAGTCAGAGGAATTTGCTTAGTCGGACTACTGGCGTTAGCCACTCCAAAAAAGTGATTGAGCGACCAAGGTAAAACCGAAGCTGAAACAGCCCCAATGCCAACCATAATGCTCTGCATGGCAAATCCTCTCGTCCGATATTCTTCTGGCAATAAGTCACCAACAAAGGCGCGAAAGGGAACCATGCTGACATTAGCACTAGTATCCAAAATCCACAGCAATCCTGCTGCTATCCAGAGCGAAGAGCTATGGGGCATAAAAATCAGACCGATAAAACCTAGAATTGCTCCCATTAAGAAGTAAGGTCTTCTTCTACCCAAGGGAGTCCAGGTATAGTCGCTGAGATTGCCAATAATGGGCTGAATAATTAGACCAGTTAGAGGAGCGGCAAGCCAAAGAATAGGAATTTGATGGGCATCTGCTCCTAAATGCTCGAAAATGGCACTCATATTTGCCATTTGCAGTCCCCAGGCAAATTGGATTCCCAAAAATCCGAGGTTCATATTCCAAAGTCGTCCAAAAGTCCATTCTTCTGTCGAATGTTGGTCGTTGGTATTTTCTAATAATTTACTTTGATTTTCTAGAATAGACATAAGATAATAGTTGATTTTTTTGGCTCGCAAAGCCTACATGACTATCTTAGTCGAGGTTACACGACGATAAGGTCATTGCAGGCACCGCGCTGAAAGTACGCGGCTTCTTCTGACTAGAGCGATAACCAGACTCAACCTTGCCAGGTACTTAATATGTAGCTTTTAACTACCTAGTTTGGAAACCAAATTGATGGCTTTAATTAACGTTGGTTTGCCAATACGGTATCCTTGAGCGTAATCTATGCCAATTTTACCTAAATAGTTTAGAACATTATCATTCTCAACACATTCGGCGATGGTTTGAATATTCATCACGTTAGCTATACGTTCGATCGCGCTAACAATTTCGCCATTGTAGTTGCGATCGGTAATATTTTGAATTAAACTTCCATCAATTTTAAGATAGTCTACGGGTAAACTTTTGAGATAGGCAAAAGAAGAAACGCCACTGCCAAAATCGTCTAAAGCAAATTTGACTCCTAATTCTTTCATCTGTCTGATAAACCTATAAGCGCGCTCTAGCTGAGCAATAGCAGCCGTTTCGGTAATTTCAAAACAAAGACAATTGCCTGGAACTGAAGAATTTTTAATTAACTCGATCGCCATCGCCGTAAATCTTTCATCGTTAATACTCAAGCCAGATAAATTAATCGATATTATAGTTGGCTGAGCGGTAAAATATTCTTTATAGTGCTGGAGTGTCGTTTCTAATACCCAGCGGTCGATAGTTGTAATTACTCCATAACGTTCGGCGACGGGAATAAATTGTGTGGGGGAGATAAAATTTCCCTGACGATCTTCAAGTCGCAGTAAAATTTCATAATGCCAGGGCGCTCGCGCGTTTTCTTCAATGGGTTTAATCAACTGCTTGACTAAATGAAAGCGATTTTCGGCAATTGTTTGAGAAACGTTGGCAATATGCGCCATTTGGGTTTGTTCCAAATCTAATTCGGCATTATCATTTTCAGCAATATAGAGTCTACCTCTGCCTAGATTTTTAGCTTGATAGCAGGCTAGATCGGCGCGGCTCAGCAGTTCGGCAGCATCAGCAGTTTTTCGTGAAATTGGCACCATGCCGATGCTTACTCCCACATCAAACTCTAAAGTCTGCCATCGAAAACGATAGTTTTCCAGTGCCAAAATCAATTTATTGCCAATTTGTTTGGCTTGCTTGAGGGTACAGCTTTCTAAGATCAGACCGAACTCATCTCCTCCTAGCCTGCCTAAAGTATCTTCTTGACGAACCATGCTGCCAAACATGGTAGCTAACTCTGCCAACAAGCGATCGCCAACTAAATGTCCTGCCGTGTCGTTGACAATTTTAAAGCGATCCAAATCTAAATAGCACAAAACTTTTTTCGTCCCGCATTTTCGTACTTGCTCGACTGCTTCTTTAAGCTTTTCATCAAACTGGCGACGATTGATCAGCCCCGTTAGAGAATCATAAGCTGCTTGATAGGCAATTTTTTTAGAAAGATTGTGTTCGGCAGTAATTTCGCGTTGAATACCTCGATAACCTAGATACTGTTGCTGGCGATCGTAAATTGGCTTGCCGTTTAATTCAAAGATTCTAATAGTTTCGTTTTTATCTCTAACCGTAAATGTAAACTTGTTGAGGAGGCAACGCTCGCTAATAATGCGCTCGAAACTGCCCCAATCAAACTCAATTTTAGGATGATGGCAATAAATATCCTGGGGATGTTTGCCCAAGATACCATAAGGTTCGAGGCGATCGATGCCGATAGCTTCTCCCGATACATAACAGTATCTAAAATCTCTATCTAGTTCCCAAAATACATTTGCCCCTGCTTCGGCTAAGTCTTTATAGCGTTGCTCGTTTTCTCGCAAAATTGCTGCTGCTAAAGAACGTCTTCTAATTATTTCTATTAACAAGACAATAATTAACAAACTAACTAAAAAACTAATTACTACAGTCCAGACTATAACTTTATGAGTTTCATAAAAAGAAGGAGCCAGATCGATTAGTTCGCTTTGTTCGGGCAGTCGGTTAATATCTATATCAAAGCGTTTTAGTTCGCGATAGTCGAAAATCCAACGGTTTTTGGCTGCAATAATTGGTTTGACTTCTTGAGGATTCGCTCCATCTAAGATTCTGTCTGCCAATTCTACAGCTTGTCTGGCATGATATGCCCCATCTAAAATTTTTCCGCCGATAACTCCCGTACCTATCCGCATCGAGCTTACCGTATAAAGCGGATTGGCTACTTGAGAACTAATAATAGGCGCATCTTGTTCGTGATCGATTAACGCTCCATTTTTATTATCTTTACGTAGCTGTCCGAGAATTAAAATTGGAACATTCGGTGCAAATTTTCCCAGACGAGAATTAATTTCTTCGGGAACGAGGTCGCTAACGATGTGAATGGTAAACGATTTGAAGATTTTTTTTAGCTGTTTGACTTGTGCCTCATAAGCTTTTCCCGTAGCGGTAGAATCGGTAAGTACAATCAAACTGTCTTGTCTAGTCTGTCTTAGGGCTTCGGCGATTGTTTGAGCGACGCTATGGTTTTCATATACTCCAGTCAACCAGGGAATTTTTGCTAATTGGGGCATTACATGATTGATCCCCAAAAATACTATGGGGATATTGGCGAAGTCGCGTCGATACTGCAAAATCAACTGTAAACTGGGATCGTCAGCAACCATTAATAAGTCAATTTCGCTGTAACGATATTTTTTCTCGATGTAGTCTAAAAAATCTCGACCATGTTTTAGTTGAGGATATCGTTTGCTATCTAAAAATTCGTGAAATACGTTGACTTGAGGATGATTTTCTGCAAACCCCGAATCTATTCCTGCTTTCTCCTGTTTTGCCCAGGATGATTCTGGATGATAGGAGTGTATTACTAAAACATTTTTACTGTCCTGGTTCTCGCTGCCAGACAAGCCCATACAAAAACCGCATAAAATGTAGGCTATGACAATACGCGATTTTTTGCAGATAAAACTAGAGACAACAAGCTTAAATATGTGCGATCGCCAGATAAATGACATCGATAAAAACTGGTGGTATTTTTACTCAGTCATAATATTAAGACAATCGCACATATAAAACCGTTAAATATAGCGAAATATTTACTAATAGCAGTGGCTGGCGAACGGCAAAGTTCGCCGCTGCTATTAAACGGCATTTATTAAAAATTCGTATGAGAAGCGATCGCTTCAGTTAGTTTGGTAATTACTTCTTTAACTGCGATCGCGCCTAGTTCTCCCGAACTACGAGTGCGGATGCTTAAAGTATCGCTTTCAACTTCCTTATCTCCCACGACCGACATTACAGGAATCTTTTGCTTTTCGGCATTGCGAATCATTTTACCGAGGCGTTCGCGACTATTATCGACTTCAGCCCGAATTCCTGCCGCCAGCATTTTAGTAACTACTTGATTGGCAAAATCCACATGGGCATCGCTTACGGGCAAGAGCCTTACTTGCGTCGGTGCCAGCCAGAGAGGAAAGTCTCCCGCATATTCTTCAATTAAAATGCCAATTAACCTTTCTAGCGAACCAAAGGGAGCGCGATGGATCATAATCGGACGCTGGCGCGAACCGTCTTCAGCAACGTATTCCAACTCAAAACGTTCGGGCAAATTATAGTCTACCTGTACCGTTCCGAGCTGCCACTCGCGTTCTAAAGCGTCTTCAAAGATAAAGTCTAGTTTTGGTCCATAAAATGCTGCTTCGCCAGCGGCTTCAAAATGTTCCATCCCCAACTGTTCGACAGCACGTCTGATAGCGTTTTCTGCCTTCGACCAAGCTGCATCCGAACCGATATATTTGTCAGATTCTGGGTCGCGGAAGCTCAAACGCGCTTTAAAGTTAGTTAGCTGTAGACTTTTAAATACAGACAGAATCAAATCTACTACTTTTAAAAACTCCTCGTCTAGCTGTTCGGGAGTGACAAATAAATGAGAATCATCTACGGTAAAGCCTCTAACCCTGGTTAAGCCTCCCAATTCTCCAGACTGTTCGTAACGATAGACCGTACCGAATTCTGCTAGTCTAATTGGCAATTCCCGATAGGAACGCAACTCGCTCTTATATATTTGAATGTGAAAGGGACAGTTCATCGGTTTGAGAACAAACCCTTGTTCGGCAGCAGCAGCAGCTTCGTCTTCTGCCATCATGGGAAACATATCTTCCTGGTAGTTTTGCCAGTGTCCCGAAATTTTAAACAAATCGACTCTGGCTAGATGGGGAGTAACTACGGGTAGATAACCTCGTTTTAGCTGTTCTTGTTTGAGAAAGTCTTCTAGTTGCGATCGCAATATCGTCCCTTTAGGTGTCCATAACGGCAAACCAGGACCTACGGCATCGGCAAAGATAAACAGCCCTAATTCTCTACCCAGTTTGCGATGATCTCGTTTTAAAGCTTCTTCTTTACGCCGTTTGTATTCTGCCAACTGTTCGGGAGTTTCCCAAGCAGTACCGTAGATCCTCTGCAACTGTGCTTTATTCTCATCGCCGCGCCAGTAAGCACCAGCAACGCTTTCTAATTCGATCGCTTTGGGATTAATTTCAGAAGTGGTTTCTACATGGGGTCCGGCACATAAATCCCACCAGCGATCGCCCAAATGATAGATAGTAATTGGTTCTTCAATTCCTGCGAGTATTTCTAATTTATATGGCTCTTGTAAATTTTCAATCCTAGTTTTTGCTTCTTCGCGGCTGACTTCTTCCCTTACCACTGGCAAATTACGATTGATAATCTTAATCATCTCTTTCTTAATTTTTTTTAAATCCTTATCGGTAAAGGGTTCGGGATTGTCAAAATCATAGTAAAAGCCATTTTCCGTCCAGGGTCCGATAGTTACTTGGGCTTTAGGAAACAGTTTTTGCACCGCCATTGCCATGACGTGTGAGGCGGTATGACGAATCTTTTGGAGAGATGGTGATTCACTAGTGCGAGGTAACTTAATTGATTGTTCGACTTGTTTTTTTTCTGCGGTGGTCATTAGCTGTTTAAAGATGCCGATAAACTTGTTTTATTTTATCGAGGTAAGAAAAATTTTGTAACTGCGCACAGCGATTATGTAGTGCTTCTCGGTTACTTTTGGTAGGCGTAGATTTGTACTTTTACTATTTACTAATAATATAATTTTTTAAATTAAAGAGAATTAATATATCAAATGATTGTTTTTAAACTCCCCTTTTTGTAGTGAGCGATCGTAATTAATATTATAAACTTTGAAAATATTCTTTAAGTTTTGTCAAAAACGCTAAGATGAATACTGTGATAATAAGCTATTTTTAAATTTATGTCTTCGGAACGACCTACAGAAAAAGAATTACTCAAATCGGTCTTAGAACCGCTTTTGGAAGATTTTCAGTATTGGTTCGACCGCTCTAGAACTTTATTAGAATCAGAACGCCTGACTTTTTTTTCGGCAAAAGAACAAACTGAATTGTTAAACAAAATCGTCCGAAGTAAAAAAGAAGTCAGTACGGCTCAAATCTTGTTAAAAGCAACTAATGGAGAAGTCGGTATCGATTCAAATATGCTTCTTCCCTGGCATCAACTAGTAGTAGAGTGCTGGGATTTGGCTAGAAAACGCCGACAAACGAAGGGGGATCGACTTTCTGACTCGTAGATAAAGCGATCGAAAATTAAATTTATCATTGGACTATAAATAATCAATTAGCTAAATTTAGATCGAACAAAAATTATGTTACATTTACTTTACATTTTGGCTTTTACGGCGATCGCCTTGGTTGCCGTTAGTAATTTAATTCGTAGTTTGGTTACTATTAGCATGGAGGCGCAGAAAGTTCATCCTTCTCGCTCTGCGAAAAAGGGAACTGCCAATAATCGCCAACAGTATCGCTCGGTTGGCAAAATTCATCCAGAATTACTGGACGAACGGGGTCAGGTGATTGAAGAACCGCTACTAGTTATGCGTTCTGTGTCCGTAGAAGATGCTCGTCAAAAACTAGATGCACTTTATGATTCTTCTCCCAACAAAAATAACAACGATGGAGAAGAATAAACAAAATTTATTAAATTAACAGTTAGTCTGGGTCGATCGATTTTGCAGGATTTTCGGGAACAATAAAATCGCACTTTACATCTCAATCCGATAGTTCTATGCCTAGAAAACCCGACGAATATGCAGTTCACCTTTTAATTGCTGGCGGTCATAGAGAAGAAATTAAATTTAGCACCGTACAAGAATTTCAAAAGTGGTATAGTAATGAACTGATGGCAAAATCAGATTCATCTAGTTTTGTAAGCGTTCCCATCAAAAATATTCAAGGAGAATATATGGTCGTTCGCCCTGCTAGCATTTTGGCAATTCGAGTCGAACCAGTATTTTTAGGAAGCGTAGAGCGGTTTTAAAAAATCAGCTTGACCTACGGGCGAGCGTTTGGTTAAAAAAATTTTTATTCGACATTCGATCTAACCTAAAGCCAAGGGAGCAGTGATTCCTTTGGTAATTTTTTTGCCCAATTTATTTTCACACATTAGCTCGAACTAAATTGTATGTTGCCTACCCAAAAACTCTATGAAGGAAAAGCAAAAATTCTCTATCTTACTGAGGATGCCGATATATTACTTACTGTATACAAAGATGATGCTACGGCTTTTAATGCTCAAAAGCGAGGTCAAATAAAAGGTAAAGGCGAAATCAACTGTGCAATCGCCAGGTCTTTATTTGAGCTACTAGAAAAAGCTGGCATACCCACTCACTATATAGATTGTCCTGCCAGCGATCGCATGAGAGTTAAGGCAGTAAAGATAATTCCTTTAGAAGTAGTAGTGAGAAACGTTGCCGCAGGTAGTCTGTGCCGTCAAACAGGACTGAGCGAGGGTAAAGTTTTACCATTTCCGTTAGTCGAATACTATCTAAAAAACGACGAGCTTGGAGATCCTTTATTAACTCGCCCTCGGATCGAGCTACTAAAAATTATTAGCGAAGCTGAATTAGCCGCGATCGAGCAAATGGCTTTAAACATCAATCGGCATCTGCAAGAATTCTTTGTTAAATGTGACATTACTTTAGTCGATTTTAAGCTGGAGTTTGGTAAAGATTCGCAACAAAAAATAATTTTAGCGGATGAAATTAGTCCCGATACTTGTCGGCTATGGGATATAGCAGAAAGCGATCCACAAGCTAGAGTGCTAGACAAAGATCGTTTTCGTCGAGACTTGGGCGGTGTTGAATCGGCATATCAACAGGTTCTAGAGCGAATTTTAGCTAAAGTTTCATCCGCTTTGTAAACTGTATTTGCAGCTTTATAAGACGGGAACATCTATACCCTAAATTAGTCACTTTCGATCGTACGGTGTATGGTCAATTTTTTTATTGTCCGAGTAGCGACTGAAATTAATCAAATCGAGACAAAAACTGTTATAGTATCGATCGCTTTATTGGGTGTGTGGATGTGCTAGAAAAACAAAAAAACTTTTATTTCCTGCCAACTGCGAGCGTCGCCCTGGCGACCTTGTCAATCTTCGGTTTATTGTTGCCAGTTCGAGCAGAAACCAAAGATCTAAAACGAGAGCAACTGACGCTAGCCGCAGAAAACCAGCCAAATTCAGCTTTGGTAGAGCCACAACAAACTTCTCAAAAAACGAGAGCGACTTCAGTTCTAGGTGGAACCATAGTCGCTCAAAACGATTTTCCAGACGCGCCGCCACCGCAACCCAATCTACCGCCTGAAACCGAATCACCACCAGAATCGGTACCGCCCGAAAATCCTCAAGAGAGGGAATCACCAGAGGATGCTCAACCCCAACAGCAACCGCAACCCAATACACCCCAACAACCAGAATCATCTTCAGAACCCCGCGTTTTAGTCGCTGAAGTAAACGTAGAAGGTGCTAACCAAGAATTAGAAGACATTGTTTACGAAACTATCTCTACCGAACCAGGTAGAACTACCACTCGTTCTCAACTACAGGAAGATGTTAATGCAGTCTACGCTACGGGCTTTTTTCAGAATGTAGAAGTAACTCCCGAAGACACCCCTTTAGGAGTAAGGATTACTTTTGACGTGCAGCAAAATCCAATTTTAGATCGAGTAGCGGTAGAAACCTTACCCCGCGATGCAGAGACAAGAGTTTTGCCTCCTAAAGTAGTTAATGAAATATTTGGCGACAGCTACGGTGAAATTCTCAATCTGCGAGAGTTACAAGATGGCATCATCAAACTAAACGAATGGTATAGCGAAAACGGTTACGAACTGGCTCAAATTGTTGGTTCTCCTCAAGTAAGCCCTGATGGAGTCGTTACTTTGGTGGCTGCCGAAGGGATAATTGAAGACATTAACGTACGGTTTTTGGATGAAGAAGACGAACCCGTAGATGGCACAACTCGCGATTTTATCGTTACTAGAGAAATAGAACTCAAGCCTGGAGATGTTTTCAAACGCGATACCGCTCGCAGAGACTTACAGCGAGTGTTTGGCTTGGGAATTTTTGAAGATGCTCGTTTTTCATTTAGTCCCGGACAAAATCCCAGTAAAGTTATCGTTAATGTCGATGTAGTCGAGAGCAGTAGCGGTTCGATCGCTGCGGGCGCTGGAATTAGCTCCTCTAGCGGTTTATTCGGTACGGTTAGTTTTCAACAGCAAAACTTAGGCGGTAACAATCAAACTTTAGGTACGGAAATTCAACTAGGGGAACGAGAACTATTATTTGACGTTAATTTTACCGATCCCTGGATTGCTGGCGATCCCGCTCGAACCTCTTATACCATCAACGCTTTTCGCCGCCGTTCGATTTCTCTGGTTTTTGATGGCGATAACGATGATATTGAAGTTCCCCAAGGCGATGAAGAAGAAGAAGATCCCAATCTTCCTGGCTTCGAGCGCGATTTTGATGGCGATAGCCCTCGTGTAGTTCGCACTGGAGGCGGTATTAGCTTTTCCCGACCCTTACCCCGCGATCCTTTTGCTCGTCGTGAATGGACTTTGTCTACTGGCTTTCAATATCAGCACGTAGCAATCAAAAATGACGATGGAGATATTACGCCCCAATCTCAAACTCAATTTGGCGCAGAAAATCTGGCATTTAGCGATAGTGGCGAAGACGATTTATTTATCTTTCGCTTTAATGCCACTCGCGATTTTCGTAACAACGCCTTACAGCCGACTAGTGGTTCTGTATTACGCCTGGGTGTAGAGCAAACTGCTCCCATTGGTTCGGGAAGTATTTTGTTAAATCGCCTGCGCGCCAACTATAGCTACTATATTCCCGTTAACTTGATTAAATTTAGCGAAGGAGCGCAAACTTTAGCTTTTAATGTTCAAGGAGGAACCATTCTTGGCGATTTACCTCCTTATGAAGCCTTTGTCTTAGGCGGTAGTAATTCCGTACGCGGTTATGGCGATGGTGAATTAGGTAATGGTCGCAGCTATCTTCAAGCTACCGCCGAGTATCGTTTTCCTATTTTTAGAATTGTCGGCGGTGCGGTATTTTTTGACTACGGTACGGTTTTGGGAACCGATGATAATGTTCCTGGAGAACCATCAATAGTTAGAGGATTGCCAGGAAGTGGTTATGGTTACGGTATCGGTGTCAGAGTTCAGTCACCTTTAGGTCCAATCAGGATTGATTATGCTATTAGTGATGAAGGAGATAACGAAATTCAGTTTGGTATCGGCGAAAAATTCTAAAGCCAGATAAGAGGCAATGTGAGCAAGACACTAAAAAATACTGTCGAACTTTCGGGAGTAGGACTGCATTCTGGGGTTACTACCACAGTGCGCCTGTTGCCTGACGATCGCAACTGGGGTCGATATTTCGTCCGAGTCGATCTGCCCGATAAACCCGTAATTCGGGCTACAGTCGACTCAGTTAGCCAAACAACTCTATCTACAGAACTAGGTAACGCCGAGGCAAAAGTAAGAACTGTAGAGCATCTTCTGGCTGCTTTGGCAGCGAATAATATTGCCAATGCCAGAATTGAAGTCGATAATGCAGAGTTGCCTTTATTAGACGGTTCGGCAAAAATTTGGACTGAAGCGATCGCCAAAGCTGAATTTTCTACTACTGCTTCTACTGAAGCAATCGCTCCGAGCGAACCTATTTGGATAAGAGAAGGAGATGCTTTTGTTGCTGCCCTACCCGCTATAGAAACCCGCTTTACCTACGGCATTGACTTTGCCGACTACCCTGCGATCGCCAATCAGTGGCACAGTTGGAGTCCTGGAGAAAACAATTTTAACACCGAAATTGCTCCCGCTCGTACCTTTGGTTTTGCCGAACAAATCGCACAGCTACAGCAGGCAGGTTTAATCGCTGGTGGAAGTTTAGACAATGCCCTGGTTTGCAGTCAAGATGGCTGGGTTAATCCGCCGTTGCGATTTACTAATGAACCAGCCCGTCATAAACTATTAGATTTAGTGGGAGATATTAGTTTGTTGGGACAATTTCCCCAGGCTCACATTATCGCTTATAAAGCCAGTCATAAATTACATGTTCGACTAGCTAAAGAATTAGCCTTACTGCCAAATGGCGATCGCTGCTAAGCGTTAAAAACTCTATTTGTCCCATACAAGCAAGCTGCCCATTGGAGATCGAACTCAAACTTTAAAGATCCAATATATTTATAATGTCAACTGCCACCCAAGTAAATACGTCCAAACAAACTTTTAGCATTCAAGAAATTCATAATTTACTACCCCATCGCTATCCTTTTGCCCTGATAGATCGGATTATCGAATACGTACCTGGAAAAAAAGCCGTGGGGATTAAAAACGTTACTTTTAACGAACCTTATTTTCAAGGACACATTCCCAACCGCCCGATAATGCCAGGAGTATTGATGGCAGAAGCGATGGCGCAGGTTGGAGGAATTGTTTTAGTGCAGCTACCAGAAATGGAAGGCAAATTTTTTGCCTATGCAGGCATTGATAAAATGCGGTTTCGCCGTCCCGTTATTCCAGGCGATCGTCTAATTATGACTGTAGAACTGCTATCTTTAAAGCAAAAACGTATTGCTAAAATGCAGGGCAAAGCAGAAGTTGAAGGCGAACTTGCCGTTAAAGGAGAAATGTTATTTTCTCTAATCGATTGATAGCCGTTAATAAAATATAGTCTTGAGTGCCTTAATTCATCATACCGCCATCATTCATCCCCATGCCGAACTTGATTCGACAGTTCGAGTAGCTCCCTATGCCGTTATTGGAGAGGAGGTTAAAATAGGTGCAAATACTACAATTGGCAGTCATGTTGTCATCGAGGGATTGACTGAAATTGGTGCCGATAACCAAATTTTTCCTGGGGCAGCAATTGGTTTGGAACCTCAAGATTTAAAATATCGCGGGGCAAATAGCTGCGTCAAAATAGGCGATCGCAACCGCATCCGCGAATATGTAACGATCAATCGCGCTACGGGAGAGGGAGAAGCGACAGTTATCGGTAATGACAACCTATTTATGGCATATTCTCATGTCGGTCACAATTGTGCGATCGCTAATGAAGTAATTATTGCTAACAGTGTGGCGATCGCAGGTCACGTCAGTATCGATTCGATGGCGGTAATTAGCGGTGTGTTGGGCGTTCATCAATTCGTTCATATCGGACGATTGGCAATGATCGGCGGCATGAGCCGCATTAGTCGCGACGTACCTCCCTACATGCTGGTAGAAGGCAATCCCGCCAGGGTGCGATCGCTAAATTTGGTAGGACTTAAAAGAAGGGGCTTTAGTAGCAGCCAAATCAAACAACTCAAACAGGCTTTTCGTCTTCTATATCGTGAAGGTTTGCCTATCGATAAAGCGATCGCCGAACTGGATTTATTAGCAGATAACGAGCATGTTCGTTACTTGCAGGATTTTATCAGACAATCAAGTGCTACAGGAAGAAGGGGAGCGATTGCAGGCAAGTAATATCGACTAATGATTGAACATAAAACATTAAACAATGAATAGCGAACAGTAAACAGTGTTTACCGATTTGTTGATAATTGCTTATTGCTCATTGCTAAATAAAATGACAATAATTTGTATTCGCAAATCAAATAGGATTGCTATATTACATTGTCATTTAAAAAAAAGGAAATTATTGTTTTGAAATCATCGAAAACGCCGTTTGTTTATCCTAATATGAGGTTTCCCTTCATCTTGCTGATTGTCTGCTTTGCCGCTTGGGGAGTTGCTGCAAACATGACCGATCCTTTAGTCAAGGTCTTCAGCAAAATTTTTACAATGAGTACATTTCAGGCAGCACTCGTCCAGTTTTCCTACTATGGGGCATACTTTTGTTTGGCACTACCTGCGGCATTTATCAATAAACGGTACTCGTATAAAGTTGGCGTTCTTACTGGTCTGGGTTTGGCAACTGTTGGTGCCTTTGCCTTTTATCCAGCCAGTTTAATTATGACTTATGGCTTGTTTCTGGCTGCTTTATTTATTCTGGCGGCGGGTCTGTCAATTTTGGAAACGTCAGCTAATCCTTTTGTGATGTCTATGGGACCAGAAAAGAGTGCAACTCGTAGACTCAATCTCGCACAAGCATTTAATCCTCTGGGAACTAACATAGGTGTTTTTCTAGCAGCAACTTTGATTCTACCAAATTTAAATCCTGCCACTGCCGAACAGAGAGCGGCTATGACCTCTGAGGCACTTCGGGCTGTTAGGGCAGCAGAACTAAATGCTGTTATGGTTCCTTACGTTGGCATGGCGTGCGTGCTACTTGTAATCTGGCTGCTAATTGCCCCAGTTAAAGTTCGTGAGTCTCAACAGGCTTCAAGAACAGACTCGCAATCGGTTAGTTTTCTTTCGACACTAAAACGGCTACTTGCCAATCCACATTACAGTTGGGGAGTTGTCGCTCAGTTTTTTAATGTTGCAGCACAAACCTGTACCTGGACGTTTACGATTCAGTACGTACAGGAGGCTATAGGTGGTAATGAAGCGAATGCTGGAAACTATCTTCAATACAGTCTCCTGGTTTTTATGAGTTTTCGATTTCTAATGACCTGGGTAATGGGATTTATCCGTCCGACAATTTTATTAACGGGTTTGGCGTTGCTGGGAAATCTGCTTTGTGTCTATGCAATACTCAGTCCCAATATCTCTGGAGTCTGGGCAGTGGTGTTTATCTCAGCTTGTCTATCATTAATGTTTCCGACGATTTACGGAGTTGCTTTATATGGTCTTGGCGAGGATACTAAGTTTGGGGCGGCTGGATTGGTTATGGCGATTCTGGGAGGGGCGGTCATGCCACTGGTTCAGGGAGGGTTGCTAGATGCCTTTGGGGCTGCAATCTCTTACATTATTCCAGCAATTTGTTTCTTAGTTATTGCTGGTTACGGTTTCTTTAACCTCAAAACAGTCAGAGGATTACAAATCTAGGTTCGGTTAACCAATGAATAATGAACGATGAACAATAAGCGCATTAAAATTAACTTTGCTTTATTCGCTTTTTGGGATAAAGTCATTTTGAATCGAGAAAATGGCATCTACTGTGGAAAATAGCATAAGGTTGGACGATTAAAAATAGTGCTGTGGCGGTAAGAATCAGCTTATTTATAACTTCAGTGCCTCAAACTAGACTAAATAATCGCTTTTTAATTCTGCACGCAGAGCGTACCAGTAATTTTGGTAAGGTTTTTTTGGCTTTAGACACTTACCAAAATCCACCACGTATTAAACAATAATCTTGACTCGCTTGTCGCTAATATGCGATCGTTAATTGATAACCAGTAGTTAATAGGTCGATGGAAGCAACACAAATTCAGGCAATGTTCGATCGCATTGCCCCCGTATACGATCGCCTCAACGATCGCCTAAGTTTGGGAATGCACCGTATTTGGAAACAAATGGCGGTAAAATGGAGCGAGGCTAGCCCTGGGGATACTGCTTTAGATATTTGCTGCGGTAGCGGCGATTTGACTCTAAAATTAGCAAAACAGGTGAGTAAATCGGGACGGGCGATTGGTATTGATTTTGCTGGCGAACAGTTGGCGATCGCCAAACAGCGACAGGCTTACTATTGTCCCCGACTTCCTGTTACCTGGATACAGGGTGACGCGCTCGATCTGCCTTTTGAAGCTGATTATTTTGACTGTGCGACTATTGGCTATGGCTTACGTAACGTAACCGATATTCCCCTGTGTCTTAAAGAACTCTATCGCGTTCTCAAGCCAGAAGCAAAAGCGGCAATTCTCGATTTTCATCTTCCCAGTCAGGCTTATATGCGTGCCTTTCAACAATGGTATTTACAAAATATCGTCGTACCTACAGCAAAAGATCTAGGTATGAGCAAAGAATATGCCTATATCAATCCCAGTATCGAACGATTTCCCACAGGTACAGAACAAATAAAGCTAGCTACTAAAGTTGGTTTTGCCAAAGCTACCCACTATCCTCTAATAGGTGGCATTATGGGAATATTAGTGTTAGTAAAATAAACAGAGAATTTATTTTCGACAGCCTAACTTTTTATTCTGGATTTAACGGGTTTGACAATAACAGATCTCTGGATATATTTTGTTCCTCCCATAGCAGGAAGTGTAATTGGCTATTTTACCAACGATCTAGCCATCAATATGCTGTTTCGTCCCTATCGGGCAATTTACATCGGCAAACGCAAGTTACCTTTTACTCCAGGTTTGATTCCTAGCAATCAACAGCGTTTGGCTACCAAAGTTGCCGATACGATTATGGGTTCTTTGCTCACTCCAGGAGAATTACAAAAATTAGCCAGAAGACTATTGCAAACAGAGCGAGTTCAGGGGGCAATTTTATGGATGCTCAAGTTAGCCTTAGAGCAGCTTGAATCGGATAAACAACAAAAAACTGCTAAAGTTTTAGGTAATATTCTGCACGATCTATTCAGCCAGTCTTTACCTCGTTTGATCAAAGTTTTGGCGAGAAAAGAAGACTTTTTAGAACCGCAGATCGATCGCATTTTCGATCGCATTTTGTTAGATTTTCAACTTAAAGAACCCCAAGCAAGAAAGTTTTCCGACTGGATTTTAGAAGTAGTGCTTCCTGCCGATTTGATTCGGAGGGGAATTATCGATTTTCTAACCGATCGCAACATTCAAATTATTGATGAAGGCTTTCGCGAAAAAACTAGCGGTACTTATTGGGTGGTAGCCAACTTATTTGGCGTGCGTAATAGTTTGATCCGCTTGCGATCGTTTTGTCTCGATGAAAAAGAAGTAACTAACGCCAGATTAAAAGAATTAATTTTATCATTACAAATACGCGATCGCCTTAAAGTCTGGTTACAGGAATTATCCCTACAAAATTTGCCTGTTTCTACCGTCAGACAGTTACGCAAAACCGTCCGCGATGCAGTGCGTACTTATCTACAAGAGCGAGGCGCGGATTTACTGCAAAATCTCGGCGAGTCTGTAGACTGGGAGCATATTGCCGTCTTGATTCTCAATCGTTTGCGTTCTTCTCCTACAGTAAATGAATCTTTGGAAGTAATTAGTCTCGAACTAGCATTAGTTTTAGAACGCTATTTAGAAGAAGATTTAGAAAAATTAGTCGCTCAAGCAATTCCTATTTTGGCGATCGACAAAGTAATCTCCGAAAGGGTTGCCGCAACTTCGCCAGAAGATTTAGAAACAGCCGTTCAAGGCATCGTTAAAAACGAACTACAGGCAATTGTCAATCTGGGTGGTTTACTTGGTTTTGTTGTCGGTTTGTTTCAAACAGTATTATTATTCTTTAATTGAGTTTGACTATTTTAAAACTACTATAACTATTATCCTAAACTGGTTCCATTTCTAAAGAATTCATAAATTCATCAAAAGAATCAGCAACTAAATATAAATTTGAACTGTCAATCTCTTCACCTGGCTCTACAACAACTTCATCCTCACGATCCCAGAAATAAATTGCTCCCGTACTGAGCGAAATCGCTATCAGATTACCACCTGGATCGGTAGCAATAGGAAGAAGATCGGGCTTTATTCTTCCTTGATAATTTTGATAGTTGTTGAATAGATTGTAACTATCATTAGAAAGAATACCGAAAAAAACAGATAATACTCCTTTATCATCGTATGGGTAATTTTTTTTAAATGGAAAAAGAAGATATCCATCACAAGCTGTCAAACTGTAATTTGCCAAAAAAACTTTATAATCATCAGGTAATTGAAAATTTAATTCTTCTTCCAGTTGCTTTATATCTTGTTGCGTAGGTAACTCATATTCATCCTCAACAAAATAGTAATGAAAGCTGTTCATTTTTTCTTGATATTTGTTCATGATAAATTACTTGTTATTTATTTTGATTAAATTAAGAGCGATCGCCTAATATAATGTAGTGTTGCGATCGCTTGTTCGGCTAAATTCACAAAAAGTCGATCGCTTTTCTATCTGTTGTAAGGTAAATATGTAGCTTGCAATAGGAGAAAGAAACATGGCAGAAGATCTATCTCAAGGAAAATGCGTTCCCTGTAGTGGAGATTTGCCCCCATTGAGTAAAGAAGAAATCAACTCAATGAAACCCCAAGTTCCTGAATGGGATGTAATTAAAGAAGATGATGAGTTTCACTTGGAACGAGTCTATAAATTTTCTGATTTTAAAACCGCCCTTGCTTTTACTCAGTCTGTAGGTGAAGCCGCAGAAGCAGAAGGACACCATCCCGTACTAGTTACAGAATGGGGTAAGGTGAAGGTAACATGGTGGACTCATGCAATTTCAGGACTGCATAAAAATGATTTTATTATGGCAGCAAAAAGTGACGATTTAGCCAAATCGGTTAAATAATCGCTTTAGGTTTTAGGATCGAGTGCATCTCGGAGTCCATCACCAATATAGTTGATACTCAAAACCGTTAAAAAAATTGCCAAACCAGGAAATAGTGCCATGTGGGGGGCAGTGGTGAGATAATCTTTAGCATCGAATAACATTCGCCCCCACGTCGGTACGTCGGGGGGAAAACCCAAACCCAAAAAACTCAAGGTTGATTCGGTGAGAATGGCATTGCCTACTGCCAAAGTCGCTGCGACGATAATTACGCCGAGTACATTGGGGAAAAGATGCGTCCAAATGATTCTGCTAGGTTTGGCACCTACTGCCCTCGCCGCGCTGACAAACTCCATTTCTTTTAGCTTTAAAAAATTGGCTCTAACTAACCGCGCTACAGACATCCAGTTTAAACCGCCAATTAACAAGACAATTAACACAAAAATTCCTAGTTCTGCACCTGCGATCGCTCTTAATGAATCGCGAAATAAATAGACGATTAATAACAATAAAGGTAGCTGAGGCAAGGCTAAAAACAAATCGGTCAAGCGCATTAAAATACCGTCGATAATTCCCCCGTAAAAACCCGCAATTGCTCCTACAATAGTTCCTAAAATTATGGAAACTACCATTGCAGCAATACCTACAGACAGAGAAATCCTGCCTCCCTGCAAGATTCTGGCAAGCTGATCTTGTCCCAAAGCGTTAGTGCCAAAAGGGTGTTGCCAACTAGGAGGTGCCGCAGAATTAGCAAAGTCAATTTTGTTAATAGAAACGGTATAAATTAAGGGAGCAAAAATAACTGCTGCAACAATTACTAAAATTACTACCGTTCCTAAAACTGCCGTGCGATCGCGCTTGAATTTTCGCCAAGCATTTTGCCATAAATTACTAGATTTTGTCGTTCTCGCGTCGCTCGCACCGTAGTTGACAAAGCTCATATTTATAAGTTACAAAAATAATACTGAATACTGGCTTGTTAATTAGTTGCGACTGTATTGAGGTTCTCTTCTCAAATTGCTAATTATTAATTATAATTAAAAGAATATAATTTTTAAAATTTAGTTTTAATATTATTTTTTTTATAAGCAAAATTGATATTTTTTATTTAAAATCTGCATAAGTTTTAAGCTTTATAAATAAAACAGTATTTTTAATTATGATTAGTAAAACTGCAAAAATATTATTAATTGCTAATTGCTTATGTTTATCTAATATTAATATTGCTTTAGCTCGTTGTTTTAATTGTGAAACTGCTATTGCCGATCGAGATACATTAGTAAAATTGAATCCAACTGTGGCTCAGAACCCAATCCCTAGAAGAGCCGCTAGCAGTCGCCAAAAAAAATCTCCCCAGCCAAATTTTTGGTGGGTAATAGAACAATTCGATCCGTTTGAAGGAAGATTAGTAGAAAGCTGGTCATCACAATCACAGGTAAAAGAAATCAGTTTAATAGTCAATTTGCGTTTGTGGACACTGATGGACTATTTGGGACGCTATAGTTTTGTCAATCAATTTGGTAGTACGGCACGAAACTACGGCTATAGTCTAAACATTTTTAGTACTCAAAAACAGCGTTTGGCAACTTATAAATATAACTCTGTAACTAATCCTCCTAAATGGGAAATTGATTTGGAAAGATTGGGCAAAGATAGCTTGAGATTGTCTCCTTCAGATCTCCAACAGTAAATTAAGATTAATAGATCGATAGATTGACGATAGATCGATCTGTGTTATTAATTTTATTTAATTGTCGCGCTTAGGTAAGATTAATAATGAGTTTATTTAATCAAATTTTAGATGCAGTTAATAGTCCCGAAAGAGAAGCAAGCTCTAATCAATTGGGTAGCATTCTCGATACCGTACAACAGTTGGGCGGTAACTACAATACCAATTCTTCTAACATTCAGTCCGCAATGTCAATTGTCGGTAACTTTACCCGCTCGGCTTTAAAACAAAAGCGCGATCGCAACGGTATGGGTGAAGTAAATCAAATTGTCAATCGCTATGGTGGCAATCAAGCTAATTCTCAGGTACTGTCAATGTTGTTTGGTACGCCTCAGCTACAGCAAATGACTCAGCAAATTAGCAGTCGAACTGGACTTGACGCTCGCACGATTCAAATGCTGTTGCCTATTTTAGTGCCGATGGTGCTGAATTTGCTCAAAACGGGAAATAGTAAATCTGCTGCTCGAGGTATGTCAAATGCAGTCACTCAGAATAATTCTGTTGTCGATCGCTTTTTAGATGCAGATGGCGATGGGGATGTAGATGTGGCAGATGCCATGATGATGTCTTCTCGTTTTTTAGGGCGTTAGGCTGAGTAGTTATGTAGTTAGATCTTGACAAAACGATATATATTTGTAACAATAAATACAGAAACTAAAACGTTCATCTCTTTTGGATTTTATAGTCTAAGAGACGGAAGTAGGGAATTTCTCCTGAAGGAACGCGCCTCACTATCACTACAAGCACCTTTTGGAGGCGAAACCATGCAACTTTTATATCGTGGAATCAACTACGACCGTAAATCTCAAACCGCAATTGACAATTACGAAGCGCAAGGAAAATACAGGGGTGTTGAATGGCACTCACGGGATATTAAATCTATTGCCGTCGGTCGAAATAAGTCGCACCTAACCTATCGTGGAGTAGATTATTGCTAAGTTAAAATTTAACTGCTAATGAACTATGAAGCGATCGCTCTTGAGAGCGATCGCTTTACTTTATAGAAAGTAAATTTACCAGTTATTAAAAGCTAACGTTATGTTAAAGTTATTTTGCCAGTTGTAGAGAAATTAGAGCAACTACCGATAATTAAAATACGAGCCGACTTGTATTTGCAATAAAATTGATGGTTAAAGCTAGTAAATTCGATAATGCCCAGCCAGCAGGCGATCGCCACAGCCAAAATCCCCCTTCCCTAGAAATATCTACTTCACGCCAGTTTACTGATTGGCTGAGAGAACAAAATTTAAGTCTGGCTTTTACCACTTATCAAGCAGGCAAAATCTTTTTTATTGGTTTGCAGCCTAACGGCAAACTCTCTATTTTTGAACGCACCTTCGATCGCTGCATGGGTTTATGGATCTCTGGCGATACTTTATATCTTAGTTCTCTGTATCAAATCTGGCGGTTTCAAAATGCTCTCGAACCAGGACAAACCTATCAAGGCTACGATCGCCTGTACGTTCCCCAAGTTAGCTATGTCACAGGCGATTTAGACGTACACGATTTAATTGTAGACAAGTCAGACAAGCTGATTTTTGCTAACACTTTATTTAGCTGCTTGTCAACTATTAGCACTACTCACAGTTTTCAACCTTTGTGGCAACCTCCTTACATTACCAAGCTAGCAGCAGAAGATCGCTGTCATCTCAACGGCGTTGCCCTCAGAGATGGCGAACCAGGTTTCGTTACCTCAGTCGGTCAAACCGATATTACCGATGGCTGGCGCGATCGCCGTCAGGATGGCGGTTGTGTTATCGACGTTAAAACTCAAGACATAGTTACCGAAGGTTTGTCTATGCCTCACTCCCCACGCTACTATCGTGGCAAACTGTGGCTGTTAAATTCTGGTACGGGACAGTTTGGCTATGTCGATCTCAAACGCGGAGTTTTTGAACCCGTTACTTTTTGTCCTGGGTATCTTAGAGGCTGTGCTTTTTATGGCGACTATGCAGTAGTTGGACTTTCTAAATCTAGAGAAAATAAAACTTTTTCAGGTTTGGCATTAGATGAGAAACTGCAAGAACAACTAGTAGAACCCCGTTGCGGACTGATGGTAATCGATCTGCGTAGTGGTGATATCGTTCACTGGTTGCGAATTGAAGGTGTAGTTAGAGAATTATATGACGTAGCCGTACTGCCTGGAGTTAGACGACCAATGGCAATTGGTTTAAAATCTGATGAAATTCGCCGCGTGATTACGATTAAAGATTAGACTTTTTGCACGCATTATCGTCGAGCAAATTCACTTGCTACTTGCTACTTTCAAGCCGATTGTTTAGTTGTCCGAATTTATATTTAAGAGCGATCGCCTGTAATTAGATCTGTCAAAGTATCAATCACGCGATCGCTTGCCAATGGCACGATATCTTTACCATGCAGCATTTCTTGCAGCATTACATAGTAAATCATCGTACCCATCATCACTCTAACGGTGGCTTCTGGATCTTCAAGCTTTAGTTCGGGATGGGATTTGAAGTACTTAGTTAGAGTTTCAATAGCTGGTTTGGCAAGGTTGTTGACGTAAGATTTAGCTAGTTCTGGAAACCGTCCTGACTCGCCAATAACAATCCGAATAAAATCTTGAAAGGCGCGATCGCTTTTGGCATTTTCTAACATCTTGGTCGCCATTTCAGACAAGACTATTTTGGGGTTTTTATTTAGGGATTGAGGTTCGTGTAAACCCATTGCCGTATTAAATTTATCTTGGGCTAAGTCGTGCATTACTGCATTAAATAATCCTTCTTTATCGCCAAAGTGACTGTAAACAGTAGCTTTAGAAACTCCTGCGGCTTTAGCTACCTTGTCCATACTAGTAGCGGCATAACCATGCTTGAGAAACTCTTGCATCGCCCCTTTTAAAATGGCTGCGGTTTTCTCTTGCGATTTGGAACTGGCTGTATCGACCGTCTTAGTTTTTCTCATGTTTTTTCTTTGATAAGCGATCGCGTTTCTTAATTTATGGTTGTACACGAGTCTTAGCTTTTTTAGCTTAATATAAATGTTGCTGAACTAGTCGGTTTAGTCTTATTATAGTATTAACTGAACTAAACGGTTTAGTCGTAAGCGAACTAGATAGACATGAACCACATAAGCAGCGACCGAGCTAAGATAGTCAAACCTTTGTTTAAAAAACCTTCTGCCTTAATAATTGGCATAGTTTTGCTAATGGCAGGAACCACAGTTTATGCCCTGCGTCAATTTTCTACGTCTCAATCAGAACCAGCACCAGAAACAGTTACTCCGAAAATTACAACCGTAACCGCATTGGGAAGACTAGAACCTAGTGGCGAAATAATCCAGATTTCAGCACCTTCTGCTTCTGAGGGTAATCGAGTAGAGGAATTGCTAGTCAAAGAAGGAAATAAAATTACTAAAGGACAAACTATTGCTATTTTAGACAGTCGCGATCGCCTTGCTGCCGCTTTAAAACAAGCAAAAGAACGAGTAGGTGTAGCCGAAGCAAATTTAGCACAGATAAAAGCAGGGGCAAAGACAGGAGAAATTAACGCTCAAAAAGCAACTATTGCTCGCATTCAAGCCGAACGCAGTAACGACATTGCCGCACAGGAAGCAACTATAGCTAGACTAGAAGCAGAACTACAAAACAGCAAAGTAGAATATGGTCGCTATCAGCAATTGTTTGATGAAGGTGCAATTTCAGCCTCCGAACGAGATAGTAAAGAGCTTGCTTTTAATACGGCACAAAGACGCTTAGAAGAAGCTAAAGCTAACCTGCAACGCATACAAACTTCCCAACGCGAACAAATTTTAGAAGCTCAAGCCACCTTAGATCGCATAGCCGAAGTACGTCCAGTAGATATAGACGTAGCCGCAGCCGAAGTTAGAGAAGCCCAGGCTGCGGTAGCAACAGCACAAGCAGAATTAGATCGGGCATATATCAAATCGCCCCAAGCAGGAACGGTAATTAAAATCCTCACTCGCCCTGGTGAAGTAGTTTCTAGCAACGAAGGTATCGCTAGAATCGGGCAAATCGACCAAATGTATGCCGTAGCAGAAGTCTACGAAAGCGATATTGGTAAGGTGCAATTAGCACAACAAGCCATCGTTACCAGCAGTGCCATATCGGGAAAACTAACAGGAACGGTAGAACGTATCGGTTTAGAAGTAGAAAGACAAGAAGTAGTTAACACCGATCCTACCGCTAACATCGATGCCAAAGTCGTAGAAGTAAGAGTCAAGCTAGATAAAGAATCCAGCCAAAAAGTAGCGGGATTAACTAATTTGTTGGTTAATGTAAAAATTTCTCTTTAATCGCGATCGCTATTTTAAAAAAATATATATCATGCGCGTAAATAGTCATAATTATTCAATTCAGGAACTTAAAGCAAGTTGGTTTGATTTATTACAGGAATCATCGGCAGATATAGAATTAGGAAATAAGATTTTTGTCGCGTTAATTCATAGTTATTGCGATCCTGTAAGAAGCTATCACAACCTAGAACATATACGAGAAATCCTAAATTCAATAGAACAAGTTAAAAACATTTCTAATAGCTTAAATGTCTTAAAGTTTTCTGCTTGGTTTCATGACTATATTTATAGTCCTCAAGCTCAATATAATGAGATTGACAGTGCAGTTTATGCCACAAAAGTTCTCAAGCAATTAAATATTGATGCTGAAATAATCAAAGCGGTCGCACAAATTATTTTAAGTACCATAAATCATCAACCATTACTTGAAGAAATTGATAACTTAATTTTTTTAGATGCCGATTTAGCAATTTTAGGAACTACAGGCGATAAATATCTACAATATTCTCAAGCAATTAGACAAGAATATTTTCACTTGAGCGATCGCGATTATTATCAAGGAAGAAAGAAAATATTAAAGCAATTTTTGGCAAGAGAAAGAATTTATTACACCGATTATTTTTATCAACGGTTAGAGTTACAAGCCAGAAAAAATTTACAAGCCGAAATAAATCAGATCGAATTATCAATTAATTCAAATGTTTAAAGCACTAAAAAACCGTACACCCTTGGGATGGCTGCAACTCAAACACGACAAATTCAGATTACTAACCGCACTATCAGGAATAGCTTTTGCAGATATTCTGATCTTTATGCAGTTGGGCTTTATGAATGCTCTGTATACCACTAATACTCAGTATGCACGAAAAATTGACGGCGATATCATTTTAACAAGTACCCAAGCGACTAATTTTACTAGACCATACACTTTTCCTCGCCGACGACTCTATCAGGCGATGGATATACCAGGAGTAGAATCTGCCGAACCAGTTTATATTGGTTCTCTTAGCTGGCGCAATCCTCAAAACCGCGAGAAAACTTCGATGACGGTAATTGGGTTCGATCCAGAACAACCAGCCTTCGATCTACCAGAGGTTAATAGTCAATTAGATAAAGTAAAAATCCCCGACACCGTACTATTTGATAAAGCTTCTAGAGGAGAATACGATGAAGTTATTAGCCAAATAGAAGCAGGTAAAACTATTACTACCGAAATCGATCGCACTACTGTAACTATCGATGGCTTATTTCAAGTTGGGGCATCTTTCCAAGACGACGGCGCATTGATTACCAGCACGCAAAACTTTATGCGCCTGTTTCCTAGAAAAGAACCAGGAACGGTCAGTTTGGGAGTGGTCAAGCTAGCACCAGGGCGCAACCTCGAAGCTGTGAGAGCGGCTTTAAATGCCTACCTTACTGAAGATGTCAAAGCCTACACCTACCAAGAATACGTCGATTCAGAACTAGCTTATATTCAAGCTAGCACTGCTATTGGCTTTGTGTTTACTTTGGGTACGCTGATGGGTTTTATCGTCGGTATCGTCATCGTCTATCAGGTGCTTTCTACCGATGTCAACGATCACATGGCAGAATACGCCACCTTTAAAGCTATGGGCTACCGCAACATCTATTTACTTGGCGTAGTGTTTGAAGAAGCTTTAATTCTCTCGATTATTGGCTTTGTACCTAGTGTGGCGATCGCTGCTGGCTTGTACCACCTTACGGCAATGGCAACGGCTTTACCAATTGTCTTACCCGTATCGAGAGCAGTTACCGTCTTAATTATAACTATTGTAATGTGTAGCGTTTCTGGTGCGATCGCTACTCGCAAACTTCAGGCAGCCGATCCTGCGGATATTTTTTAATATTTACTTTAGGAATTAGCTCTTATTACCTGTTGATGCTATTCCTGATGCGATAGCTGGTTTGGGTTTTACTGATGATGCTAGTGTTCTCAGCACCACGCTATTTACTGTTAGAGCTTACGTTGCATTTGAACAATATGGATAGATTCAAAAACAATAAACAGCCCTATTTCAGACATCTCACTCTAAGATTACCGATTAATCAATCGTTTTGAAAAATCTGCCGATGCCGCTGGCGATCGAACAGATCGGCAAGTACTCAACAGGAATATCGAACTAGGCTGATGAATTGTTTAGAGCATTCACGAATGCCAGACCTAAAGCAGCTTTCCTAACGCTGTACCTATTTTTGAGTAAGAATCATCAACTATATAATATTTTTGTACTATAATCGATTGAGTAGTTTTAAGGTACCAATAGCATAGTCTGAATGCAGATAATTTGGTTTCGTCGCGACCTACGTTTAAGCGATAATGAAATTGTTGCCGAAGCTTGTAAGAACCAGCAAGAAGTTTTGCCCTGCTTTATTATCGACCCCTGGTTCTATCAACAACCAGAAACAGGAAAGGCAAGAGTACGATTCTTATTCGAGTCTCTAACCAATTTAGATGTTAACTTAAGAAAACTAGGTAGCAAACTGTATTTCTTTGAAGGCGAATCGGTTGCCATTATTCGAGCTATTACGCGATCGCTCTTGGCATTAGGCAAACAGCCAAAGCTTTACTTCAACCAAGATGTACAAGTACAATATGGTATCGATCGCGACCTTCAGATACTTGATTTTTATCGGCAGCATAACTTAGAAACGCATATTGGTAAAAATCATTTCCTTCAAAATGAGGAATGCTACGAAACTTACTGGCAAAATTATCACGATTATCAGGAGCGATCGCTTCATCCCCGACCCAAAAAGATTAATACTCCCCAACTCACTTTAGGACAAATAGAGTGGGACGAACTCCAGCAGAAATATTGCCATTATTGGGAAGCCCAGAAGTTGCATTACTTTGTCGGCAGTGAAAATGAAGCAGATAAAACGCTTCGGGATTTTTTAGGCTATAGATATCGTGGCTATCACTGGCGAATGTCTCGTCCCTGGCTAGCTCAACGAGGGGCTTCTTCTCATCTTTCGCCCCATTTAGTTTTCGGTACAATTTCAACTCGAACAGTATATCAAGAAGCATCAAAATTACTACAGAAACTATTACCCAAATCAAAAAACGCCTTTGCGCTTTCAGCCTTTTTAGATCGCCTACGCTGGCATGATAAATTTACCCAAAGACTGTATTTCCATCCCCAACTGGTAGTACAAAATCGCTACTCAGAGTTTGACGACTGGTATTCTCCCGAAGAACTAGGGGTCGAGAAACAAAAGTTATTTCTGGCTTGGTGCAAAGGACAAACTGGTTTTCCACTGGTCGATGCTTCAATGCGTCAGCTAAATCGAATGGGCTGGATGAATTTTCGGATGCGCTCGATGTGTGCGACATTTTTAACTATAAACTGTGGTGTTTCCTGGCATCACGGGGCGCGTTACTTTATGTCCCGTCTAGTTGATGGCGACATTGCTATTAATCATTGGCAATGGCAAATGCAGTCGGGAATTACTAACCCCATGAGTAAGACTTTTAGAATCTATAATCCAACTAAAAATTTACAGGAGAAAGATCCAGAGTTACAGTTCGTGCGCCACTGGCTACCAGAACTGCGAGGTCACAGTATGGAGCAACTGTTGACTAGAAAATACAATAATAGCTACCCTCAACCAATTCTAGATTGGAAGCAAACTCGTTTGACCAACGGTAAGGTAGTTTCTCAGATAAGAGCCAAGGTTAGGGAACGCTTAGAAAAAGAAGGAGGAGAAGAATACGAAAGTGCATTAGGTGCTAAAAAGACCGTAGAGAAGTACTTTACGACTAAAGACCGACAGTATCGAAATTTGAAATAAGTTGGCTACTCTTTTTTCCAACATTTCTAATAAGAAAATAAGGATTAGAAAAATAGTCGGTTAGATTACTTCATCGATAAGATATAACTAAAGAAATTCCGAAACTTGAATGAGTCTACCAGAATTTACTTTAGGTGTCGAAGAAGAATATCAAATTGTCGAGCCGCAAACTAGAGAGTTAGCCGCAAGCTCGGGAAAAATTCTTCCCCTTGCTCGACAGAGATTAAGTGAAGATACAGTACAGTCAGAAATTCATCGCTCTCAAATTGAGATTGCTACTGAAGTTTGTCATAGTTTAGAAGAGGTTCGCGCTCAGTTAGTGCGATCGCGTCGCGCAGTAATTGAAGCTGCAGCTAAAGATGGCAAAAAGATTGTTGCCGCAGGTACTCATCCTTTCTCAAGCTGGAAGCAGCCTATTACCTCCAAACAACGCTATCAAAGCTTAGAAGAAGATTTTCAGCAAATAGTGCGAGAGCTAGTTATATTTGGTTGTCATGTTCATGTTGGTTTAGAAGATAAAGAAATGGCGGTTGCTGTACTTAACCGCGTTCAGAATTGGCTAGCTGTTCTTTTAGCTCTTTCTGCCAACTCCCCTTTTTGGTTGGGTCAAGTCACGGGATATGCTAGCTACCGAACTGAAATCTGGTCGCGTCTGCCTCAAACAGGTCCAACATTATTTTTTAAGGATTACGAAGACTATCAAGCGACGATCGCAGAAATCATTACGGCAAGTGCGATCGACGATCCCACTAAAATTTACTGGGATGTGCGTCTGTCAGAAACGTTTCCCACGATTGAGTTTCGCGTTGCCGACGTTTGTTTGACAATTGACGAAGCTTTGATGCAGGCTGGATTAGTTAGAGGACTCGTACGGACTTGCTACAACGAAATTAAACAGGGCATTGCTTTTGTCCCCCCAAAATATCAATTATTGCAAATAGCTCGTTGGCAAGCAGCACGTTACGGTTTGAGCGGAAATTTAATTGAGGTTGGAAGATCGCGTTCGGTTTCTGGTGTAGAATTAACCACTAGTTTTCTAAACTACCTGCGTCCTGCATTAGAACAATTAGGAGATTGGCTGACCTTGTCCTCGTTAGTGCAGCGTACTTTAGAACGAGGTAATGGCGCTCGACGGCAATATGAAGTATATCAACAAGCAAACAATTTTACTGCTGTAGTAGATTATTTAATTGAGCAAACGGCGCAGGGAGTAGAGGTTGAATTTATTTAAGAATATCGCACTAAAAAATTAATACTTACAATCGCGAGAAAAGTTGCAACCAATCAATATTTTTAGGTCTTTCCCCATCGTTGACAATTGAAAAATCTTTATCGATCGTACTGTCAGAAAATAATGATTCTACGCAAGCATTAGCTACGTCGATACGACTGGTTTCGCCGCCAAAGCAATCTCCTGATTCTATTTTTACTCCTTTCTTACCATCGGTTTTAGCCCGAAGCAGTGTAATTAAATCATAGGAAGTATAAGGACCATCAATTAATCTAGCTGGTCTGATAATTGTATAGGGAATACCAGAAGTGACAATCGCTTTTTCTCCTGCCAACTTAGCATCAAGTACCCCGAAGGCATTGAGAATATTGTAGGGCAGTTCATCTTTTCGTAATACCCCTGCCGAAGAGACAAATACTAATCTTTTTAAATCTGGCGGTGCAGCAGCAACTAGATTCTTTACTCCTTTACTATCTACTGCTTCAGGAGTATTAGAGGGTTGAAAGAAATTGGTAAAATCCCAACGCAGAGAAGGAAAAGCAGTAGTTCCCGTACAGCAAATAATATAATTTATATCCCGTACAGCTTCAGCTAGAGTATTGGGATAACGAATATCTCCCTCTACAGCCTCAACTCTATTGTCAAACATTGATGCTGCTTTGGCTTTAGTTCTAGTCAAAGCTCGAACCTGAAGGTTTTTGGTTAGTAGTTTTGCTACTACCAGCTGTCCGACACCACCCGTAGCACCTGCAACCAGAATTTTATCTTTTTCCGATACCATATTCGATCTTATCTATGTAAATTTTAAGGGCAAACCGTCTTGAAATACTAGCAGTTCTCCGAATTGGATTTGCGTCCAAACTTCATTATCGGTGAGGGGAGTAGTCGCGATAACAGCAACGCGATCGCTTGGAGTAGTCAATTCTTGGAAATCTACAGTTACATCTTGGTCAATTAAGTGTGCCGCAGCAAACGGTGCTTGCCGTACAATATAACTAAGCTTGGTTGAGCAGTGAGCAAAAAAATGCTCTCCTTCAGATAGTAAGTAATTAAAAATACCATAAGTAGAAATTAGATCGGTGATTTCCTGTAGAGCTAAATATAGTTCTTTTAGATTTGGCTGACCTGACGGAAAGCGTTGTCTTAACGTTTCTAGTATTAAGCAAAACGCTCTTTCACTATCGGTTTTCCCCACAGCATGATAAAACCCCAAACATTGAGGGTGAAAATCTGGTAAATCTCCATTGTGAGCAAATACCCAATACTTTCCCCACAGTTCCCGACGAAAGGGGTGGCAGTTTTCCAGAGCAATTTCCCCTTGCGTGGCTTTGCGAATATGGGCAATTACATGGGTAGAGTGGATGGGGTAGTGTCTTACCACTTCGGCGATTGGAGAACTAATTGAGGGTTTGGCATCGATAAAAAGCCGACATCCTTTGCCTTCAAAGAAAGCAATACCCCAACCATCACGATGGTCGTCAGTTTTTCCTCCTCGTGCAGAAAATCCTTCAAAAGAAAAGCAAATATCCGTAGGGACATTGCAGTTCATTCCCAGTAATTGGCACATAGCGCTCGCCGTTGTCAACTATAGATATTAATGGCTAAAGCCTCATAATACTTCCTTTAGGTGTTTTATCATAGAAAAATGCAAAATCTTACTCTTACTAGACCCGACGACTGGCATCTGCATCTACGAGACGGCGAAGCACTCAAAGCAGTCCTGCCCCATACAGTACGTCAGTTTGCACGCGCCATCATCATGCCGAATCTAAAGCCTCCGATACGCACAGTAGCTGATGCTGCTGACTATCGCGAGCGCATAAAAGCAGCAATTCGCACTGGCAAACAGTTTGAGCCACTGATGACCCTCTACCTCACCGACAATACCAGCCCCGAAGAAATTATCGCAGCTAAGGCATCTCAGTTTGTCAAAGCGATAAAATACTATCCTGCGGGTGCAACCACCAATTCAGATTTCGGTGTGACGGACATTAGTAAGTGCGATCGCGTCTTTGAAATGATGGAACAGGTAGACATACCTTTATTACTTCACGGGGAAGTGACCGATGGAGATGTTGATATATTTGACCGCGAGAAGGTGTTTATCGAGAAACATTTAATTCCCCTCAAGAAGCGATTTCCCAAACTGCGGGTGGTACTCGAACACATTACCACTGCCGATGCCGTGCAGTTTGTCCTGGCAACTAACAAGATCGCTGCCACGATTACACCACAACATCTATTGTTTAGCCGTAATGCTATATTCCAAGGTGGCATTCAGCCCCATTTTTATTGCTTACCAATTTTGAAACGAGAACAGCATCGCTTGGCACTTTTGCAAGCAGCAACATCTGGCAATCCCAAATTTTTTCTAGGTACTGATAGCGCGCCCCATCCCCGCAATAGCAAAGAAAGTTCCTGTGGTTGCGCGGGTTGTTATTCGGCTCTCCATGCTATGGAACTATACACAGCAGCTTTTGAAAGTGCTAATTCCCTCGATAAACTCGAAGCTTTTGCCAGTTTTTACGGAGCAGATTTTTATCAACTCCCGCGCAATACAGAACAGATTATTTTGACTAAAACAACCTGGCGTATTCCTGATGAAGTTCCATTTCCTGAATCTGGACTCGTTCCCTTATGGGCAGGTCAAGAGATGAAGTGGAAAATGATTTAACATTCCCATGACAGAAATTAATTGATTTAGTCTCTTTCGCGATCGCGCTATTTCCAACTCTAATTTGGTATCAAACAAAGTTAAAACTATGAAACTAGAAAACAAAGTCGCGATCGTTACTGGTGGTAGTGGAGGTATCGGACAAGCTTTATGCGATCGCTTGGCACGAGAAGGAGCAAAAATTGTGATTAACTATCGTTCTCATCCTGATGAGGCACAAAAAGTCAAACAGGAGATAGAGCAAATAGGTTCTGAAGCTCTAATTGTACGAGCAGACTTGAGTAAAGTTCGAGAAATTAATAATTTAGTCGAAGAAGGTATTAATTATTTCGGCAAAGTCGATATATTAGTCAACAATGCAGGGTTAGAAAAACGAGCCGATTTTTGGGATGTCACAGAAGAAGATTATGACTTAGTATTAAACGTCAACCTCAAAGCTGTGTTTTTTAGCACTCAAGCCGTAGTCAGACATTTCCGAGAAACTAATAACCCAGGCAGAATCATTAACATCAGTTCCGTTCACGAAGAACTGCCTTTCCCTCACTTTACAGCCTATTGCGCTAGTAAGGGCGGAGTAAAGATGATAACCCGTAATCTGGCTGTAGAACTAGGCTCAATGGGAATTACAATAAACAATGTTGCTCCAGGTGCGATCGCTACACCCATTAATGAAAAGCTACTCAACAATCCCGAACAGCTTAAAAAAGTTACGCAAAACATTCCTTTGGGACGTTTGGGAGAACCAGAAGATGTAGCGGGGTTGGTGGCATTTCTTGCATCCGATGAAGCTAGATATATTACAGGTTCGACTTTCTATGTCGATGGTGGTCTGTTGTGGAACTATCAAGAACAGTAATTAATATGATTGCAGAAAAACAAAGACTAGAAGAAAATCGAGAACGCTTGGCTTATTGGACGCGCTGGGGTCCTTATATTAGCGAAAGGCAATGGGGAACGGTTAGAGAAGATTATAGCGAGTCTGGTTCGGCTTGGGATTATTTTTCTCACCAAGATTCTTTATCTCGTGCTTATCGATGGGGAGAAGATGGCATTGCGGGTATTTGTGACAACCATCAGCGTCTGTGTTTTGCTTTAGCTTTTTGGAACGAACGCGATCCGATTATCAAAGAAAAGATGTTCGGTTTGACTGGCAATCAAGGCAATCATGGGGAAGATGTCAAAGAGTATTACTTCTATTTGGATAATACCCCGACTCATTCTTATATGAAGTATCTCTATAAATATCCTCAGCATGAATATCCCTATGGAGATTTAGTTCGAGAAAATAAAAGACGGGGCAAACACGAGCCAGAATATGAGTTATTAGATACGGGAATTTTTGACGAAGATAAATATTTTGATATATTTATTGAATATGCTAAAAACAGCGACGAAGACATTTTAATTAGAGTTACGGCATATAATCGCGGTGATGAAACCAAACCCCTACATATTTTACCTACTCTCTGGTTTCGCAATACTTGGTCTTGGTTTAAAGATGTTCCAAAACCAAAATTAAAAATTTATTCCCAACAAGATAATTACAGCGTTATCGAAGCAGATCATCCCAGTTTAGGAAAACGCTGGTTATATTGCGGTGCGACCCCCCAAGACCGCACTTTTCCGCAAGGGAACGCGCACCAAGACAGCGCCCACCCTGTAGGGGCGTTTCGCGAAACACCCCTACTGTTTACCGAAAACGAAACTAACAACGAATTACTATTCGGACAACCCAATGCTTCTCCCTATGTTAAAGACGGCATTAATAACTATATCGTTCGAGGCAAACAAGAAGCAGTAAACCCAAACCGAATTGGCACTAAATTTAGCGCGCATTATCAGCTATCGATCGCTCCTGGTAAAAGCCAAACAATCCAACTGAGATTAGCTAATGTCAATTCTTTAGAAAATCCTTTTGCTGAATGCGATCGCATCTTCCAACAAAGACAACAAGAAGCAGACGAATTTTATCACTGGATTAATCCCCATCCCATCTCAGAAGATAAACGTCGAGTCCAGCGACAGGCTTTTGCGGGGATGTTATGGAGCAAACAGTTTTATTATTATGTTGTCGAAGATTGGCTACAGGGCGATCCCAATACTGTTGCTCCTCCAGAAGCGCGTAAATCTGGCAGAAACTCGGAGTGGAAGCATCTTTTTAATGATGATATTATTTCTATGCCCGATAAGTGGGAATATCCTTGGTATGCAGCCTGGGACTTAGCTTTTCATTTAATTCCTCTAGCTGTACTCGACCCCGACTATGCCAAACTCCAGCTTTCTCGCCTTACCAGAGAATGGTATATGCATCCCAACGGACAAATTCCGGCATATGAATGGGCATTGAGCGATGTTAACCCACCCGTACAGGCTTGGGCAGCCTGGCAGATATATACTATCGAACAAAAGTATTGGAAGCGCAAAGATCTCGATTTTTTAGAGCGTATTTTTCAAAAGCTATTACTGAACTTTACCTGGTGGGTCAACCGCGAAGATGCTGGGGGAAAAAACGTTTTTGAAGGGGGTTTTTTAGGTTTAGATAATATAGGGGTATTCGATCGCTCGGCAGAATTACCCACAGGAGGATATTTAGAACAAGCAGACGCTACTTCTTGGATGGGAATGTATAGTCTGGGAATGCTAAATATTGCTCTGGAATTGGCGCGAGAGCGTCCCCCTTATGAAGATGTTGCCAGTAAGTTTTTCGAACATTTTCTTTATATTGCCGATGCCATGAACCATGTCGGTGATGGGGTTTCTTTATGGGATGAAAAAGATGGCTTTTATTACGATGTAATTAACTTTCCCAATGGCGATAGATGTTTTTTAAAAGTGCGATCGCTTGTAGGTTTAATTCCTCTTTTGGGGGTCAACGTTCTCGAACCCGCAACGATCGAGAATTTATCAGGATTTAAAAAGCGTTTAGAGTGGTTTATCAACAATCGTCCCGATCTCAAGAAAAATGTTGCCTGTATGGAAACAAAAGGCATGGGTGCAAAAAGACTACTGGCTTTATGCTATGCCACTAAAAGAAATGATGGCAAACCTAATAAACTACAAAGGTTACTGGCTTATGTGCTCGACGAAACCGAGTTTTTAGGTTCCTATGGCATTCGTTCCGTCTCTAAATATCATCAGGATAAACCTTTTGTCTTGCAGGTAAACGAGAATGAATACAAAGTAGACTATCAGCCAGCAGAATCCAATTCGGGAATGTTTGGCGGTAATTCTAACTGGCGCGGTCCTATTTGGTTTCCGATTAATTATTTACTCATAGAAGCCTTACAAAACTTTTATAAGTATCTGGGAGATGATTTTCAAATAGAATTTCCTACAGGTTCGGGAGAATTAAAAAATCTTCAGGCAATTATTCTGGAACTCTCTATGCGGATGACTAAAATCTTTTTACGAGACGATTTAGATAAGCGTCCTGTATATGGCGGTATCGAAAAGTTTCAAAACGATCCTCACTGGCGCGACTATATCTATTTCTACGAGTACTTTCACGGCGATAATGGTGCGGGTTTGGGTGCGTCCCATCAAACAGGCTGGACGGGAATAGTAGCTTATATGATTCAACTACACGCCGAACATTCAAATTCAAATTTAACTTAGCAAAATTATGAAAATTTTATTATTTGTGGCACAGATGAAAATTAATAATAAATGTTAAATGAAATGACTGAACTACAAAATAACTTTAAATACCCGAAATTCTCCTTGATTAGTGGGATGAGTTCTTGGCAATAAGCATTATTATTACCTTGTTGCAGTAGCAAAGAACGCTGAGGCGGTTCTGGTAGTTCGTTGGCACCATACTGTTTTAGTTTTACCTCAGCTTCACTATCGGCAAGTCCTTCGGCAGCAGTAGCCTGGTTGAGATAAACTTCCTCGGCATTTAACGACCAAATCGGAGGATGGAAAGTCATGACTAACTCACTTTGGTATTGGAGCAAAGATTTTGAAAGCGATATTTGCGTAGCAGTTCGAGTAATTGGCTCGATCGCTTTAATAAAAATTAGGGTAAAAATTTGAGAAACTTGTGAAGTGTGCTTTCAAACTTTAGCCCCTTAGAAATCATTAACTAATTTATAAATAATGCTCGATTCTTTTACCAGTCGCAACGCGATTAAAGCTAAAATCGTTGCGATTAAATCAAGTTGCCACAAACCACATCCCGCAGCTATGCTCAATCCTGCTGCCACCCAAATTACAGTAGCAGAGGTTAATTACAATAAACAATAAGCAGTTAAACTCCCATTGTTTATTGCTAACTACTTATTGCTCATTAAAAAAAAAGCTCATCGTTCATTGATGAATGTAATAAATGAGTATAAAAGCGATCGATTCCCGTACCTGTTTTGGCTGAAACCTCGAAAATTTGAGCTTGCGAAGCAATTTCTCGAATATTGGCGATCGCTATATCTCTTTGGAATTCTACGGCTTCAGCCAGATCGATTTTATTAATAACTACTATATGTGCTGATTTAAACATAGTTGGATACTTTAAAGGTTTATCTTCACCTTCGGTAACAGACAGCAACACCACTCTCAAATCTTCCCCCAAGTCGTAAGCGGCAGGACAAACTAAATTACCGACATTTTCAATAATTAGCCAGTTAAAATTATCTAGATCGAGTTTCTGGGCAGCTTTAGCAACCATGTTGGCTTCTAAGTGACAGGCGTTACCAGTAGTAATTTGAACTGTTGGTGCGCCCCAATTTTGTAGTCTACGAGCATCGTTATCCGTAGCTAAATCGCCAACAATCACCCCAATATCGATGTTATTTTGATAGTTTTGCAGCATTTTTTCGATTAGAGCTGTCTTGCCCGCTCCTGGTGAAGATAACAAGTTAATAACCAATAATTCTTTTGATTTAAAATAGTTGCGGTTTTGCGCTGCCAGGCGATCGTTTTTACTAAGAATACCTCGATTAATCTCGATTTGACGTTGGTGTGTTGCTTTTACTTGAGGAGTTGTTGGTAAAATTCCAAGAGAATTTTCGATTGCTACATTATCGATCGCATTACTACAGCCACAGTCTTTACACATCTGATAATTTCTCCATTAACAAGCACTAACTACTAACTAACTATTAGGGATGCTAATTCCAATTCACTACCAGTAAGAATGTTGGTACTTATTTGCTGACATTGAGGACATCGATAAACAAAATCTTGGGGTTGAAAATTGCGATCGCATCGTTGACAATAACAAGTAACGGGAATGAGGTTAATTTCTAGCGAGGCATTTTCTGCCATCGTTCCTGCAATCAAAATTTCAAAGGCAAATTCTAAAGCTTCGGGAATTACTCCCGATAACTCGCCAATATTCAGCGTCAGACATTCTATCTGTGTCGCCCCGTTTTGTCTGGCTCGATCGAAGGCAATTTCTAGAGTATTTTGCATCATACTTACTTCGTGCATGAGTTGTATTTGATGTCGGTAGCTGTTGTCATAGTCTGACAATTGCCATTTAGAATGGCTCTAATCTGAATTAAAGCCAAAGCAATTCCTTTTTTAGCTAAAGAAGATAAACTTTCGCCTAGTTGAAAATTTGTAGCTGGTATAATTACCCACCACGCCTGGGGACATTTGCCGTAGATCGCTAAAGTAAGACTTAGTAAGGCTCTAGGATCGCCAAAGTGACTGTGAAGCTGAGTTGTAGCCAATGGTTTTAAAGCACATACTTCTACAGTATCGGTATCGACTGCCTGACAGGCATCGACAAAAATGATCGAGTCTACTCCAGCCAGATCCTGAGCTAGTTCGGGAGTTAATTGAGTGACAGCAAGCGATCGCACCTTCGGCAAGTGCCAATCGGCAACCATTTCCGCTACTCTTACTCCAACACCATCATCACACCGCAAGCTATTACCGTAACCAATTACTAAATTTTTGGCAGCAATCATTACATACCTTGCAACTAACTACTTATCCATTTCAGTGCCTTATCTCGATCGGCAAAGGTAAAATGTTTGACTTCGATGCCAGAAAACAAAGAATTACCTACTGCTGCTAAATTTTTCAGCCACTGGCGATCGGAGACGATCGCTTCTTTCTCAAAATCTTTAAAGTGTTGTAAGCTAAATTTCAGGTCTTTAATAAAAGCTTCCAAAGACATTCCCGTCCAGTTTTCTACTTCTGCATACACTCTTAATTTTCCTCTCCGTTGCAGTTGCTTCTCGATTAGTTCGATTACGCGATCGATATCTTCGACTTCAATTTTGCCATCGATATTGATTCCGATTATGTTGTCTGGTTTGTGGGGAATGAGTTTAATGGTCATGGTTTCCCTCTGCTGTTAAATAAATATTTGTTTGCTATTTTTGTCGATACCATAGTTTCCGCTCCATAATTCCGCTCTGGTTCTCTCGCAGTCGGAACCAGCATTACCGAACAAGGAGCATGGTGTATTACGTAGTTGCTAACACTACCTACCAACAATTCTTTCAGTTGCGAAAAACCCCGTCTGCCGATAACTATTACCTCGGCATGGCAAGAGCTAGCAAAATCGCAAATAGTCGAACTGGGATGACCTGTAATTTGACTGAATTCAGTTGTTACACCTGCGGCGATCGCGCGATCTCTAAAAGAACGCAGTATCTTTAGTCCTTCAGCTTCAAAAGCTTTCCATTGCTGGTGATACATAGTATCTGCAAGACGAACGAGTTCGGGATCGAGATGTAAATAATGATGATGTCGGCTAACTGTCGGATAGCGAGACAGAATCGGACTGTCTGGTTCTTCTGCCGATAAAACGTGCAGTAAAATTAACTTAGCTTTGGTGGCTTGAGCCAGAGATAAAGCTTCTTCAAACACTCGTTTATTTGCTGTAGAGCGATCTATTGCCGCCAAAATTATGTCAAACATTTCTTTGGTTGGTGGTTAGTAGCTAATAGTTGGTAGGTAAGCGATTTTAGCTGTCAACTGTGGTTGCCGAAGTTTCTCGCTCGCTCGCATCAAAATTCGAGCCATTGGCGATCGCCTCACGTACGATTAGCACCGAACAAGGTGCATGATGGGTTACATAGTTACTAACGCTGCCGAGAAACATTTCTTTTAGTCCTTTCAGTCCGCGACTGCCTACTAAAATCAAATCTGTCCCCCAAGTATCGGCTAGTTCGCAAATCATTCGTCCTGGATCGCCAATTAATTGGGTATGTTCGGTGTTAACTCCTGCTTCTGTAGCCTTCTGAGTTAGATTTTTTAAGAAATTAATTCCCTGTTGTTGATACTCTGCCAATCTTTCTTTATATAATTCATACTCGCGATCTTCCAAGATCGGGTAATAGTTAGCATAAGTAGGCAGAGTGGGATATCCTGATTCGTCTTCGGATAAGATGTGCAGCAGCATTAATGTTGCTCCCGTACTTTTAGCTAGAGATACTGCCGAGTTATAAACAGATTTATTTCTTTCTGAATAGTCTACTGCTACTAAGATTTTGTTTATCATCATTTGGAACTCCTCTTTTAATGATTAATATTGCTTTCTACTGCGGCTACTTGAAGTCTGGTTTTAAGCACCGCATCGGGATTGAGACTAATCGAATCAATACCCTGGTTCACTAAAAACTCGGCAAACTCTGGATAATCGCTTGGTGCTTGTCCGCAGATGCCGATTTTGCGGTGGTTGCGTCGGGCGGCAGCGATCGCCATAGCCAGCATATTTTGAACGGCATGGTTGCGTTCGTCAAAAAGATGTGCCACTAGAGAAGAATCGCGATCGAGTCCTAATGTCAGCTGGGTTAGATCGTTAGAACCGATGGAAAAGCCGTCAAATACCCGACTAAATTCGTCTATCAACAGTACGTTACTGGGCAGTTCGCACATGACGTATACTTGCAAACCGTTTTCGCCTCTGACCAAACCATTTTTTGCCATCTCTGCCAACACTTTACGTCCTTCATCGGGAGTGCGACAGAAGGGAATCATCGGGATAACATTAGTCAAACCCATCTCATCGCGCACTCGTTTGAATGCCTGACATTCCAATGCAAAACCCTGGCGATATTTAGGATCGTAATAGCGACTGGCACCACGCCAACCCAGCATCGGATTTTCTTCAGATGGCTCGAACTGTTTGCCCCCCAACAGGTTGGCATATTCGTTACTCTTAAAGTCTGACATTCGCACGATAACTGGTTGGGGATAAAATGCTGCGGCAATAGTAGCAATACCTCTAGCTAATTTATCGACAAAAAAATCGGGTTTGTGTGGGTAATTAACCGTCAGGCGAGCGATGTCTCCGACTAGCTTCGCAATCGCTACTTTTTCGGTAGATTCTGACAGTTTGTCAAATTCCAGCAACGCCATGGGATGAACTTTAATTTGGTTGGCGATGATAAATTCTAACCTTGCCAAACCCACACCGTCGCAGGGTAAAGCCGAAAGGCTAAAAGCTGATTCGGGATTTCCGACATTCATTAAAATTTGGGTTCTAGTTGAAGGTAGATCTTTCAATTGAGTAGATTCGACGGTAAACGGAATCAAACCAGCATAGACTTTACCGCTTTCTCCTTCGGCACAAGAAACCGTAACTTCTCGTCCTGTTTGAATATTTTTAGTGGCATCACCGCAGCCGACAATTGCGGGTATACCCATTTCGCGGGCGATTATCGCTGCATGACAGGTTCTTCCCCCCTGGTTAGTGACGATCGCGCTGGCTTGTTTCATAATTGGTTCCCAGTCGGGATCGGTTTTATTGGTGACGAGAACTTCTCCTGGCTGGAATTTATCGATTTGAGTAACATCCAAGATAACTCTGGCTTTACCCCTACCAATTTTTTCGCCTACTGCCCTGCCTGTCGCCAAAACATTAGTACCAGTTTCGACAAGTTTATATGTCTGCAAGACATCGATCGCTTTTTGGGACTGCACTGTTTCGGGACGGGCTTGAACGATAAATAATTCTCCCGTCACTCCGTCTTTTGCCCATTCGATGTCCATTGGGGTATAAACTCGACGTAGTTTAGAGTAATGCCGTTCGATCTGACACGCCCATTTAGCTAGAGTGAGAATTTCATCGTCATCAATGGCATATTTAATTCTTTCTGAAGGCGAGGTAGGAATATTTTTAGTCAGCTTGCTACCACCGATGTCGTACACCAGCTTAATTTCTTTACTGCCGAGGCGTTTTTCCAAAATTGGACGATAGCCCTGGCGTAAAGTTGGTTTAAAAACGATATATTCATCGGGGTTGACCGCACCTTGAACCACATTTTCACCCAAGCCGTATGCCGCAGTAATTAACGCGACATCTCTAAAGCCCGTTTCAGTATCGATAGAAAACATAACTCCAGACGTTGCCAAGTCCGAACGCACCATCTTTTGTACGCCAACTGAAAGAGCGACGTTAAAGTGGTCGAAACCTTTAAGGGTACGATAGGAAATAGCGCGATCGGTAAATAAAGACGCAAAGCATTTATGACAGGCTTCGAGAACGTTGGGAATGCCACAAACATTGAGATAGGTTTCCTGCTGTCCTGCAAAGCTCGCATCGGGTAGATCTTCGGCAGTAGCAGAGGAACGAACCGCTACATCGACGTTATAAGTATACTGGTGGCACAGTTCTTTTTCTTCTCCTTCAAAGCGATCGCAATATTGAAAGTCGATGCTGTATCGCTGGCATAATTGACTGTAGGCTTGGGTTATAGCAGTCTCTAATTCTTTGGGGAAAGGAGTATTAAGAATTAATGCTCTGGCTTGCTTGCCCCGCAGCTTGAGGTTGTTGACATCTTCCACATTGAGATCGGCAAATAGTTGGCGCAGCTTAGTTTCTAGTCCCGCTCTTTCGATAAAGAAGCGATAGGCATAGGCAGTAGTGGCAAAACCTCCTGGAACTTTAATTCCCTGTGGCGTTAACTGTCGGATCATTTCTCCTAAAGAAGCGTTCTTGCCACCTACTAAAGAAACGTCTGACATACCCACATCTTCAAACCAGAGAACAAAAGCTCGTTCGCGGTCTTGTAACAGTTCTCCGTAGCGATTTACTGTTGCTACCATAAATCCCAATTCCTCTATTTTTTAGCTTTTTACGCCTATTTGAGGCTGATGATTCTGTTGTATCCAAATAAGTTGAGAAACTTGTGAAGATAAGTAATAGTAAAAATTAAGCAAACAGCAACCAAAACCAAAAATGGAGTGCTTTCTCTGGGAAATTACACTCCATTTATTGCTAATGCCAACTGCTTAAAATTTAACTGCATTTGCTTTAAAAATATTCAATTGTCTTTTAGATTCTCAACTCATAGCTGCATGAGAGCGATCGTAAACTAGATCGAAATCATTGAGAGCTTTACCTTGAATGTGATTGTGATATTTAGGATCGACATTTACGCCAATATCAGCAGCAGTACGAGCCAACATAGATCTTTCGCGATTCATAACTAACTTGTGATGGCGCATTAAAAGAGAACGAGCTTGGTTTTGAATAGACATTTTAGTTTCTCCTTATTTCTACACCACAAATATATCATATTTTCTGTATCAAATTTTACTTTTTTTTTAATGCTTCACAAATTCTTCAAGTAGTTTTTCTAATCTGAAATCGAAGCCAATTTCTGGCGATTAAATTTTTTCTAGCACTTGAGGAAAAAATAATGAAAACTACTCTGGCGAGAAAAAACTTAACTGCAACTATGGTGTGGCAGGAGACGATAAACCATTAACCATTAGAGCGAAAAATGTCAGTTACTAAAAAAAAATCACAACTACATCCCAGTGGCGATAAGCGGTTACGGATGTTATCGGCGACAATGAAACGTCACCAATATGCACCAGATGCTCTGATTGAAGTGTTGCATCAAGCACAAGAGTTGTTTGGCTATCTAGAGGAAGATTTACTGCTTTATATCGCTCACAGCCTTAAACTCCCGCCTAGCAGGGTTTACGGAGTAGCCACCTTTTATCATTTTTTTACTTTAAACCCAAAAGGAAAACACACTTGCGTTGTCTGTATGGGTACTGCTTGTTATGTCAAAGGAGCAGCTAATTTATTAGCCAGCTTAGAACAACAGCACCAAGTTAAAGCAGGAGAAACTACTTCAGATGGTCAACTGTCGCTACTTACTGCCCGTTGTCTGGGTGCTTGCGGCATTGCTCCTGCGGTGGTAGTAGATGGCAAAGTGGCAGGACATCAAACTTCTGCATCTGTTCTCAGTCGAGTTGAGGAATGTTTGCATCATGGATTTTGAAGAACTTAGAGCGATCGTCAGTAGCCAAAAGGAAAAACAACAACAACCTACTATTCGTTGCTGTACCGTAGGAGGATGTTTATCGGCAGGGGGACTATTAGTAAAAGAGCAGATAGAACGAGCGGTAAAGGAGAAGGGACTGGCGGAAACAGTAGCTGTTTCGGGTGTCGGCTGTATGGGATTGTGCAGTCGCGGACCCTTAGTTAGAGTCGATCCTCAAGGAACTCTCTACGATCGCATTACGCCAGAGACTGTCAGTGAAATAGTGACATCTGTAGGTATGAATCAAGACTCAGTTCTTACTCCGTCTCAATATCAACCAAATAGTCACCCATTCTTTACCCGACAGTTAAAGATTGTCTTAGAAAACAGTGGTGCGATCGATCCAGAAAATATTAAAGAATATATTGCTGCTGATGGTTATCGAGGACTACACCATGCCTTACTGGAAATGACTCCAGAATCAGTAGTAGCAAGCATCTCTCAAAGTGGTTTGAGGGGTAGAGGTGGCGCGGGATATCCTACGGGTCTAAAGTGGGCAACGGTAGCTAAGGCAAAAGGAGAACGTAAATTTGTCATTTGTAATGCCGATGAAGGCGATCCTGGAGCGTTTATGGATCGCAGCGTGTTAGAAAGCGACCCCCATAGAGTTATCGAAGGTATGGCGATCGCCGCTTATGCTGTCGGGGCGAGTCATGGTTATATTTACGTGCGCGGCGAATATCCTTTGGCGATCGATCGCCTGCAAACAGCAATTCGTCAGGCAAAACAGTTAGGTTTATTAGGCAGTCAAATATTTGAATCTCCGTTTGATTTTAAAATCGAGCTACGGATTGGGGCGGGTGCGTTTGTCTGTGGCGAAGAAACGGCTTTAATGGCATCGATCGAAGGCAAGCGGGGTATTCCTCGTCCCCGTCCTCCCTATCCTGCCGAATCTGGCTTATGGGGTTGTCCGACTCTAATTAATAATGTCGAAACCTTTGCCAATATTCCCACAATTATTCGTAAGGGTGCCGATTGGTTTGCTAGTATTGGCACCGAAAACAGTAAAGGAACTAAAGTCTTTTCTCTGGCAGGAAAGGTTTGCAATACGGGCTTAATTGAAGTACTGATGGGAACTACCTTACAGCAAATCGTAGCAGAAATGGGTGGTGGTGTTCCCGATGGCGGTAAAGCCAAGGCTGTGCAAACTGGCGGTCCTTCTGGCGGCTGTATTCCTGCTGCGGCTTTTAATACTCCTGTAGACTACGAATCTCTATCAGAACTGGGTTCGATTATGGGTTCTGGTGGAGCGATTGTCATGGATGAAACCACCAATATGGTAGATGTAGCTCGCTTTTTTATGGAATTTTGTATGGATGAGTCTTGTGGTAAATGTATACCATGTCGAGCGGGAACGGTTCAGTTATATCAGTTACTAACAAAAATTCGACAAGGTACGGCATCTTTGACTGACTTAGAACAATTAGAAGAATTGTGCGAAATGGTTAAATACACTAGCTTATGTGGTCTTGGGCAATCGGCACCCAATCCCGTATTAAGCACTCTGCGCTATTTTCGCGATGAATATTTGGAATTGATTTCAAACCTCAATGAATGAGAGCAAGTGACATATAGTACTATTGACACAGCTATTCGGCATTCAGGGAAGACAGATGTAAATTGGCATTCAAAATTCACGAACTAAGAACGTTTAATCCCTCAAAACGTCCAGCCATTGTACTCTCCGTCTCATGTAAGAGTAAATTATCATATTTTTGGCATTAGTGAGATAGGTTCTCATAAATTTCTCAACTTTAATTTCTAATCTAAAAATAGACAACCGATATTATTAAACTCGATCGAGGTATTTACCATGAGGCAAATAACCAATAGTGCTATAACTTATCTCGAACCAAAACTTTAACCTACCACTAATTACTCACCAAATCTTATAACTCAAACTTATATGTTCGACCAAATTTTTACTTCTAACACTACAGCCAAAAGCTGCTCGATTCTTCGTCCTCGCAAAGGAGTAATTATCGGCTTGGGACAAGTAGGGTTAGCTTGCGCCTATTCACTACTGATTCAAAACTGTTTTGACGAACTGGTTTTACAAGATCTCGACCTGCAAAAAGTCGAGGGAGAAGTAATGGATCTGGTTCATGGAATGTCGTTTATCGATCCTACAGACGTAGTAGCAGGAACGGTAGCCGATGCTGGTCGGGATGCCGATATTGTAATTATTACTGCTGGGGCAGCGCAAAAACCAGGGGAAACTCGTCTCAGCTTACTCGAACGCAATGTGGCTATTTATCAAAATATTTTGAGGGATGTAGTCCAACACTGTCCTAATGCCATTTTGCTGATTGTCACTAATCCCGTCGATATTATGACCTACGTGGCACTAAAAATTTCTGGGTTTCCTAGTTCTAGAGTTATTGGTTCGGGAACAGTACTAGACACCTCTAGATTTCGCTTGTTGTTAGCAAACAAACTAAATATTGATTCCCGCAGCGTTCATGCTTACATCATCGGCGAACATGGCGATAGTGAAGTTCCCGTCTGGAGTACGGCGAATGTAGCTGGTCGAAAACTACTATCGCAAGATTGGGAACATTTAGCCGAGAGCGAGCGCGCCGAACTAACGGCTATTTTCAATCGGGTAAAAAACGCTGCTTATGAAATTATCCAGCGAAAAGAATATACTTCTTACGCGATCGGTTTAGTTGTTACCGATATTGTTAAAGCTATTTTACGCTCTCAAGAACGAGTGCTTACCGTTAGCGGTCTTGTCAAGGGCTTATACAATATCGAGAATGTGTGTTTGGGTTTACCAAGGGTAATTAACGAACGCGGTATTCTCAAAACCGTTAACCTTCAACTCAGTCCTACAGAAATCAAACAGCTTCAACATTCTGCCGAAATCCTTCAAAACGTATTCCAAAGTCTCAATTTGCAGAATTAGAACCAGTACCCAATCTAAAGATTTTATTCTTTTGACTCAAAAACTATGACTCGTATTCAGACTCAGACAAACGTGGAAACTTTAATCTCGGAAGAGCCAAAAAAATCGATGCTTATTGGCACACCTGTAATTATCTGGCAGTCGGCATGATTTATTTACGAGATAATCCTTTACCGAAAAAACCACTAAAGGCAGAACATATTAAACAGAGATTACTCGAACATTGGGGAGCATCTCCCGCCCTTAGCTTAGCTTCACCTATGTTCACCTCAATCGCCTAATAAGCTTTTCGTCCTCGATATCCGATGATTATTTTACGAACTCCTAAAGGCTGGACGGAACCTGAATTTGTAGACGGTCATAAAGTAGAAGGCTTATGGCGATCGCATCAAGTACCAATGGTTGGATAGCGGATTATCTGCCCGAAGATGAAGATGGCGGTTAACTGTCTCCAGACGGCGAGTTATGGAAATGTTGAGCGAACACACCCTAGAAAGTTGGCTGGAGGCTTATCTACTATCTGACAGATATGGATTGTTTCATACCTATGAAGCCTTTGTTCATGTTATTGACACGATGTTTAACTAACTCACAACTTCTTCAAATTATTAGCTTAGTCTAAAGTTAAAAGCTAGCAAAGGAGGACGGTCACATGAAACTTCAAGCAACAAAAAAACATGACATTAGTTTTCCCTTTAAACTCTATTGGCGGCAATTATTTTCTTCTCATCAATACGTCAAATTTATCGATCCCTTTAGTTTTTGGCACAGGTATAAAATCGACCATTTAGAAACCTGCTGGGAACTCAATCCCGTTCTATTTTTAGAACGCTGTTACCGACTCGATTGTCAGCCAAAACGACAAGTTACTGTACCCACCAGCAACTTTACGACAAGGGGTATGTATAGAGGCGTACCTTGGGAAAAAACACCTCAAAATACAGTTTTAATTTCTCAGCCAAGTTGGCAACTAAAATATCGTGGTGTAACTTATCATGTCAACGGCATTTTTAAACTTAATACCAATAAAATTACTAGCGATTCCAGTCAAAATTCCGCTAACAACTCGGAAAAACTTTTTACTAGCAACTAAAAATATTAAGCCCTAAAAAGTGAGTGGTAATTTTAGTAATAAAAATAAAAAAGCAATCAAGCCTTTTTCTTGACCATCTTCACACTTTTTTTAAGTTTTTAGCTTAATTTAAAACTATAAAAGATCGAGAGCAACCTTCGCAAATTTACAATTGATACAAATATTAGGAAACAACATAGATGAAAGAAAGTAGAGCAAAAACTAGTAAAAAGCTTGTTAATTATTAATTGGGATTGATATTAATATGAAACTGCTTAATAAATCCCCTAATTTTATACCAATAGGGATTGGATTTATTCTGTTAGCGATCGGGATGGCTCAAGTTACGGCTCTGTGGGCTTTACAAAAAGCTATCCTACCTGATATTATCAAATCGCTTACTGTTGAACAAGTTAATTCGGCTGAATTCAGTCCCCAAATTTATTGGTTAGAAATTGTCGATAACCGTATTCAGTTGACATCAAAAGCTACCAATATTGTTGCAGCTTCTCCAGAAATTGCCCTTCAAAAAGCTTTAAATAAATTATTCGCACAATCTTCAATTTTTGGTTTCACCACTACCATTCCCAAACAAACTGAGTTACTTGACTTACACGTAAATAAAACAGGTATTTATATAAATTTATCTCGTGAATTTAGTCAAGGAGGTGGCAGCAGTTCGATGATTTATCGAGTAGCACAAGTTCTTTATACTGCTACTAGCATCGATTCCCAAGCACAAGTTTGGCTCTCAATTGAAGGACGACCATTAGACGAACATTATCTGTTAGGGGGTGAAGGACTGCTTTTGGAATATCCCCTAACCAGACAAAAATTCTCTAATGATTTTTTAAATCAATAGTTTAGTTTATAGAAGTAAAACAAAATGAAAATTTTTCAATGGCTACAAAATTTAGTTCAGTATATTTGGGATGGAGTCTCCAGACTGTTTAAAGCCAGTGATGATGATTATCCGAAATCTGGAGTCCAACCTTATGAAGGCGATCCTTATGACGAACGCGAACAATCTCTATAAATATTTTATTTGGGAAAAATGTTTGATGTCTTTGGCAAAACCATTGACGGAACGCAACTATCCACCAGTAAATGGCGATCGCTGCACGCCCTACCAATTCCCATAAGCGATCGCAGGACAATACGAACAACTACTAGTTAGTAATTACAAACTAAATACCGAATTAGAGAATTAACTTGCATTTTCGTAGTTACACATTACTGTCGAATTGTTCTAAATTTATGATGGTTAGTAAGTGCAATAAAATATAGCAATTCTCGGTCACATGAGATACACCTCATATTAGTAAAGCTTTAGGCACAGCGCGTACACGCTGTGCCTGCTACCGCAGGCTGTGGCTCTAGGGTTTGAGCTATCTGACTTAAGTCTGGATTTGTACCTCACGAATATGAGAAACGCTTATAAATAAACTCAACAAATTCGTGGTAATTGCTCTCCACTTAACATATCTAGAATACGCTTCGAGCCAATTGTATTTTTGAGAGTAACTAAATAATTTTTATCTTCAACTACTTTGCCGATAACTGCTGCATTTCGATCGGGACAATGCGATCGCATAATCTCTAAAGCGAGTTTGCGGTGTTTTTGGGGAATAAAAGCAACAAATCGACCTTCGTTAGCGACATAAAGGGGATCGAAACCAAGTAATTCGCAAGCTCCCTGCACTTCATCATTAACAGCAATTAAACTCTCATCAATTTCCATGCCAACTCGTGCCGCAGCAGCAATTTCATTTAAAATACTAGCCAGACCACCGCGAGTTATATCTCTCAGACAGTGAATTTCTACGTCGGCTGAAAGTAGCTTTAAAACTAATTCGGCTAATGGTGCAGAGTCACTTTCGATGGTAGTTTCAAACTCAAGTCCTTCTCTGACCGCCATAACTGCAATGCCATGACGTGCTAAATCTCCATTTAAGAGTATTAAATCCCCTGATTTGACTGTTTGCGGTGCGATCGCCAGATCGTGTTCGATAATTCCCACCCCAGTAGTATTAATATATATACCGTCGCCTTTACTTCTATCTACTACCTTGGTATCTCCAGTGACGATCTTTACTTTGGCTATTGCTGCGGCTTGCTGCATAGATCGCACCACTTGCCATAAAGTTTCTATTGGTAGACCTTCTTCTAAAATAAAGCTCGCGCTCAGGTATAGGGGACGCGCACCAGCCATTGCCAAATCGTTTACCGTACCGTAAACCGCCAGAGAACCAATGTCTCCACCAGGAAAAAATAACGGATTGACCACATAAGAGTCGGTGGTAAAAGCAATTTTGTTACCACTAAGCTGAAGCGTTGCCGCATCATGTTGAATACTATCTGTCGTTCCAAAAACAGCTAGAAACATTTGGATTAACTGCTGCATTAATTTCCCCCCACCACCATGAGCTAGTAAGATACGGGGATATTGCTGTAGGGGAATCGGACAGACAAGATCGAACTTTGGGCGATCGCTCATAAAATTAGTTTGTTTGCTCTTTGACCAATTAGTATGTTCCGCCAAGTACAAGTTGTGGCTGAGTCACTAGTCTTTTTAGAAACTATTTTAGGGGCTTTTGTTTTATTTTGGTTCTTAATTTTTGGTGATTTTGTTGGTGGGGATTTGATTTTTGCTGGAGTCACTCACACTTGTGCGATGGCAATATTACTTACCAAATTACCCTATAACAAAAGAGCGGTAAATACAGAAAATGTAGTTCTCTAAGTTAGGTTTAAACTCGATTACTATCTTTGAATAATTGTATAAAAATACTTCTGCAGCTATTGAACCAAGTTAGAATAGTAATAGTTAAATAAGTGAATATATTCGATCGCGATAAAATATTCAATAACTTTGTTTTTTTCAGCACTAAATACTTGAATTAAACATTGGTATGCAAAAATATAAAATAAAACGGGTGTAAATAGTTTTTCTTAGTTTACTTAAGTTTTGTTTGGTCGATTTAGCGATCTATTTTTAGAACCGAACTAACTACCAAGAATTCTTTTATCTATGTAATATTCGCTGGCGATCGCATAGATTCAAATTGCCAACTTTGATTATAGCTACTAAATTCGTTCTGCTAAATCATTTCTCTGCTGGTTAGCATTCTGGGGGAACGATAGTTATGAACATTAAATTTAATTCTGGAAAATTTCTGCTTGTTACTTTAGCGATCTCGCTCACAATCTCTAGTAGCATTAGCTGCGATCGCCAAACTCTCTCAGTCAAAGACTATAATACTTCTATTCCTATAGAACGAACTGGAATCAATGGAGAATACGATCCCAGTGGTTTGGCGAAAAGAGTGGCTAGAGCACTCGAACACGACGTTATTTTAAACGGAATATCTACCTTTTATGTCGCGCAGAATAATAACAAAATTATTATTAAAGGCACGATAGCAAATAAAACTTTTCTCGATAGATTAGTAACTGTCGCTAGTGATGTGCGCGGAGTTGGTGCAGTTGACGTTAGCCAAGTAGAAATTATCTCCCAAGTTCGATAAGAGTTTGCTTTTTTTAATAAGAGAAAAATTATTCACGAGTTTCTCAAATAATTTGCTTACTCTATCTAAGTTATTTTAAAAGATTGTCAAGGAAAAATTTCTGCTTGTACTAGTGACGGAGTTTACTTTATACGCATAGATAAATGTTAGCGAGAAGATCGCATTTATAGATCGATAGATCTTTTTTTGCCAGATGAATTCGAGCTACAAGAATAGCTTCGCTCATACATCCCCAGGTAAAAATTGCTATGAGGCTTAGTTGCTAGCCTTCTGGTTCGACGCTGCTGTGACTGGTATGCGAACTAACTGGCGATTGCTCGATCTCTCCTTCACAGTAACCCAAATCATACATACTAGCTGCTTGGGGATCGTGTTCTGGAGTTTGTTTGGGTTTTCCTTCCCAAGCATCAGCTTTTCCCTGGTTAATCCAATCTTCATCAGTCATGGGGTGAATTAAATTGTCGTTCATTTTAGATTTAATCCTTTTTCTAGAAAAATAACGAGCTACGGTTCGCGATTGGTGCGGTCTAGGTACTGATTGACTTTTCGATCCTTTGGTTCGGGATGCCAAATCATTGGTTTCATAACCTTTACCTCCATCAACTTTAATACTGTTCATATAGTTGTTTTTATCTACATTATAGCTGGAGTAAAACTTTGAATTCGTACGATGTAACCCCAATAACCAGAGCTTTTTTCTAGTAATTTCCAGCAGTATAACTTTACATTCAACTCCATAAAACTTATCGGTCGCACTGATAAATTATTAATTAAAATAAAGATACTAACTAGATAAATTAGCAAGCTTTTTAATGTGTGAAAGAGAAAAAGTTTACTTTAAAGAGCGAAAGTTTAGTGTGGAGTGAGAGTAATAAAAGTCAAGTTCTCGTTATCTTGCTGGAGTTTAAAGCTATGTTAAAGGGTTTTATTTTTTTAGGATTCATGATTTTCTTTCTTCTGTTTTGGCGTTGGGTGCTGTCAAATAATACGGATTGTCGTACTCCACCAGGACGCATCTAAAAGGAATAGAATCATTTTTTTTTTGATATTTGTTAATATATAGATACGAGTTTAGTTGATTGCATTTCGATCGCAACCTATGTAGTTACACTTTTTTAAAAGGTAATACTAAACCAAAAATGTGAAAAAACGATTGTAAACTGAAAAATGGACCAACTGTAGACTCGATTTTACCAAGGTTGAGGAGGAAACCTTGAACAACCAAATAGAAAACAGGTGACAGGGTGAGTTTATATAAACTCACCCTGTCTTATTGTATTAACTAATAATTTTAAAAAGTTAGTTAAAAGCACAATTACCTAATACTAAATTGCGATCGTTCTACGGCATGGCTTGGCTACGCGCTGTGTTGTGACGGTTAACAACAACTAAATCTCACAACTTTCTCAAACTTAGAAGCTAGCTTAAAAATACACCAGAAATGGTCTGTTTTTAATCGTCAGGGTAAATAAAATGAAAACTATCTTGCCTAATAGAAAAGAAGCAGGTCGCAGGTTAGCCAAACAACTTACTAGTTATGCCAATCATCCTCAAGCAATAGTATTAGGATTACCTCGTGGTGGCGTACCAGTAGCCCACGAACTTGCTAGAGAATTAAATCTACCTTTAGATGTTTGTCTGGTAAAAAAATTATGGCTACCCAATTTTTCCGAAACGGCAATAGGTGCGATCGCCGAAGATGCTTTAGTACATGACTACAGTGGCAACGTTGCCATTATTGATGAAAATACAACTCAAATTCATCAAGTTGCTTCCCAACAACTTAAAGCGATCGCAGCTAGAGAAAAAGCCGAGTTGAGGTGGCGCGATCGCTGTTACCGTAGCTTTCGTCCCATGCTCAAAGTTCGCGGTCGCATTATTATTCTGGTCGATGATGGTATGGCTACTGGCTGTACCATACACGCAGCCGTTACTGCCTTGCGTCAGCACCAGCCAGACAAAATCATTGTTGCCATTCCAGTGGCATCTTCAATGGCGATCGAACGCTCGAAATCTCAGGTAGATAAGGTTGTTTGTTTGCTTACACCAAAACATTTCCAGGCAATAGGCTTTAGTTACGAAAATTTTCCCACAATAACCGACTGCCAAGTATGCGATTTACTATCGCAAGAAACTCAGAAAAGTTTAGTTGCAACTTATTAAATTAACAGCTTTATTTTTGGAAGTATTACCAATGCCCAAACACCAAGACCGCCCCAGTAAATCGCCACAAGCCAGGCAATTAGGTTGGACTTTAATTGTCACCTCAACAATACTGATTTTGTTTAGCTTGTTTTTACCTGCAACCTCGCCACAGTCTCAACCTTACAGCAAGTTTATCGACTTAGTTCGAGCCGATCGCGTCGAGCGAGTACAAATTGGTTCCAATCGCATCGAATACGTTCTCAAAACGCAAGCAGTTGGCAACAAAACAGAGCAAGTTTATACTACGGTACCAGTAGCCCAGGATACGGAGTTACCCAAAATTCTCCGTCAGCATCAGGTAGAATTTTCGGCTACTCCTGTAAATGGTGGTATTTGTCACTCTTTACGGGATGAGCGATCGCTTGGGACCTATTGCTTTTGAAAAAATCCAGCAGCAGTTTCTTGAAGGTATAACCAACCCTCGTCGTCAAGTTAGCCCTCACATTGCCGAAACCATCGATCGCGAAGTTAAATTAGTTATTGATGGCGCGCACCAAGTTGCCCTAAAAATTCTGCAAGAAAACCAAGAACTTTTAGCAACCCTAGCTGGAATTCTCTTAGAACGTGAGACTTTAGAAGGAGAACAGCTGCGATCGATAAATTATTACCCCAGGAAATTACTTTGATTCATGGTCCTGGTTGTCCTGTTTGCGTTACCTCGGTAGATTTAATCGATAAAGCGATCGCAATTGCCGCGCTCTCAGAAGTTACGTTTTGCTCGTTTGGCGATATGCTGCGCGTACCTGGGAGTAACAGTAAAGATTTACTCTCGGTCAAAGCCTCGGGAGGAGATGTTAGAGTCGTTTATTCCCCCCTCGATGCTTTAAAGATCGCACTTCAAAACCCAGAACGACAAGTTGTGTTTTTTGCCGTAGGATTTGAAACTACGGTTCCGACAACGGCAATGGCGGTATATCAAGCTAAGCAGATGAAATTGGACAACTTTTTTTTACTGGTAGCTCACGTATTGGTACCGCCAGCAATGGAAATGATTTTAGCATCGCCCAATAACCGTGTTAGAGGATTTTTAGCGGCTGGTCATGTCTGCACGATAACGGGATATGAAGCATATTATCCTATAGCCAGGAAATATGGCGTACCAATTGTAGTTACTGGATTCGAGCCTGTAGATCTTCTTCAGGGAATTTATATGTGCGTCAGGCAACTAGAAGCAGGAAGTATGGAAGTTGAAAATCAGTACAGTCGTTCTGTTAGACTTCAAGGTAATAGAGCGGCACGGAAATTAGTTGCCCAAATATTTGAAACTGTTCCTCAGCAGTGGCGTGGCATGGGAACTATTGCTAATAGCGGTTTGAGACTGCGAGATGAATACGGTCAATTTGATGCCTTAGAAAATTTCCAGCTTGAAAATTCAACTACCAAGGAATCATCAAACTGTATTAGCGGCTCGATTTTGCAAGGCACAACAAAACCCCATCAGTGTCAAGCTTTTGGTACTAGCTGTACTCCAGAACACCCTTTAGGCGCGCCAATGGTATCTTCTGAAGGTGCTTGTGCTGCTTATTATCGTTATCGGCAATTAGTCAGTAATTAGTAGGTGGTGAATTATGATTTTAGTCTTTAAGTTTGTAGCGATCGCCAAGTAGAGCTACAGATTTCTTCAAAAGTAGTGCGAGAATGGCAAAAAGCTATCTGCTTCGCTCTTAGTTGCGATCTGCATTATCCAATCGCTTTTACAAAAATATCTTTTTTATCTATCTAAAACATCGTAGCGATTTAGCTGACGAACAATGGAAAGTAATCAAAACTCGGATGTGAGTCTATAGATTGTATCAATAGATTGTATCAATCTTCAAATGTCGATCTTCTTTCTTCAAAAGCAGCGATCGCCGTATGTAAAGTAGGGTAAATATGTTCGGCTGAATTATTTTTAAGAAACTTGGCTCGTTTGAGTTCCAGATATAAATCCTGTTTAACTCGCGTCATTACAAAAACTATGTTTTTCGCAGCTAGTTCATTTCTCAGTTCCGATAGCATATCGATAGCAGTGATATCGATTTCTACATTGGCTTCCATGTTCAGCACGAACCATTCAACGGGATGTAGTTCTGCTTCAATAGCTTCGAGCGATCGCCGTTTGAAGTTCTCGGCATTGGCAAAACACAAAGGCGCATCGTAACGATAAATTACCAAACCAGGTACTGTCTTCGCTCCTTCCCAATCGTCGATATCGTGAAATCCTGCCAAACTGGGAACCGTACCTAAAACCGCATCGTGGGGACGGGCAACTCTAGAAAATAACTCAATTACCGACAAACTAACCGCAATCCCCACACCAACTAAAATATCAGTTATCAATACTGCTAGCGTCGTAGCGATCGCTAAAATAAACTCACTACGGCGGAATTTATATAGCCTGATAAATTCTTCAACTTCAATTAATTTGGTAGCAGCATAGATAACGATTGCACCCAAAGCAGCATTGGGAAACAGTGCCAGTATCGGACGCAGAAACAATAGCACCAAAATTACTGCCACCATTGCCACCAGAGAAAATAGCTGACTTTTACTCCCCAAAGAATCGCCAATGACGGTACGACTACCGCTACTACTGATAGGAAACCCCTGCATCAAGCCGTTACCAAAATTAGCCACCCCCAAAGCCAAGAGTTCTTGATTGGCATCGATTTTATAGTTATTGCGATTGGCAAAAGCTCTAGCCGTCAGTACGTTATCGGAATAACCGACGATGGATATGCCTATGGCAGAAGCAACTAGAGTACCCAGATCGTTTAACGATACTTGAGGAATAGCAAAGCCAGGCAAACCCGCAGGTATTTCTCCTACGATTGCCACACCGCGAGTATCGAGTTTGAAAATAGCTACTGCTATTGTGGACAGTAAAACAGCGATTAAAGGTATGGGTGCATTAGGAAAGCGACGCTGAAAGCCAAACAAAAATACCAAAACCAAGATGCTTAAAATTAGCGTGGGAGAATGAGCTTGCTGTAGCTTACCGATAAATTCGCCAACCTGACTGAAAAAAGCGTCGGTTTCGATTTCAATTTTGCCAATCTTGCCTAGTTGTCCCCCTATCATAATTAGGGCAATGCCAGCCATATAACCAATTAAAACGGGTTTGGAGAGTAAATCGGCTAAAAAACCCAATCTGGCAAAATAGCTAACAATACAGATAACGCCCATAATTATTGCTAGTAAAGCAGCAAGGCTAATGTAGGTTTCGCTTCTAGCTGCGGCTAAAGGTGCTATTGCTACGGCTGTCATCACGGCGGTACTAGATTCGGGACCGATAGAAAGCTGTGGCGAAGAGCCAAATACTGCATAAATAACCATCGGCGGTAAAATCGCCCATAACCCTGCTACTGGTTCGACTCCTGCTAATTCTCCATATGCCATACATTGCGGTATTAAATAAGCTGCCACCGTCAAACCCGCTAATACATCGCCCCGCAACCATTCCCGACGATAAGAAAGCAATTGTTTTAAACTCGGTAGCGCAACAGCATTCAATCTACGGGACTGGGCTTTGGTCATGGGGCGATCGCTGGTTGTTCAATCAATAAAATGTATCATAGCTTACCAAAGCTCATTAATTTTGGTTTTAAGACAATTACTTGAAGTTGGCGCGGCATAAACTAAGCTAATAACTAAGAACGCCATTGGCTGTAATGATTTGAGAAATTTCCCCTATCTTTTTCGCTTAACAAAGTCCCAGAAGTTGCATTTAAAAGACCGCTAACCAAATCTAATTTGTTCTCCTGTTAACTTTGGTATTCCAACTGCTAACAGAGATTCTAAAGCCTCACGAATACGTTGGGCATCGGGGGGACAGCCAGGAAGATAGAGATCTACGGTTACTACCGTATGGACTGGCTGCACTTGGTCTAACAAAGTTGGAACTATTTCTGGTTCGTGGGGTATTTGGTTCTGAATGTCGGCAGCTTCCTGGTAGCAACGCTGAAGTACAGACTCAGTATCGCCAACCAGATTTCGCATTGCAGTAACATTACCAGTAACCGCACAGTCGCCGAAAGAAACTAAAATTTTAGAGCGATCGCGCACGCTTTTTATCAGTTCTAAATTATCCTCGTTAGCTACCGCACCTTCTACTAAGACTAGATCGACCCCTTCGGGATATTCTTTGACATCGGCAAAAGGACTATAAACCAAATCTACTCTAGCAGCTAGCTCGAACAGCCATTCATCTAAATCTAAAAAAGACATGTGACAGCCAGAACAGCTGCCAAGCCATACGGTTGCGAGTTTTAATTTGTTCATTGTCAATGGTTAGTGATTAACAGGCAAGTTGAAAACCAGAGAGAAGTTGTTTGAACTCCAGATTTTTGACAGCTACTTCGTGCCATTCTTTGACTACTGTCATTGGTTTCGGTAATGGTAGCGATCGCAGGTGCGGTCGTTAAATGGGCGATAATTAAAAATAGAATTAGAGTAGCGATCGCCAAAGTAATTCCCCATTCAAGATCCTGTAAGATATGACGCAACATTTGGTTTATCTCCCAAATCGAAATTATCGACTAATCACTAACTACTAACTTTGAACCAGCCATTCTCCTTTCTTCCTCGCAGTAGTAATAAACTCCAGCTTGGTTCTTTCTTTGGTCATTTCTCCTACCGTCGAACCTCTAGCAAAAATTGCTCCCGTCGGACAAGCCATAAGACATTTACCGCAGGAGGTGCAGCTGTCGGCACTACCCCAAGGACGATCTAAATCGGTAATTACATTAGAATTATGTCCCCTACCTGCCATATCCCAGGTGTGTGCGCCCTCTATTTCATCGCAGACTCTAATGCAGCGCGTACACAACACACAGCGATTGCGATCGATACCAAAGCGAGCGTGGGATAAATCTACGCTACGCTGGGGAAACTGATAGGCTAAACTAACGTGTTCCATACCCATTTCTACCGCCAAATCTTGTAACTCGCAGTTGCCGTTAGCCACACAGACGGCACAGATATGATTGCCTTCGGCAAACAGCAGTTCGATAATAGTGCGACGGTACTTTTGCAAACGTTCGGTGTTAGTCTGAATCTCCATCCCTTCAGCTACTTTGGTAACGCAAGCAGGTTGAAGCTTGTTGCTACCAGCAATTTCCACCAGGCACAAGCGACAGGCACCAACTTCCGATACTCCTTCTAAATAACAGAGAGTAGGAATGTGAATACCCGCATCCCTCGCAGCCTCTAAAATAGTTTCAGATTCTCTAGCACTAACAAGGCGATCGTTAATAGTTAAGGTTTTGACTGCCACTGTAACTAAGGTTTGTCTTTTGTTTTGTAACTATTGATAGACCAACAATTTGAGAAAGTTGTGAAGCTTTTAGGCAATAACTAACTGAATTTTGCCCGCTCGATGGACGATTGAAAAAATTCCCAGTATTTATCCGTACCGAACCACCACCCCGCGCTTATTTTTGCAGGGATAGTATAACCATCAAAAGTTTTTTCTTCTCTTGTTTCTCCCCCAAAGGTAATATATTGCCAATTACTATCTTCGGTTTTGTCTCCCCAACGTGGCAAAGATAACTTGAGTAAACTGCCATCAGAAGCAATAGTCAACGTTAAGTTTATAGGCTCGTTATCGATCTTGAAATTAGCTTGAATAATATTATCGGCGATCGCCTGCCAAGCTACATTATGCTGTGGTAACAATGCCGACGGTAGCCAAATATACTCTGCCCCCATTCTTCCTACGGCAGAGCGATCGATATTTTTATTTTGGGCATTGACTAACGGCAGCAAACCCCACAAAAAAAATCTCATTCTGCCTTTACTTTGACTGTAGTAATCCGCACCGCTAAAGCTCATGCTTGCTTTGCCTATACTTGCCTTCCAAACGAAACCAGGAGGAGTAGTAGAAATAATTTGTGAAGCATTCATTGGTAGCCAGTCTGCATCTGGTTTGAGGCAAAAACTACCACTCATTTCTAGTTCTACACAAGCAGCTATAGGCGTTCCAGGTGCGATCGCGTGTAAGAAATATCTTCGTACTGGTTCATCTAAGTCTGCAACCATGTCTGGAGTAAAGACTGCATTTGTAGGCTGAGACTTAAGAGAACGCCAGATTTTATTAACCGAGCGATTGTATTTAACGCTAATTACTAAGAAAATCGAACATCCAACAATAGCAATTGCAACAATAACTAATATAATTTTCATATAGAGTCACAAATTACAAACCACTAACGACTAACCTTCACAACATCCTCAAAATATTTTACTAAACCTGTAAATGTAAGCTTCAAATCACTACGTAAAAATTTTGGAGGTTAACTATGACAATAAAAAGAAGAAAAGAAAACCGAAGTCAAAGACAAAAAATACTTTCACTCTGAATTTCATTACGGTAAGTTTGAGAGGGTTATTCCACTGCCTATGACTATTAAAACCGATGAAATTAAATCAAACTTTAAAAAAGGTGTTTTAACTCTTACTTTACCCAAAGTAAAAGATGCACCGAAAAAATCGGTGAAAGTCAATCTAAATAATAGTCATTAGTTGGTAGTTGGTGGTTATAACTATCAGTGTCCCGAAGTATGCAATATATACTGTGCTACAGCCAATCCTGTAGAAGTAATTGTGGCTGAAAATCAACAAGGACGAGGAATTATGGGGGTAATCGATGGCTTTGCTCCCAAAGGCGTAGAAGGGAAACAAGATATCCAAACCCGTCACAGTTTATTGCGTCAGATTGGATACGAGTTATAAGCCTTGTTCGGCAGGAGATATCCATTATGACTGATGCGAAAGAAATTCTTAAAGAAATGTGCCAGAGATATCAGGATGCAGTTAACGCTAACGATTCCCAGATATATCGCCAGCTATTTGCTACAGACGCGATTAGAATTCCTCCAGGAGCTATGCCAGAACATGGTGTAGATGAGATTGCCAAAAGCGAGCAAAAGGACTATGACGTTGCTAAATGGACTGTCAAAGTGACACCTGTTGATGCCCTAATGATTGGCGAGAAATGGGTTTACGGAATTGCTCATGGTGATGTTCGTACTGTTGCTCGCGCTGATGGTGCGACAAAATCATTCCAAACCACTAAGACCTGGCTTTTTCACCAAGAAGACTCAGGAAAATGGTCGATTGTAAGACAGATCTGGAATCTCAAATAATTTACCAGAGGTAGAAAATGATGAATGTAGTTCGTCATACAAATGCGGGTAAGCTATCGAGACTTAGATTCCTCTTGGAAGAGACTAATCCATAAATAATTATGAAACAAGGTTTGAGTTTGAAGATTCAGGGGGCAGTTCAAGGTGTGGGGTTTCGCCCCTTTATCTATCGGTTGGCAACAGAACTAAGATTGACGGGATGGGTGAATAACTCTTCTGAAGGAGTAGCTGTAGAAATTGAAGGAGAACGATCGCAGCTTAAAACATTTTTAGCTCGTCTCAAATCTCAATCACCTCCCCTATCTAATATTCAAAATGTAGTTAGTTCTCAGCATACTCCTATCGGCTATCAAGAATTTACCATTAAATCTAGTTCGATGGGAGCAAAAACAGCCTCGATCTTGCCCGATCTTGCTACCTGTGCTGAATGTCGGCAAGAAATTTTCGACCCTACTAATTATCGCTATCGCTATCCTTTTATTAACTGTACTAACTGCGGTTCTCGTTTTAGCATTATTAGAGCCTTGCCTTACGATCGCTCTAATACGACAATGCAGCAGTTTGCAATGTGCGATCGCTGTTTGGCAGAATATCAAAATCCTTCAAACCGCCGTTTTCATGCCCAACCTAATGCCTGTCCTGAATGTGGACCTCATTTAGAACTATGGGATAGACAGGGTAACACATTAGCAACCCATCATGAAGCATTACTAGCTACTGCCGAAGCTATTCGCCAGGGGAAAATTATGGCTATTAAAGGATTAGGCGGATTTCATTTAGTAGTCGATGCAGCTAATGAAACAGCAGTTCAAAAATTGCGCGATCGCAAGCATCGTCCCTACAAACCTTTGGCGTTGATGTATCCCAATCTGGAACGGATTAAAACAGACTGTCATGTATCTTTTTTAGAAGAAAAGTTACTTTTATCTCCTAAAGCTCCCATCGTTTTATTAAAAAAACACAATTATGCTTGCGAATGGGTTGCACCTCATAACTCTTATTTGGGAGTGATGTTGCCCTATACTCCTCTACATCATTTATTAATGAACGAACTCGACTTTCCTATCGTGGCAACCAGCGGTAACTTTAGTGGCGAACCAATTTGTATCGATAATCGAGAAGCATTAATTAAATTAGAGCGAATTGCCGACTTGTTTTTAGTTCACAATCGCCCTATCGTTCGTCCCGTTGATGATTCAATCGTGCGAGTAGTAGGGGGTAGAGAACAAATCCTCAGACGCGCAAGAGGTTATGCACCTTTGCCAATATTTCCTTCCCCAATCTCGATCGATGTAGAGCAAAACAAACAATTGCTTGCCGTAGGAGGATATCTAAAAAATGCGATCGCTTTTACCAAAGATAATCGGCTATTTCTCAGTCAATACATCGGCGACTTAGAGACATTGGCTACTTACGAGCGATTTCAACAGACGATAAATGACTTTCAAAGCCTATACGAATTAAAACCAACTCAAGTTATTTGCGATCGCCATCCTCATTATCTTTCTACTAACTATGCCCAGAAACTAAATATTCCTGTATCCTCGGTACAACACCATTATGCTCATGTTCTTTCCTGCATGGTAGATAATGGCTTAGATTTAAACGAACCCGTATTGGGGGTGGCTTGGGACGGTACGGGATATGGCTTAGACGGTACGATTTGGGGAGGAGAGTTTTTAAGCATTACCGATACTGGTTTTAAAAGAGTGGCTTGTTTGCGAACCTTTCGCCTACCTGGAGGGGAACGGGCAATTAAAGAACCAACCAGAATTGCGATCGCTTTGCTCTACGAAATTTTTGGCGATTTTTTATTTACCAATACTAATTGCTTTAATTATTTACCTTGGTTTAAAGCATTGACCGAGGGAGAATTGAAGAACTTTCGCACTGTGCTAGATAAAAATATCAATGTACCGATAACTTCTAGTATGGGACGTTTGTTCGACGGCATGGCTGCGATTTTGTCAATTTGTCAGCAAGTTAGCTACGAAGGACAAGCAGCGATAGAATTAGAATCGGCGATCGCCGATTTAAATACTGAAGAGACTTATAGTTTTGAATTAATTCAACCTGCCAAACCTACTAGCGATTGCTCGATAATTATTGACTGGAAACCAATTGTCCGAGGAATTTTGATTGACGTTGCCAACAAGAGAGCAAAATCTAAAATATCTGCTAAGTTTCACAACACCTTAGTTGAAATGATAATTGCTGTTGCCAAACAAGTTAAGCAAAAACAGATATTACTTACGGGTGGTTGTTGGCAAAATAAATATTTAACCGAAAGAGCGATCGCTAGATTGAAGCAAGAAGATTTTATTCCGTACTGGCATCACGGTATTCCTTGTAACGATGGTGGTATTGCTGTCGGTCAAATAGCTGCCTCACTAAGACGATAATTTCGAGCCTTAATTCACTAAAGCTAGATAATCTTAAAGATCTCACAAGCATTTTCCTCGTATGCTAACTATTAACTATCAACCTTCAAAATCATCACAATTTCTTCAAGCTAATTACTTATCTTAAGATTGAGAGCGATATATCTAGAGGTATGACATGGTTGCCACAGTTGACTATTCTATCGATGAAATCAAACAAGAAGCCCGTCAACTAGTAGAACGAGGAATTATCGATCGCCACCAGCCAATCTGCATTCTTTGTGAATTTATTCCTCCCAGAGAATGGATTTGTGCCGAATGTGAACTAGAAAGAAACGATTATTTGTTGCGCGATCGCATTTGCGATTTGTTGTGCCAAGAAGAGTGGCAAGAAGATTGAAAATCGGTAGAGAGAGGACTTTATGTGTTTGGCGGTACCTGGCAAAATTATTTCTATCGACGATAGCGATGCCACTTTGAGAATGGGCAGAGTTAGCTTTGGGGGAATTATCAAACAAGTTAGCCTCGCCTATGTCCCTGAAGCTAAAGTTGGCGATTATGCGATCGTTCATGCTGGTTTTGCTTTGAGTATTCTCGATCGCCAAGCGGCAGAAGAAACCCTAAACTACATTCGGCAACTAAGCACTAATAATTAGTTGCGATCGCAACTTCCTCAAGTTTTTGGTTTAGTTTTAAGTTTATTGATATCTGGCTAGTGCCATCTTTGAAAATGGTTAAACCAGGAGAAGATTATGTTTGAGAAAATTTTGGTTGCTTTGGATCGTTCGTCAGAAGCGACGGCAGTTTTTGAGTTTGCTTTATCTGTAGCCCAACCACAAACTAGTCAGATGTTGCTAGTGCATTTTATCGATTGGGAGATGCAGGAAATATCTCCTTGGGTTGGTTTGGGAACTCTATATGACATTGACGTTGCTGGCGAGCGATATGAATGGAGTCACCAACGTCTACAAAAAGAAATAGAACAGTGTAAGAGTTGGCTAGAAAGTTATACGCAAAAAGCAAGCTCTCTGGAAATTGACTGTAAAGCTGAATGCCAAGTAGGTAATTGCAATATTGGTATTGTCAATCGCGCTAAAGAGTGGGGTGCAGATTTAATTGTTATCGGTCGCAGGGGTCATAAAAATATCTCGGAAATACTTTTAGGTAGCGTCAGCAACTATGTAATTCATCATGCTTCCTGTACGGTTTTAGTGGTTCAGGGAACTAAAGCATCGGAAACAGATGAAGTAAATCGAACTACGGAAGTTATTAGTTAGCAGGAGAAATAATAATGACTAGAATCAATCCGATAAACTATCGAGAAAAAATCATCGCTTTGTGGACGGTGTTTCTGTTGGGAACTCTGTTTCATACTCAGTTAGCCTTAATGCCCTTGTTTCATGGGATCGACGTAGCGATTGTGGGACACCATCACCAGCAAACAGCAACTATGGCAGAAATCGCACCTATTTTATGGGGAATGCTAATCTTTTTTGTCTTGCCCATTATCGCAATTGTGGCTACGGCATTTTATGAATCGAAATCTTATCGAAAGCTCCATTTTGGTTTGACGATAGTTTATACGGTTTTAAATTTCTTTCATGCGATCGCCGATTTATTGGTTATACCTGTTGCCTGGTATCAGATTGCTCTAATGGTGCTGTTGTTGGCAATCGGCATCTTACTAAATCTAGTTGCCTATCAATGGTTGCGAATTGCTTCTGGTCGTCTTCCCCAATACCATCAAATCAAAGCTAATTAAATGTCATATTCTATTCATTTATTATTCCTAGAGAAATCCTCACGGCTTCTTCAAACTATTAGCTTATGTTGAAAATAAAGCAGCATAGCCAATTCAACTAAGGAAGGTGAGTCTCATGGTCAACACTCACAAAAATTCTCTCAAGTCGAATCACAAACACCTCAAACGCAAAGTTCGATTGAGACAGCAAATGGATTGGGGAACTCCTCAAGTACCCCTACGTAAAGTAAAACAGCAACAACAGCACGAACTACTAAGCGACTGGGAACATGCTTCTTAGAAATTATTAACCCTAACTGAGATAGATACCCAGAGAACGTGCAGTTTGTACTAAAAAACTATTGGGATTTACAGGACTGGGACATTTACCAAGCCGATGAGCTTCTTTTATATGGGTTACTACTATATCCAGCGAGCAACTTTGTACTTCGCCATTTTGCCATACTACAAGTTGGTTATAGTTTTCCTCTGCAATTAAATCTACAGCTTTTTTAGCAAAACTAGCAGCTAGCAGGCGATCGTAAGATGAAGGCGTACCACTGCGTTGAACATGACCCAAAACCGTGCCTCGCGTTTCAATTCGAGCTAAATCACAAAATTCAGGCTTGCCTGTCAAACAAAGTTTATGACTAGTTGTGTCAATTTGTCGGGCTAAATAATCGCTAATATATTTCTCTTTTTGTCCCGCTTCATTTTTGACTCCCTCTGCAACGACAATAAGGGCAAACTTGCGTCCTTCCCTCCGTAGCTTAGCAATGCGAATACAAATATCATTAACTAAAGTAGCGTCGATTTTGGGTGTGAGTTCGGGAATTAAAATAATGTCAGCACCACCAGCAATACCAGAACGCAGGGCTAAATGACCCGCATTGCGTCCCATAACTTGAACTATCATAGTGCGATCGTGACTGGCAGCAGTAAAGGTAAGATCGTAGAGGGCAGAAGTTACTTTATCTACTGCCGTATCGAATCCAATCGATCTATCGGTAAAGGGTACGTCGTTATCGATAGTTTTGGGAATGGCAATGATGTTCCATTGTCCCTGCTGCGCCAGATCGTAGATAATATCCAGACTGCCATCTCCTCCTACAGCTATTAAAGCATCGAGTTGTAAATCTCGATAACCTTGTATAATAGTTTGGGCGATCGCCATATCGTCAGAATTGCCTTTACTTAAAGAGCCTAAGATACTGCCACTGAGAAATTGTAAAATATCTATTCCATGTAGAAATCCTGGCAAATCATAACCGTGTTCTTTTAGTATCAAATCGTCAGAGTGGCATTTTCCCCGTTTTAGTCTCAAAAAACCATCGGTACCATAGGGAATGCCATATACTTCCCATCCTTTCTGACTGGCACATTTGACCGCCGCCCGAATAATAGCATTTAAGCCAGGACAGTCACCTCCACTAGTAAGAATTCCGATTTTTTTATTCATATTAATTTGGTTGACTTGAATTGGCTAAGCCCTAACTACTACTTGCCACGAGCAAAGTCGAAAGGCTACTAACTACTAACCAAACCCCAATGTGGCTGATAAGTTTGTATCGCTTTAAGATATTGCACTCGTTCAAAAATACTAGGATCGGAGCAATTAATTTGACTCATACTGCCCTGTAACTGAGCAACAGAATTATATTCTTTAGCTTCCAACCATTCAACCAGATCGCGTTCGATTTTTTGTAGCTGTTCGATGCCATGACTTAAAAGTACGCTGACTAACATCGTGACATTGGCACCAACCATCAGCATTTTAATTACGTCATGAGCGGTACGAATGCCACTAGTAGCAGCAAAGTCTACAGGAACAGCACCGTAAAGAATGGCAATCCAGCGCATTGGCAGACGCATTTCTCTAGAAGTGCTGAGTAGCAAGTTAGGTTCTATTTCTAAGGTTTCTAGATCGAGATCGGGTTGATAAAAACGATTGAATAATACTAAAGCATCTGCGCCAGCATCGCTCAAGCGTTTTGCCATGTTTGCTATATTGCTGAAAAAAGGACTTAGCTTGACGGCTACAGGAAGATTGACTGCTGAAGTGACAGTACGAACAATATCGATATAGGTTTGCTCTACTCGATCGCCCGTCACGGAGATATCTGTAGGAACATAATAAATATTTAGTTCCAAGGCATCAGCACCCGCTCGTTCGACTCTTTTGGCATAATCACCCCAGCTACCAATGCTAGAACTGTTAAGACTGGCAATAATGGGAATATCTACCATTTCTTTTGCTCTACAGATATGGTCGAGGTAAGCTTCCGAACCAACATGAAAGATTTCCCGTTCGGGAAAATAGGAAGTAGCTTCGGGATAACTTTCCGTACCGTGAGTGAGATGATGATATAGCGTGTAGCGTTCTTCGAGTAACTGTTCTTCAAATAAAGAATGCAATACTATTGCGGCGGCACCAGCATCCTCTATCCGTTTGATGTTATCTAGCTCTTCGGTTAGAGGCGCGGCAGCACCTACTACTAAAGGCGATCGCAGTTTCAATCCTAGATAGGTTGTAGTTATATCTACCATCTTTTTGTCTCCTCGGTTTGTTTTGTAGACTAGATCAATTATTTGAGAATGTTGTGAAGAGACTTGAAGCTATTGGTTAGAGAGATTTTTTATAATAAAAGTAAGGATGCCATCCTATTTTGCTGGAGGGCGAAATGAAAACTAATAATCTACTTTTTATTGCTAATTTATTTGAATCTCTAACAATCGCTACTGCCTTGATTTTGCCAGGCGCGATCGCAACTGCTAAAGCTCAGGACAATATGCCAGCAGCAGGTGCAACTTTGACTTTAGAAACGCAAAACCTCATGCTCGATCGACAAAACTTATCTATTAATGGCTTGTTTACGCCAACAGCCGCTCAAAGATTCTATGAAGCAGGAAGAGAAGATTTTGAACGAGAAACGAAGTTTTTAACCGACTCCGAACGCTATTTTAGTGAAGATATACTGCAAATTGACACAGAATCGCTCCAACAGATCTGGAACAATAAGCCCTTCCCAGAATTAAAACCTAACAACTAACAACTAACAACTAATCTTTTTGGTTGCTTCATTAATCATCAATGGTAGTAATGCACCAAGAGCAATAACCAGATAATCCAGTCTAGCGACCGCCGTTATCTTGAGTAAATTACCCAGACTGGGAAGCAAGAGACAGGCAAACTGTAAACCCAAAGAAATCCCTAAAGCTAAAAGCAGATAGTAATTGGGCTGTAGCTTGACTTGCCAAAAAGGTAAACGCGAACGACAACTGAAAGCATGAAGTAGTTGACCCGAAACCAAGGTCATAAACGCAATAGTGCTGGCGCGATCGCCGATACCGTAGCTAGCAATACTGTAGCCATACGCCACTAAGGTAGAAACAGAAATAACACCTGCTTCAAAACCAAGTCTTTGATAGTCGGAAAAATCAATAATTGCTGCCGCTGGAGAACGAGGAGGAACGTCTAAAACATCAACCTCTGGTGCTTCTAACCCCAATGCCAAACCAGGAAAGATATCGGTGACTAAGTTGAGCCATAAAAGCTGAATGGCATTGAGGGGTTGACCGATACCAAATAGATTGGCGATGGTCATCACCATAATTTCGCTGAGATTAGTAGCCAGCAAAAAATGCAGGGCTTTTTTGATATTGTTGTAAATCGTTCTACCCTGACTGACAGCAGCGATCGCCGTTTCGAGATTGTCATCTGCCAAAACAATATCGGCAACTTCTCTAGCAACATCCGTACCCGATTTTCCCATCGCAATCCCCACATCGGCAGCTTTGAGAGCAGGAGCATCATTAATTCCGTCTCCCGTCATTGCTACTACTTTGCCAGCCTTTTGGTAAGCGCGAACGATTTTTAGTTTATCGGCAGGACTAATGCGGGCGAAAATATTGGTTTGGTTGATGGTTAATGGTTCTTGGATATTTGTTAGTTGTTTTACCTGTAATTCTTTATTGTGACCGAGGTTTAATTGTTTGGAGATCGCCAGAGCCGTGTTTTTTTGATCTCCAGTAATCATGACGGTATCTATACCTGCCCGATGAAAACTGGCGATCGATTCTCTAATTCCCTCTCTAATAGGGTTAGTAATCCCAATTAGACCCAACCAGATAAAGTTATTCAGAGCGTCTGTAGCAGTTGTCTCTATATATGCAGTTCCCAACACACGGAGAGCTTTAGCGGTCATTTGGGCATTGGCAGCGGCGATCGCTTTTTTGTCTGCCTCAGTTAAGATAACGGGTCGCTCGTTTTTAAGTCGATAAGTGCAGAGTGCCAGTACTTCTAAAGGATTACCCTTAACCGCAATTAACTCGCGCGATTCATCGAGTTTATGTACCGTAACCATATAGTTATTACCATCGACACGACGAGCGATTTCTAATCGCGGATACTGAGTTTGAAGTGTAGTTACATCCAATCCAGCCGCAATAGCCATCTCTATTAGAGCCTTTTCAGTAGGCGAACCTTCAACAAGCAGTTCGCCATCACCATTGCTGCTGACTTTGCTTTCGTTACACAGGAGCGCAACTATAATTAACTTATATAGTTCTAAATCGTTTTCTAGTTGGAGAAATTGTGCTGCTTCTAAGGAAATCCTAGTATTTAAAGTTTGAATTTCCGCTACAGACATCTTGTTATTAGTCAGCGTACCTGTTTTATCCAGACAGATAGTTTGAACCGAACCTAAAGCTTCGATGGCATCGAGACGACGTACTAAAACTCGATGCTCTCTCATCTTGATAATTCCTAGTGCCAAAGTAATCGTGGCAACGGTAGGCAATCCCTCTGGTACGGCAGCAACTGCTAGGGCGATCGCAGTTTTGAGCATTTCTAAAAAACCATAACCGCGAATTATACCCAATGCCAAAACTATCAGGCATACCGCACTGGACAATAGCACCAGTTGACCGCCAGCGCGATCTAGTTGTTTTTCCAGGGGAGTAGGCGCAATAGTCGTTTCGCCCACTAACGCCTGAATTCGACCCATTTCTGTCTGCTGCCCTGTAGCTACCACAACTCCCAAACCCCAACCGCTAGTAACAAAAGTACCGCGATAAACCATATTGATGCGCTCGGCGAGAGGAATATCTGGTTTGCTTAAGGTTTTGCAGGTTTTGAGAACGGCAATACTTTCTCCTGTAAGGGCAGATTCATCAATGCTGAGGCGTTCGCATTTAACTAATCTGGCATCGGCAGCAACGTAACTACCAGGTTTGAGAACTAAAATATCCCCAACTACTACGGCTTGAGGAGCGATCTTGCTAGTGCCACCATCTCTAATTACTTCAGCCGAGAAACTTACTAAATTGTTCAGTGACAGAATGATTTTTTCCGAGCGACTTTCGGTAACGTAACCCAAAATAGCATTGATAACTACTACGCCCATGATTACCAAAGCATCTACTGGACTGTCAGTAGCCAGCGACAGTAGGGCAGCGAAAGATAACAATGCTACGGGAATCGACCAAAAGTAGCTTAAGAAGATAACTAACCCAGAACGTGCTTTGGATTCGGGTAGAACGTTAGACCCATATTTGGCTCGGTTTTTTTGAACTGCCGATCTTGATAGTCCCAACTCACCAGAAGTCTCTAACTCGGCGATAATTGCTTCTGTCGATCTCAAATAAGGGGCGGTAAGCTGTGGCGATCGCTCTGTTTTCAAAGTTAAACTTTTATCCTCCCGATGGCTGCATCGTTCCTTCTAAGCGATCGAATTGTTTTTTAATCTTTTCTGGCGGCATCGTACCAACTCGTGACAACAACACTGCACCTAAACCAAACAGATCGAGCATTAAAATAATCGCTCCTCCTGCCAGAGGGATTAAACTAATTACGGCAAGAATTAGCATTCCCACAAAAAAAGTGAGGAATTTGCCAGTTGCTTTTCGAGAAAAAACTTTTTTGCCAGTCCAGAGTCCAGTAGCGATCGCTCCGAGTAAACCAGCAACAACAAAGGCTAAATTAGCAATGGGGATGAGCAAAAAGCCCAGGACGCTACCCGCAAATAGAGCCACAAATAAAGTAATAGCAACAATACTAGCTAAACCCCACATGCCACATTTAAATGGATGATGGTGCATGGTAGCGGTAATCGTTTCGAGGTGTCCTGGTAGCAGTAATAGTAAAAATGCGCCAAAAGCAAAGACAATTACCAAAGTAATTAATGAGAAGATGACATTGGTTAGGTAAATAGTTCCTAATAAGCCAAAGCGATTGAATAAGACTTTGGCGTTACTAAACATCACCACTTCACTACCGCCAACTATTGCCCCTGGCTCTTTAATAATTTCCCCACCAATGGCGATCGCGTCTCCATCTATACGAGCATTAGGTTTGAGAATTACGTCACCACCAATAGCCAGGGCATCGTTAGTAACATGCCCCCCATTGAGAATAGTAACCTTTCCCCCAATAGCTACAGCATCAGTCAGTACCTGTTGCTCTGGCACTGTAACATCAGTACCCATTTTAAAAATTTGAATCTCGTTTTCGTTTTGAGCCACAGCAACTCCAGTAACTAAAATGACTAAGAAAGCTGCTATAAAAGCTAAAATCAAAGTTTTTATTTTTTGCCAATTCATTTAATACTCTCTCGATCTAGTTGGTTATTAGTTGTTTTTGTCTAACTGACTTCTGACTTCGTTAAAATTTCATCTATAGCTCTTATGGAAGTAGGTCGCTCTTATCGGGCACAACCTAACTAGAGACAGATCTACGGAGAGCCACGAATGGCGCGATCGCAATTAGAGAATTTTATCTTCAAGTTAAGTTAAAAGCTTGAGGATCTTGTGAGGAGAAAGCAATGTTATGTGCTTATAATTCTATTGCGCTCTCAATATTTCGTACTAGTGCCTCTGTAAATCTCGCGGCTGGAACACCATCAACAGCATCATGGTCGAATAATGGGGATTAAAGCCATATCCTGTGCTTCCTGTGTTGAGGGGATAAACTACACGGGCGACGGCTTCATTACCGTCGAGAGTTGCATGGGTTTTGGTAATTTCTTTAGCAGGCGTTCGCACCATAACTAACCTCTTGTGGATATAGAACAGTTATGTAGGGTTATAGTTCTTTATTCACTTTAAAATTAGGTCAAATGTTTGAGGAATTTGTGAAGCAGAAAAATAAATTAGACTTATCGATCGCTACTTGCTCTTACTCACAAGTTCTTCAATTTATTTGCTTATGCTGAGGATAGAAAGAACGAGCAATAAGTTTTTTCTAAAAGAGTAGACGAGTATCATATTTAAATTTTCTCGTCTGTCAGAACGGAGGGCAGTAACTATGAAACTACATTTTCACGGTCGAGATTATGAAGACCCTTACTTAGAATGGCAAGTGAGCGAAGGTGAAATAGGCGGTAAATATCGCGGTACAGCCTGGAAACTCCATCGCCTGAAAGAACCGCACTATATTCCCGCTCATCATGACGAACTAGTATATCGTGGCATTCACTATATCAAATAGTTCTATCTGGAGTTAGCAATGTCTAAAAAAGTTATCAATTTGACTTTACCGATAGTCGAACGAGAAATAGATTTACTCTTGGAAATGTACCCCCATAAACTCCACCAATTGCAGTTAAACAATTCCGACTTACGACAAGAGTTAATCGCTTATATCTTGAATCGCATTCCTAGCGTATATGGAACTATAAACGATGGTGCGCTCGATAATTGCGATCGCGATTTGGAAGCATTCTTAGAATACCAAATTCAGATTGAAGCTTTAGTGTTTCAAGGAATCGATTATCTCGTACCAGCGAAACATTTAGATCGAATTTGCGATTAGAAGATTAAGTCGCTTTGCCAATCGAGTTTAGTTGGTAGTTGAAAAAAGGATAATAGCCATGAAAGCATCAGATATTATGTCCACTAATGTAATTAGTATAGACGGTTTAGCCACGATCGCCGAGGCGGCTAGAGTTATGCAGCGATATCGTCTACGAGCCTTAATTGTCGATCGCGCTTCAGACAAAGATGCTTACGGTATTGTCACCGCAACCGATATTTCGCGAGCCATTGCCAACTCACAGCACCCAGAATTAACCTATGTCTGCGAAGTAATGACCAAGCCTTGTATCGTAGTCAATCCCGATTTAGCAGTAGAACATATTGTCAAATTGTTTTCTAGGGCTAAAATTCGCGTTGCTCCAGTAATCAAAGACAAACTGCTGGGTATTGTTTCTCTAACAGATATCCTGTCAAAAACCAATTTGACCGTAAATAAAGGCAAATTACAGCCTCCTAATCTAGAAGAATTTGCCGAACTGCCTTTAGATGAATCGATGGATAAAGAGTGGCAAATCGAAACCGATCCACTCTATGAAAACTGGTGTAGCGGCTAAAACTTTTTCTCAACTGAATCTAGATGCGTTTAATTGCTAGAAACGAAAAAACAACTAACCACTAACTAGATGCAATGTCCCAAAAAATTGTTATCGACCCCGTAACGCGGATCGAAGGTCATGCCAAAATTACCATTCACCTCGACGAAGCGGGACAAGTAGAAGATGCCCGCTTTCACGTTACCGAATTTAGAGGTTTTGAAAAATTTTGCGAAGGTCGTCCTTTGTGGGAAATGCCAGGTATTACAGGTCGGATTTGTGGCATCTGTCCTGTCAGTCATTTACTGGCTTCTGCTAAAGCGGGCGATCGCATTTTAGCTGTAGACATTCCTCCCGAGGCTGAAAAGCTCCGTCGTCTGATGAATTTGGGACAGATAATTCAGTCCCATGCCCTGAGCTTCTTTCATCTCAGTGCGCCAGATTTATTACTGGGTATGGATAGCGCCCCTGCTTCCCGTAATATTTTTGGCTTGATTGCTGCCGAACCAGAACTAGCCCGTAGTGGGATTCGTTTGCGGCAGTTCGGACAAGAAATTATTGAAATTTTAGGAGGTAAAAAAATTCATCCTGCCTGGGCGGTACCAGGAGGGGTAAGAAACTCGCTATCTAAAAAAGGAAAAAACCAAATACATGCACGTCTTTTGGAAGTAAAAGCAACTGCTCTTAACACCATAGATAAATTTAAAAGCTTATTAGCCGATTACGCAGCGGAAACTCAGACCTTTGGTAATTTTCCTAGCTTGTTTATGGGACTAGTAGGAGAAGACGGGCAATGGGAACATTACGGAGGCAAAATTCGTTTCGTTAACAGTGGTGGCAATATTATCGCCGATAAACTCGATCCAACTCACTACCAAGAGTATATTGCTGAAGCAGTCGAACCTTGGTCATACTTAAAGTTTCCTTACTATCGACCCCTAGGTTATCCAGCTAAAAAAGATGTTTGCAGTTTGCAAAGCGGTATTTATCGCGTTGGACCTCTAGCAAGACTCAATATCTGTAGTCGGATCGGCACGCCTTTAAGCGATCGCGAATTAAGAGAATTTAGAGAGCGAGGAAAAGGTACGGTTAATTGTTCTTTCTTCTATCATTATGCTCGTCTGATTGAAATTTTAGCCTGTATCGAGCAAATCGAAGATTTATTGGAAGACTCCGACTTGTATGCAGATCGCTTACGCGCTCAGGCGGGTATCAATCAACTTGAAGGGGTTGGCGTTAGTGAAGCACCGCGAGGCACTTTATTCCACCACTATCATGTCAATCGAGATGGCTTGCTCACAAAGGTAAATTTGATTATCGCTACGGGTCAAAACAACTTGGCGATGAATCGCACTATCGCTCAAATTGCCAGACATTATCTTCAGGGGGGCAAAATTTCTCAAGGAATGCTCAATCGAGTTGAAGCAGGGATTCGTGCTTTCGATCCCTGCTTGAGTTGTTCGACTCATGCCGTCGGTCAAATGCCGTTACACGTTTGCTTATTTGATGCAGCAGGCAACATATTAGATAATGTTTGGCAAAATTAAGTTATGGTGCTTGGGGTGTGCGATATGCGTTATTTACACACGACTTGGCAAAATTCAGTGACTACGACGAAATAAATAGGCTTTTAGCCATTGTGAACGAGCCTCAAATGAAAAAATGCCGAAAATTAGAAGATATTGACTAAAAAAACGTGAGTTCGACAGGGTCAAAAAACAGCAGTTTGTGTGATATTCAATCTTGATGCCATCATATAGCTAACTGAGATACTTAGATTTTGATTATTCTGAGTTTACATCTCAGCCTTTCTTTTTTCCTTTTTTTCGTCGAACTCCTAGGAAACTACAAATCTCGCATTGAATCATCTTGAGGTTGTGGAGATGGTACTATTGTAGGCTCAGGTACTGAAGGATAATCATTACTCAAATCTCTTAACTCATCTGAATTAGTATTATTAAGTCTTTTGTTGCCTGTGGCAGTAGAATCACCACTCAAATCTCTTAGTTCGCCTTCATAATCTGGAAGACCAGGTTTTTCTTCATTTTTTGGCGGTTCTGTTGGTTTGGGTTCTGGCTTAGTAGCAGTTGGCGGTTCTGGTTGAATCGTATCTGGCTTTTGTGCAGGAGTGTTTGGTTCGGGAGTGGAAGTTGCTGCGGCAATACCTTCTTCTGCCTGGCTAATAATAGCTTTGGCGCGCTCGCGCCAATAACTGGAAGGGGAATCTTTGACTTTGGTAGCTTCTTGTTTGGCGTATTGCCATTTTTCTTCGCTTAGAGCTTCTTGTGCGGAGGTAATTATGACTTCATTAGTTTCATGTTCGGCTTTCCAACTATTTTTAGCATCGATTACTTTTTGTCTGATGGCAGTATCTTGAGGAATTTGTTCGGCTAATTCTAAAGCCTCTTGAAGCTTGCCTTCTTTGTTATATAAATTATTGGCTTGTTGTAGCACTTTTTCCGACCATAATTCTTTTTGTTGTTGAATTTCTGCATCTATAGAAGTTTTTGAAGGTAAGGCTTTGGCGATCGCCAGAGCTTCGATATATTTAAGATTGTCCGCTTCTTTTTTAGCTGATGCCAGACCGCATTTGGCTTCAAACTCTTTTCGCTGTGCTTCTGGTATAGTAATATTTTCAGATGCTTTGGCTTCAGTTGCCATTTTAGTCGCACGATCGTAGCATTTATCAAAGCTTTTTGTTTCTAACATCTTCTCGAATTCTGCAATCTGCTCGTCTACACTTTTTTGATTGCTGGTAATAGTTTTTTGTTTGAGTAGATACATTCCGCCAGTGGCAATAGCACCAATTACTACTGCTGTACCCAAAGTAGCAAGAGTTTTATACTTATCTAAATTTTTAGTTTTAGTCACGGAATTAGACGATTCGTTGGCAATTGAAGAACTGGGGTTTTCATTTGGTTGCGATCGCTGCTGTAAGTTAGAAGGCGGCAAGATTGTTGATTTGGATTGTGCGCTATTGGTTGAAGTTGTGGAGTTTACAACAGTAGGTAAGTTATTGACTACGGTGGGAACTTCTACAACAGAATCAGGTGGTGTCGCCTCAGCCATGTCAGCTATCTGAGAAAAGTTTAGCTTAGCTGTAGGAGTATATCCAGCAGCCTTATTTTGGGGGATAACTCTACTCATACAGAGACTGTCTAGAGAATCTAGAACTTCTCTAGCCGATTGATAGCGTTGTTTGAAGTGCGAGCGCGTCATTTTGTTCAATATTTCCGCTAGTTGGGGACTAACTTCTGCCCGATCTTGCCAGATAAGTTCGCCATCATCATCTTCGGGGAGAGAAAGAGGAGACATCCCCGCAAGCGCCTGAATGCCAATAATACCCAAAGCATAAATATCGCTAGTCGGGCGTGGCATACCTCTGGCTTGTTCCATTGGCATATAGCCCCGTGTTCCTACTGCCACAGTAGAAGGGAGTAATTGAGTTTGTTCGACGATAACTTCTTTGACGCTACCAAAGTCTACCAGTACCAGCTTATTATCAGAATTACGGCAGATCAAATTATCTGGTTTGATGTCGCGGTGAATTACGCCTTTGCTATGGATAAAGTTTAAGATGTTGGCGCAATCTCTCAGTAGTTCGATAACTTTAGCTTCCGACCAAGTTTGTCCTGGAACTAGAGCTTTACTTAGAGTATGACCCTCAACGTATTGCTGTACGAGATAAAACTTTTCTTCTTCTTCAAAATATGCTAAAAGCTGAGGGATTTGGTCGTGGCTGCCCAAACTATGCAAAGTTTCTGCTTCGGTTTTAAACAAACGCCGCGCCGTTTTGACAAAGTTGACATCGTCAACGCTGGGATAAAGCTGCTTGACAACGCATTTATCTCTGCCTGGCAATAGAGTGTCTTCAGCTAGATAAGTTTTACCAAATCCCCCTTTACCAATAAATTCGATAACTTGATAACGCGAACCTAAAATTTTTCCCTGCATAGCGCGATCGATATTTTTAATAAATATGTAACTTTAAGAATACAAAAATTTGCGGTTCTCAATGACCAAACTTTTTTTATCTAAATATTTTTTTAACAAAGATGCTATTCTTACCGAGGCAGATTTGAGCGATGCGGTACTAACTGGAGCAAATTTGAGTGGTGCTAATCTTCAAGACGCAGACTTAGATATTAGATAATGCCATTATCAATAATAGCGACCTCAGTGAAGCTAATTTAACAGGAGCGAGTTGGGAGGAGGTAGATTTAACGCAAGTTAATTTAAGGCAAACTAACTTAACCGACGCAACTATAGAGGACGCAAATTTAGCCGAAGCAGAATTCGACAGAACAATTATGCCAGATGGCACAATTCGTAATTCGCAATAACCAAGTTTATCGCAGGGATTTGTATTAACTCAGCTTTACAGTTATCAAAAATTCTTCGACTTAAACTATAAATCGGTTTTTAAAAACAAATTGTTCTGTAATTTTTGAGCCACATTCTGTCAGTAATTTAATAATAACCAAGCAATAAATATATAAAATTTATTGTCATTAAAACTTAGAGGTATATGATGCAATTGAATTTATCTAAAATCGATTTTTTAAGCTGTTGCCAAGCATTGGCGAATAGCTCGTTGGGAAATAAATTATCGGTTAAATCATTTTTAGCTAACATAATATTTCTTAAATTGGTAAAATTGTCTCAAAAAATTCATTACTTATTACTCATTTGATTGCGTACGACTGTAGTATTCAGGCGATCGCTTGCTATCTAACTCTGAGGGAATCTCGCGGTTTTGCAGCCAGGCAAATAACCCTGCCGTACCGACGAAAATTAAAGTAATGATTCCCACCACTTGCAGCATGATGCTATAGCGCATATTTTTAAACCAAATTGAAATGTTCCATGTGGACGTGAGTGACGGGGACTTCTAACTCGTATAAAGCAGCTTCTACCGCATCCATCATTACGGGAGCAGCACAGATAAAGTAGTGACGGCTACCTCGATGTGGGGGTAGGTATTTTTCTAATAATTCGCGATCGACGTAGCCCGTTTCTCCCTGCCAGTCTTCGGGGGGTTTCCTCAGAACGTGAACGATCTTTAAGTCAAGTTGAGTTTTGAGTTCCTCTAATTCTTCGTAGAAAGTTATTTGCGATCGCGTTTTACTGCTATAGATTAATAAAAAAGGTCGGTCGTCATGACGTTCGGCAGCAGTGAGTAACATACTCATCAACGGCGTAATACCAATCCCCCCAGCAATTAAAATAAATCCTGCCGAGTCCCAATAGAGACTGGTGGTAAACACGCCATAAGGTCCATCGAGATAGGCTTTAGTCCCTGGTGTAATATCTTTAATTCTCTTGGTAAAATCTCCTAAAGCTTTGATGCTAAATTCTAAACGGTCGGGAGATACTGCACTAGAAGACATGGAAAAAGGATGTTCCCGCATCCCGTAGGGAGAAATACCCAGGGTAATCCAGGCAAATTGTCCTGGTTCAAACTGCATCCCTGGGTGTCCGTGCGATCGCAATGCCAGCGTCCAGACGTTACCCCGTTGGGGAATTACTTCTTCCACTAAATAGGGTTTTTTCACCATAAACCAGGGTTTGATTATCCGAACGTAAATCAGCAGCCACAGGGCTAATAAGGCGATCGCGCTCCAAAGGACGCTTTTCCAAAACAGGCTCAGGTAGTAACTCACCCCCAAAGCATGAGCCAAACCAAAAGCAACGATCGCTACTGCTAAAATCCCGTGGAGAATGCGCCAGGGTTCGTAGGGAATTTTCAGAGGCTTGCGCCAGATGGAAGTAATTACCAGCAAAATCAGCGCAGTCGTCGATGCTACGGCATATCTAGCTCGCCAGGGGGCTTCCAGAAGATTTAATAGCTGCCTGGTTTCGGGCGCGGTGATGAATAAAATCAAAGGATGAATCAGGATTAAACCAAAGGCAACGATGGACGTATAGCGATGAAACTGAAGGATAATATCTACGCCATAAGAAGCTTCAACCCGATTAATCCTGGCTGTTAGCGCAAACTGAAGTGCCATCATCGCCAGCCCGATAAAACCCAAAGCTACCGAGAATTCGATCCAAAATCCCCTACTTTCTGCTGGGGCATAAAATAGTAGTACTAATAACGGTAAAAGAGTAATAACAAGATAAATACCAATCCAAAAAACTGCTACCGCTACGGGACTGGTCATTAACAGACGTTTCATTTAAAACCTTCTAACTGCATGACATTGTTTGAGGTTTTAATAGTACCTTGCGAACGCTGCTGTAGTTCTTCGATAGAAATCTGCGCTTTTGCTAAATTGGGAATAGCTAGCGTTGCCCCTGCTGATAGGGCAGTCAAAGCAATAAATAATCTTTCCATTATTAGATTTCTCAAAAACTCTGCTGATATTCAGTTTTAAGAACAAATATGACCAGAAAATGACGGCAGTTAAACTTCGTCCATTTAGAAAACCATAGTTTCATATTTACCGTCTGTTCCCTGTTCCCCGTTCCCTGTTCCCTCGAATAGATTACTTAAAACTGTGGGTTTCAAATTAGATGCGGTTTAACAAGATATGCACTTTCGAGAACTGGTATTATTTTCTTTTTTAAAGTAAATCAATGGAATCAATACTAGCTGAAGCGTTTGGCGCGTTTAATAGATATAGAAGTTTAAAAAAGCCAGGGTTACAAAGGTAACTTAATTGTAAAAATAGTTTTTGTTGCCACTTGTGAAGAGACGGAAATTTTACCACCATGAGCTTCGACAATTTGTTTGGCGATCGCCAACCCCAAACCAAAACCACCAGTGTTGCGCGATCGCTCGCTATCTACCCGATAAAATCGCTCGAAAATGTGAGGTAAATCTGCTTCGGGGATACCAATTCCGCTATCTTCGATCTCGATTATCGCCTGACGGAATTTTTCCTTCAAGCTTAACTCTACTTTGCCTCCAGTGGGAGTATATTTACAGGCATTGGTTAGTAAATTAGTTATTGCCTGAGTCAATAAGGTAGGTTCTGCCAATATTTGAATGGGTTGGGAAGGTAGAGTGCAGGTCAAATTCAAGCCTCGTTCTTTAGCTAAAATCTGATAGTCATTGGCGATTTTTTGGAGTAAATTATTCAGATCGAGTTTTTGTAAAGACTCAGTAGCAAATTGTCCTTCATGACGAGCTAGAAATAGTAAATTACTTACTAAACTGCTAATGGACTCTACCAGCTTGGTGATTTTTTCTAACCGAAAAAGCTGCTGCGAACCATCTTTAACAGGAGTAATCAGTCCTACTTGAGCGTTAGACAGAATTGCTGCTAGAGGGGCGCGTAATTCGTGAGAAGCATCGGCGGTAAAACGCTGAAGCTGGCTGTATGCCAGACGAATTGGTTGCATGGCGATTACTGCCAGTACCCAACCAGTTACGCCGATTATGCCCAAAGAAATAGGCACTGTTATAGTTAAAACTAAGCGTAACTCAGCTAGGTTTTCTTGAGTGGAAGTTAAAGGAGTGCCAACTTGAAGATAGCCAATAAGCTGCTGTTGCTGGTAAACGGGTAGAGTGATTTGGCGAATCCAAAGCGTACCATTTTTAATCGTTTGTAGATCGGAACTAACCATTAAGCGATCGCTGCCAGGGCTACCAAAAAATTGACCCAGTTGCTTTTGAGAATCATACCAACGGGCGTATACCAACTCGGTGTTTAGTAGTCGGGTATTACTTCCCAGCAACGGCACATTTTCTAGGTTGGCAGTGTCAGATTTTAGATCGTATTGAACGTTGGTTGCCATCACTCTCGTCTTGCGATACACAAGGCGATCGAGTTTTTCAAGCTCGTCTATAGATTGTACATAGTAAAGCACCCCTGCAAAAACTATCAAAATACTGCCCATTGAGAAAGTAAACCAACGAGCTAAATTGCGACGGCTACGATTAAACATACAGCGACAATAGATATTATTACTGCTTTAGTTGGGGAGGAGTGAGACGATAACCCATACCGTACACGGTTTCAATCCAATCTGCTGCCTCTACTAATTTCAAACGCTGTCTGAGGCGACGCACGGCTGCGGTAACGGCATTGCTTTCTGGTTCTTCTCCCCATTCCCACAGATATTCTTCAATTTGGTTGCGGGTCAAAACTTGTTGAGGGTGGCGTAAAAAATACTCTAGTAACTGAAATTCGCGGGCGGATAGTTCTACTGTATCTGTATGGCGTTTGGCGGTTAGGGTATTCATATCTAGCTGGAGATCGGCAACTGCTAAAGTATCTCCCTGCCATAAGGGCGATCGCCTGGATAAAGCTCTAACTCTTGCCAATAATTCGGTAATGTTAGCAGGCTTGACTAAATAATCGTCAGCACCCGCATCTAAACCCATAACTTTATCGGTTATAGTATCTTTAGCGGTTAACATTAATACTGGTGCATTTTTCCCTGCATCTCGATACTGGCGACAAAGTTCTAAACCGCTAATTTTGGGGAGCATCCAATCTAAAATCAGTAAGTCATAATCTTTTTGAGAGATTAACCATCGAGCAGTTTCTCCATCTTCGATACCATCTACCAGATAACCAAGTTCTGATAAAACCGCCTGCATCGGCTCTAGTTGTTCGCGATCGTCTTCTACCAAGAGAATTTTCATTTCATTGTTGGCAACAGTATTAGGAATCGAATTAAAAGCATATGGCTCTGGCGATCGCTACACATCATGCTAAGGTTCGATTTTTTATCGAGCAGATTCGTTTTTATGATAAAAAAAACCGAGCAACGTTTGTCTTGATTTTATTAACTAACCAATATTAATTTATACCGTTCTAACCTATGTCATTACCGCGCTGGTTACAAAAAGCGTCCAGTCTCAATTTAGATTTTTGGCTGCTGCTACCTATATTAGCGTTGGCTTTTTGGATGGGTGGCGAAGTTATTTCCGATCGAGTTTTAAGTCGCCCTCATGGTATTGTTACCGAACTAGAAGCCAACCAACGTACCCAGATCGAACTTTCTTTTACGGTACAGGTAATCCAAGTTTTAATCGATAAAAACAGAGGAGCAACTCAGGTTAAGATTAAAACTAATGATTCGGAACTAAAAAAGTTAGAGTTTGAGTTTCCCACGACTGAGTTTGAGCAGGTAGAAAAGGCGATCGCTCTTGAGTTAGGTTTATCCCGAGAAGATGTCAAAAGACTGGCACGCTATCAAATTGAAGATTAAACTCAAAAAAAATTAATGGCAAAGCGGTCGCCCATAGTTTGAATTAGACAAACCGTACTAACAATCCCAATAAGGCACCAGCAAGAATTAACCGCCAAGTAGCAACACGATAATAAATCAATGCAATCAACGCCAAAATAAAAATTACAGTCGCAATAATAGAGTAAGATAATCTTTCCTGGATTAAAGCTGTTTGCGCCAAAGGAATTGCTGCTGCGGCGATCGCTCCCAATACTGCTGGAGTTACTCCCTTTAAAAAGTTTCTGACTTGAGGATTTTGCCTTAACTTTTGTAGTAGCGGTGCAGCTAACATAATAAACAAAAAAGAAGGAGTAAAAATGGCGATCGTCGATACAATCGATCCCATAACTCCCGCGACTTTATATCCGACAAAGGCAGCCGTCAGGACTACAGGACCCGGACTCAATTGCCCTATGGCTACTCCGTTAATAAATTCGGTTTTAGTCAACCAGTGCAGTTGCTCTACTACTTGAAATTCTAATAGGGGAATTATTACCAATCCACCGCCAAAAATGAAGCTGCCGACTTTGAAAAAAAACCAGCTTAGAGGCAAAAAAAATTCGCTGATTCTTTCAATTCCCCAAAAGCTAGAGAGGGTCAAAGATGTAGGAGATATCTCAGCTACGATCGCTGGTAAAATCGGCAAAATTAATTTATTGTCAGACCCAGAAATACGAGCATTTGGCTTGTTGTTCCCTAAAAAATACACTCCCAAAAATCCAGCAACTATAAACTGAATTAGAACATTGACGTTAGTAAACAAAGTAATTACCAAAACACCTATCGCGATCGCGACGCTAGTTCGGTTATTAATAATTCTGCGACCTAACTTCCAGCAAAAACCCAAAATAATTGCCGTCACTACTGGAGAAATGCCAAAAAATAGTGCCGATGTTTGTGGTAGTCCTTGAAACCGAAAATACATCCAAGATAAAACCAGCACGATTAAAAAAGCGGGAAAAATAAAGCAAATTCCCGCTACTAATGCCCCCCACTGACCGCCCCGTAAATAGCCCGTATAAATTGCTACTTGAGTTGAGGCAGGTCCTGGTAACATTTCGCAGACGGCTATTGCTTCGCTAAATTGTTCGGCACTTAGCCAGTTACGTCTAATGACTGCTTCATCATTAATGGCTGCAATGTGAGCTTGGGGACCGCCAAAAGCAGACACTCCCAATTTCAAAAATAGTAAGGCTAGTTCTCTCATCGCATTTATTCAACATCTGTATTTCAGATTGTTTATAGTTTTTTTACTTCAAATTAATTTTGAATCATGCGACGTAGCCGATCTACTTCTTCAACAATCTTTATTATTTCTCCTTATTTTGCTAATTTTGGCATTAAGCTTGAAGAACTTGCTCGATCGCCAATAGCAAATTTTCGACGGTAATTGGTTTGGCAATAAAATTTTTGATGTGAGGATTACTGTTGGATGAATATTCGTTGGCTAGTCCACTCAGACAGATTACTTTTACTTGAGGAGAGATCTTTGCTAAATGCTCGATCGCAGTAAACCCATCCATTCTGGGCATCATCATATCCATCAAAACTAGTTCGATCTCAGCATGATGCCGTTCGTATGTAGCGATCGCTTCTTCTCCGTTTTTAGCTGTTATTACTTTATAGCCATTAAGCTCTAACAGAACCTCAGACATCTGGAGGTTATCTTCCTCATCGTCTACTACCAAAATTAGTTGTTTATTGCCTTCGCTTGCTGGAGATGTTTCTTCTACTGTAGATATATTTTCTGTTTCTATAACTGGTAGAAAAATCTGAAACTGAGTTCCCTGTCCGAAGTCACTGGCTACATCGACAAAACCATTATGTTGTTTGACAATTCCCATGACGGTAAACAGTCCCAACCCCGTACCCTGTCCGATTTCTTTAGTAGTAAAAAACGGATCGAAAATACACTCGATGATGTTGGATGGAATGCCCACTCCAGTATCGGCGACGGTTATAGCTACATATTCTCCAACATGGGCATCTAAATGCTGTCGGGCGTAGCTTTGGTCTACGAAACGATTTTCCGCGCTCAAAGTAAGGCTGCCGCCATTAGACATAGCATCGCGAGCATTTATACAGAGATTTAGCACTGCTTGATGAATCAGCGTCGAATCGCCATTAACTAGCTTAAGGCAATCGGGAAGATTGACTTCGATGTCAATCGTTTTAGGAAAAGTTTCCTTTATCATCTGCTCGATTTCGCAAATAACCTCGGCAGTTTGTAGGGGCATTAGCTGCTTGACTTCCGCACGAGAAAAAGCTAAGACCTGCGTAACTATCTCTGCGCCGCGTTTGGCACTTTTTTCAATAATTTCTATTAACTCCAAACTCATCTTGCTAGGCTTGACCAACGTAGCGGGCAACAACTGAGCCGAACCGAGAATAGGGTTGAGAATATTATTGAGATCGTGCGCGATGCCGCTAGCCATAGTGCCAACACTTTCCAGTCTTTGAGCGCGATATAGCTGCTTTTGGAGTTGCTTTTTTTCGGTGATGTCGGTATCGACTATCATTATCTTTTGGGGTTTACTCTGGCTATCTCTCACTAAAGTCCAACGACTTTCAATTGTCAGTTCTCGTTCGCTTGTAGAGAGTTTTTCTAGCTCTCCCTGCCACTCACCTGTTTCTAATAAACTGTCTTTGGCTATTTCTAATTGCGGCAGTAGTTTTTTGCCCCAAAGCTCCTTTAAGTCTTGTCCTAAAATTTCTGCTGGTTGCCAACCATACAACTGTTCGGCACTACTGTTACAAAAAATTACTTTATCTTCTAAGTCAACAACTATAATTGCATCGGTAGTTACTTCTAAAAGTTTTGCTTGTTGGTGTATCTTTCGCTCGGATTTAAGTCGCTCGCTAATATCTCGGATCGACCACAACAGTCTTTCAATTTTACCCGCATAGTCCCACTCGATTGCCAGAGAAATCGAGCTATAAAATGGTTTTGAGTGTCGGGGCAATAATTTGATTTCAAAGTCGTCGATCTTGTCTTTTCTATTCAAATTATCTAACATCGAGTAAAAAGCTTGACGTGATGATTCTTCTACGAAGATAACTAACGGTTTGTTTATCAAGCGATCGCTACGTACTCCTAGCAACTTTTCTGTAGCCTGGTTGGCATTTTGAATTACGCCATTTTTATCAGTAGCAATATATCCATCTGGAGCTAGCTCGAATAAATTTTGATATTTTTGCTGTTCGTGTTCTAGTTCTTGACGGGAAAAAAGTAATTCTGTATTTTGTTCTTGCAGTTCTTCTACCGCTACATGCAGTTCTTCTAAAGCGGTTGATAAAGCAATTTTTATCTCTTCATTAGTTTTTGTTTTTAATTCAGATTGATTCTGATTGTCTTGCAATTTGGCTAACTGCATTTGCAACTCTTTGATTTTTTCTTCAAAATCAGAACTATACATTTTTGCTGGAACTACCTTTATATATATATTGCTCGAATAATTGGTAATTAACTATAAATAGATAAAATCAACAAAATCATAACAGGGTACAGAAATTGTTCTGTACCCTGTTCTAATTAAAAAATTTATTTGCATTTAATAACGGCTCTTATTTAATAAGTTAATTTAAGTCTAGCGTATTATTTTTAATCGCTAATTATTATGTATTTTAAAATATAAGTTATATTTTGTTTATTAAAAATTAAAGTTTACAGTGATATAGCAGTTCTCAATTATATACATGCGTTACGCTTTGATTCGATTGGGCAAAAGGCACCAAGAGTTTAAGCAATTTATTCTAAGTTTAAATTAGTATCTTACGAAGACAGAGGCAGCTCCGCAGTTAAAATGACGGTGCTTCTCTGACTTAGTTGAGAGTTGCTATATTGACACAACAGCATAAAAATTTACTGTACGGTTTTGTACTTAAAACTATTTTTATGTTTTTTTGTTAGCTATGCTATATAGTATAAAAATTTTATATAAATACTACATTGTGAATCAAAAGTTTTGTAGTTTAACGCTAGTTCGACAGAACCTACTCTAAGCTTGAATATTCGACTCGAGAGAACAAAAGAATAGCCTCTTGCCTGTTCCCCATACGAAGATTTGACTGTTCACAAATAATTTAGGATTGCTGTTGTTGCTTATATTGCTCTATTTTTTGCCGATTCTCTTGAATTTGCTGCTGAAGATATTGGTTATATTCATAAACCGCCTGGGTATGCTCCTCTGTCGCTAGTCTTCGGTACATAGCCGCAGTTTCCTGAGACTGACGAGAATCTGCTTTCCGTTCTCCTACTTGTTTTAAAGCTTCTTCAGCCTGCTGTGCTTCATGTTGCATGTACTGCTGAATTTTTTCGCCATGTGCTTGCAAAGATTTTCCCAGTTCTGTTGCTGGATTTTCTTGTTTTTGCAAAGATTTTCCCAGTTCGATTAATTCTTCGCCGCATTTGGTAGCGATTTCTTGATGCTGTCGGGCAATTTTTCCTTTGTTCGAGGAATAGTTTTTTTGGTCTTTAGCTAATTTTGATTCGTACATAACTATTTATTTATATAGCGATTTTATTTCCTCTGCGAACTAATTAAATTAATGAAAGAAAGCAATAGGTATCTATAAAACTCTTGTCTTTTGCCTTCTAAAATATCAATTATTAGTTTCTATTACTTCCATCATTAGAATGACTCCCTGACGCTCTTGTTGAAAGCCAATCAAAAGATTAAAGCTAATACGACATTGAAACGACTTGCCACGGCGATTAATTGCCTGTAAAGTTATGTCTTCGCTTTTTTTATCTTCATTCAAACAGTCAAGGATTGGTTCTCGCAGTTGTGCTACTGGCAAACCAATATCAAGACCCAAAACAGATTTATTTCTGACTTCATCGGCTCTTAAGCCCCAAAGGTTTTCGGCTTCATCGTTCCAACTGAGAATGTTAAATTGTCTGTCTACTACCACTACTCCCGCCTGAAGACTTCCCAAAATAGAACCCAAAAAAGCATTAGTTTGATTTAATTCAGTAGTACGAAGCCTTAGCTCATCGTTAATAGTCTGCAATTCTTCATTGGTCGATTGCAGTTCTTCGTTCATCGTTTCTAATTCTTCATTAGTCGATTGCAGTTCTTCGTTGGTGGTTTCTAGTTCTTCGTTGGTCGATTGCAGTTCTTCGTTGGTGGTTTCTAGTTCTTCGTTGGTCGATTGCAGTTCTTCGTTGGTGGTTTCTAGTTCTTCGTTACTAGACTGCAATTCCTCGTTTGCTGTTTCTAATTCCTGATTGGCTTGCTGTAGTTCTTCCTGAAGCTGATGATAGCGAGTCGTATCCGCAAAAGTTACGCTGGTTCCTAAAATTTCGCCACTTTCGTTTTGCAGCAGACAAAACTCTACGTCTAGATACTGAAAGTCATCATTTGGCAACTGACGAACTACATCGTTAACAGTAACTTTTTGACGCTCTTGATAAACTTTATCTAAATGGGAGCGTAATTCTAATGGACGATAGGAAATTTCTAAATCTTGTAAGGGACGACCGATATCGATAAAATTGAGTCCGAACATCGAACGAGCTGTGGTATTTGCCAAGCTCAAATTTCCGTTTATATCTATGACAATAAAAGCTGTAGCAACACTGTTCAAAGCTAGTTCTCGCAGTTGAACGTAGCGAGATAAATCGTTGGCATTGTTAGCGAAACTATTAGGAATTAAAATCGAACGATCGCGCCGTTTTCCCGTTTTGACCCGACGAAAAATACGATATTGTAAGTTAATAGGACTAAAAAGATTGGCGTGAGTTAACAGCATCTCTGCTTTGCCTAAAAACAGCAATCCCGAATCGTTAAGTGCGAAGTGAAAACGGCTGAGAATCTTGGCTTGAGTTTCGGCATTAAAATACATTAGCGTGTTACGACACACCAGTAAGTCCAGACGTGAAATTGGCGCGTCTTGTACTAAATCGTGACGACCAAAAATTACGGCGCGGCGCAAGTCGGAACGAAAAATATATCTTTCTCCTAATGGCTCGAAAAATCGCTCGCGTATTTCTGTTTCGATTGGTTCGAGCTTTTCTGCGCTGTAGCTAGCGGTACGCGCCTGAGCCAGAGCATCTTCATCTACATCGGTAGCGTAAATTTTAACCTGCTGGCGAAATCTTTCCAATCCTAAAATATCTGCCAAAATTATCGCCAGGCTATAGGCTTCTTCACCAGAAGCACAACCCGCACACCATACTCGGATCGGCGATGGCTCCGATTTATCCGCAATTATCCGAGACAGAGCCTGCTGCCGCAAAAAGTTCCAGGCATCGGCATCGCGAAAAAAGGAAGTAACGTTAATTAAAATGGTGTTGAATAAAGGCAGAAACTCTTCCTGATGAACCTGTAGATAGTCTAGGTAAGCTTCAAAACTATCGATATTTCGCGAGTTCATCTGTTTGACTACCCGACGCTTGAGGCTAGAGCGTTTATAACCCGTAAAGTCAAAACCCCGCGCTTGTCTGAGATATTCTAGAATTTCTTCAAAAACTCGATCTGATTCTTCGTTCATTTATTTGGTTTGGTAATCTTGTGTCTGTAAGAGGGAATGGGGAACAGAGAACAGTGATTATTTTTCTAGTTTCTTGGTCAGGCTAATAATCATTCTGCTTTCCTCTTTTAGCAAAATGATAATTGTCTCTATATCGCTTTCCTTACATAATCCTATTAGTTCTCAATAATAGATATCAATATATAGTTTGGTTGGGGTTTAAATGTTTATGTGAAAAAATAATATCTGCCATTTGTCTTCTGCCTTCTGCCTTCGCTTGTGGTATTCGCTACAATCAAAATAAAGTTAGTAGCAAATAATTGTTCCATCATTATTAAGATGGCTAGTTTTATGAGTGAATCGCGTATCTGTATCATTGGTGGTGGCTTTGGTGGTTTATATACTGCCCTGCGCCTTAGTGAGTTACCCTGGGAATCGACACTAAAACCAGAAATAACTCTAATTGATAAGAGCGATCGCTTTCTCTTTTCTCCTCTACTTTACGAGTTGATTACCGAAGAAATGCAAACCTGGGAGATTGCTCCCCCATTCGCTGAAATTTTAGAAAACACGGGAATTATTTTTCAGCAAGGTTCTGTTACCGATATCGATGTAGAAAGCAAACAGGTAAAACTAGATAAAGATAGAGAAATTGATTATGATAAATTGGTTATTTCTACAGGCAGTAAAACCCCAACCGAGATAGCTCCTGGAGCCTCAAAGTATGCTATTCCTTTCCGCAGTATCGATGATGCCTATCGCCTTAAAGAGAAATTAAGACTATTAGAAGAACTCGACCCCGAAAAGATTCGCGTAGTTATTGTCGGTGGTGGCTATAGTGGAGTAGAACTAGCCTGTAAATTGAGCGATCGCCTGGGAGCCAAAGGCAGAATTAGAATTGTCGATCGCGGCGACAAAATTCTCAAAGATAGTCCTGAATTCAATCGTGAAGCCGCAATTAAGGCATTAGAACAGCGGCAAGTTTGGCTAGATCTAGAAACCGAAGTTAGCAAAGTTGAGTTAGATACTATTTCTCTAACCTATAAAGGACAGACCGATACAATTCCTGCCGATATCGTTATGTGGACTGTAGGCGACTGTGTCGTAGAGCTAATTCAAAACTTACCTCTAGAAAAAACTCAGCGTGGCTTATTAAAAATCGAACCAACTCTTAAAGTAGTCGGTCGAGATGATATTTTTGCCCTTGGTGATATTGCCGAATGTTACGATGCTGACGGTAAGCTTTTACCCGCAACGGCACAAGTAGCTTTTCAACAGTCGGACTATTGTGCCTGGAATCTTTGGGCATCGACGACCAACCGTCCTTTACTCGATTTCCAATATCAAAATCTGGGAGAAATGATGACCTTGGGCATGGATAATGCTACCTTGAGCGGTTTGGGACTCAATCTCGATGGCTCTGTAGCATATATTGCCCGCCGTTTAGTCTATCTTTCCCGTCTGCCTACCCTCAAACATCAGCTAACGGTAGGCTTGAGTTGGATTACTCAACCTTTAGTAGAATTGCTTTCTACAGCCAATCGCTCTAGCTAGTACCGCCAGGCGGAAGTCAAAAGTTAAAAAGCTGTAATTCATAGGCTTTCAAAAAAATTAAACGGTTGCTTTATTTACGCTATAGTCTGCTGGAAATTGCGGTTTCTCTTTGCCAAATGTGCCAGTAATCACCGAGGCGACCGACAAACGCCTTGGGTTTTTCTACGTAGATTTTTTGTCCCAACCATTGAGCCGATAGCTGTAGTTGTTCGCGACGGCGATCGATTAAAGAACTTAAAATCGCAATTTCGGTATTGCTGGCTAACTCTTCCTGTCGATCGTCGATAAACTCACCGAGTACGGCTAAATCGTGGTCGTCACCCAGGTAATCTGCTAGCTGGTGGCTTTGTTTTACCCACTGTTCTAGTAGATCCGACCAGACAGGGTGCAAAATTTTAAGGTGATACCAAAGATACTTAACCTGTTTGCGCCATTCGTGTAAATTTTCTACCGTTGGCTGGTTATTAAAAATGCCGCGAGCGTCTTGATAACCATGTTGGTAAATACGTTTTAAACCCGCTCCCAATACCGACCAATCATTATCTAAAGACCAGTTGTTAATCCGTTCTTTAGCCTCTTTAATATCTGTTACTACTTCGCTAACCGCATCTTGCTGCTCGAAAACGCGATCGCTCATTAACTTGTAGTGTTCTGTTAATATTTGCTCTAAATCGCCAAATGCTTCCGGATTGACGTACTCTTGAAAATGTTTTTCCAAACTTTCTAGAGTTTCCGATAGTACCTCTGCATCTCGCACGCCAGATAAACGCCTTCCCGCATCTCGAAAACAGGCGTTTTCTTTCTTATAGGTTTTTTTGTCCAAATCATCGCGAACCAAACGAATTACCGCTCGTATTTTTTTAAACCGTTTGCGAGCATCGTGGATTGCTTCATCGCGATCGTCTTTTATCTTAACCGTTAATTCTTCGGTTGCTTTGTCAATCTGTTCGCTGATAATTCTTTTGATTTCTGTAGAGATTGATTCTCCTTCCTTGAGTTTGTATGGCATGAAATGTAAGTGGCTCTATAGTTTTTGCTGAATTAATCATCATACAATCTAATAATAACTTTCGCTTAAATACCTCTTAAACTGCATTTAGATATAGAGCCATAGTTTTAACTTCAGGCGATCGAGATTGGTTTTTACTATAATTTGGGAACTTCCCGACTGTAAAAAATTTGACTATATTAATTTATGTCCGATCGCAGCTCGCAATTTTTTCCCCCGCAACTCAATCCTTTATTTACTCGACTTTGCCAGAGCATTTCTTATCCTGCTGCTTGTCTTGCCTATCAGCTAGAATTAGCGATCGCTCCCGAAGATGTCGCCAAGCTTAAAGAAATTGAATCGGAACGCATTGTCTATCTACCCAACCATCCTACATTAGACGATGGAGTTGTAATGTTTCTCCTGTCGGCAAGAATAGGGCAATTATTTAATTACATCATCGCCCAGGAAGCTTTTCAAGGCTGGATAGGTAAATTTTTACAGACAATTGGAGCTTATTCAATTAGAAGAGGAGTTGGCGATCGCTCCAGTATCGTCCAAACTTTAAAATTACTCCAACAACCTGCTACCCATTTAGTTATTTTTCCCGAAGGGGGTTGTTCCTATCAAAATGATACGGTTATGCCTTTTCGTGCGGGAGCGATCGAACTATCTTTTAAAGCACTCGCTCAAATTGCCAAACAAGAAACCGTTCCCGACTTTTATTTAGTACCCGTAAGTTTAAAGTATCGCTATACAAGTCCTATGGACTCGGCGATCGCAAAAACTTTGAGTCATTTGGAAGCAACTTTAAAAATTACTCCTCTTACTAATGATTTTTATCAGCGTTTGCGAATCGTTGCTGAAAGAATCTTGATCGATTTAGAACATCACTACTTTAGCGGCAAACTCGATACCACACTCAACTGGAATCAACGCATCGAAAGGCTTAAAGAGTTACTAATCGATCGCTGCGAAACCAAGCTAGGATTAACCCCGGCAGATCGCTTGCCTCTACGGGAAAGAGTCTATAAAATACAGTCACTGTTAGATTCTCCCCTTCAGGCATTAGACATAACCAAAGCAACCAGAGAAGATCTCTATCAAACTACGGTACGATTATTAAATTTCGACGCTATTTACGATGGTTATGTTGCCGAGTATCCAACGGCAGAAAGGTTTTTAGATACTTTGGCGCGATTGGAACGAGAAGTTTATCAAATTAACTATCCACCCGTAAAAGGACATCGTAAAGCCTGTATTAATATCGGCTCGCCAGTTAACCTCAAAGACTACTTTACCCAATATCGAGAAAATCGCGAAGCAGTAGTCCAAAAGTTAAATCAACAATTGCAAGAAACAGTACAAAAAAATTTGACACAATCTGCTTTTGATTGACTTGATTCTGACAACGCAAATACTTGTATTTCTAATTTTTGTTTCTTTAATTAAAACTGCTTTAATTATATGAATTCTCAACTATCTTTTGAGACTGCCAAACCCAAGGTAATTTATCTCGATGCTGTAGGAACTTTATTCGGAATTAAAGGTAGCGTAGGCGAAATTTATCGAGCGATCGCTATTAAGTATGGAGTACAAGCAGAGGCTGCTGCAATCGATCGAGCTTTTATTGACAATTTTAAACAGAGTCCGCCCTTAGCTTTTCAAGAAGATCGATTAGAAGCAATTGTGCGACAAGAATTTATTTGGTGGAAAAATTTAGCCGAAGCAACGTTTACTCAAATAGAAGTTTTAGATAATTTTACTGATTTTAATGCTTTTTTTGACGAGCTATATGCTCATTTTGCAACTAAAAAACCTTGGTATATTTATTCAGACGTAGTTCCTAGCCTAAAAAAATGGCGACAACAGGGAATTCAATTAGGTGTTATTTCTAATTTTGATACCCGTCTAAATACAGTATTAAAACTGTTCGATCTCGATCTATTTTTCAGTAGTATTACCGTTTCTTCAATTGTTGGCTCTGCCAAACCAGATAAAAAAATTTTTCAAGCAGCATTAGCAAAACATAATATTAATGCTAGCCAAGCCTATCATATTGGTGATAGTTTTAACGCCGATTATCAAGGAGCAAAAAATATCGGAATTAAATCTTTTTGGTTAGATCGCTCTCAAACATCGATCGAAAATCGAGAGCGACTACCCAATTTAATGAGTCTGGGATAAACTTGTTCTTATATATTGCTAAATATGTGTAGTTTTATGTGGCAAAATAGGGGGAATTAGCTTTGGATACAACCAATCAACAAAGAATTCTAGGCTATTTCATAGAAGAAGCAAAAGAACATTTGCAAACTTTAGAACAGGGAATATTACAGCTATCTACCTCTGCAAAGGATGCCGAAACTGTAAACGAAATGTTTCGTGCGGCACATTCTGTAAAAGGTGGAGCGGCAATGCTCGGTTATACTAGCATTCAAAAAACCGCTCACCGTCTGGAAGATTCTTTCAAAGTACTTAAAGAAAATCAAATTAATGTCGATAGCAAGTTAGAAAATTTATTTTTAAACGGATACGATTGTCTTCAAGATCTGATCGAACGTTTGGAAAGCTCTAGCGATTTTAGCGACAAAGATGCCGTCGAAATTTTATCGCAGGCTGAAGATAACTTTGTAGACTTGCAAAATTATTTGAATAGCTTACTTTCTGGTGGTGATTCGAGCAGTAAGATTACTGTAGTTCTCAAACAAATGTTACAGCTATTCAAACAGCCCGATAGTGCTGAAAATCGCCAAAAACTACAGGATTTATGTCAATCATTAGCCCAAATAGCTCCAGACCAAGCTAACTGGCAAAAACTGATTAATTCTGCCAAGTTAGCAGTAAGCAACAAAAAATATCCTTATAATGCGATCGCGCAAGTAGTTATTAAAGAGCTTAAGCTAGCAGGGGATAAACTAAATGCTGGACAGGCAGATACTATAGTTCCCAGTAGAAATTTACAGCAGCTAGCGGCAACCGCAGGCGGAACTGCTGCTTCAGCAACGATAACTATTCCTAGAGAGCCACAGGCAGCAGCAGTCGCTCTAATGAAATCTTTCAACAAACAGCAACTCAAGCAGATTTGTCAAATTATCTCTAGCCGACTATAAAAACAGCAATTTTTGGGTTTTTATTTTGCTTGGGAAGATAGATTGCCAAAGTTAATCTATGTCATAATAAATTTTTATAGAACGTAAAAGGCATATTTTCCTTGGCTTTATATCATTATCACGGATATTTAATTGGGTTTTTAGAACCAGTTAATCTTTCACTTCGCTTTTTTTGCGCTTCTTCTTTACTAGGTCTTTGTGGTTGGAGCCTGGTAAGTGCAATTATGGATGCAGTGGCTAAAGCCAAGCGAATGCATCAAATTCCCTGTTCTAAATGTCGCTTTTTTACACGGGATTATCGTCTTAAGTGTACGATCCAACCTCATGCTGCTAATACAGAACTAGCGATAGATTGTTCCGACTATCAATCCAAGTAAACTCAATCTGAATTGTCAAAGATGTTAGTTCAAAAACTCAGTGAGATGGCAGAATTTGTAGCAGGAGATGGTACACAATTAAGAGAACTGCTACATCCAGACAAACAGTCTTTAGAATTGGGTTACAGTTTAGCTTGGGCGAGCGTTCCTGTCGGACAAACTTCATTACCTCATTCTCTGGAATTTTCAGAAGTTTATTATCTGATTGGCGGTCGGGGTAAAATGTTTATCGATGATGAAACTCGCGAGGTGGAAGCAGGAGACGCAATTTATATTCCACCAAATGCCAAACAATATATTCAAAATCTTGGTGAAGAACCTCTGGTATTTATTTGTATTGTCGATCCCGCCTGGAAAAAAGAAGCCGAAACGGTTTATTCAGAGGAATAAGTTATAGTCGTCTTATAAAGTGTCTAACTTTTTGGCATCAGCGCGATCGCTACCAGATCTGAAACTGTTCGTAACAAGGTAGTTTCTTCGGCATCAAAGCTATTTCCCGTATCCCTACTAAAAGAAAGCGTTCCCACTACTTTATCTTCAACGATTACAGCATAACAGGCATGAGCGGTGATGCCGAGACTGTGAAGCAGATCGAATTTAGAATTGGCTATATTTTGCACGTTGGCTATTTCTAATCTTCCTTCAGAAACAAGAGCAATACCGCAGACCGAATCATTTAAATTAACGCTCTCTATTTTCTGACGAGTTACTGTGTCAATTCCATAACTGAGTTTTAGCTGTAGATGAATTTTATCTTCGGCGATCGCACAAAAGTAATAACATTTAAGTTGCAGCAATGAAACAAGTCGATTTAATAAATTAGAAAGATATGCTTCGGAATCGGGGTGTTTGACTAGATTTATTGCCGAGTCAGACAAAAACTTAAAAAACTGGTTGTTCCTTTCTAGCTGCCATTTTGTTTGTTTTTCAGCAGTGATATCTCTAGCGATACCAATAATTTGGTCGATTTGACCTTGGCTATCTCGAATGGCAAAGCCACGATCGCTTATCCAGCGAATCGAACCATCAGGGCGAACGATACGATATTTTATTTCAGCGTCTTCTTGGTAATCAAAACTGGCAGTAGTTTCTATAATTCGTTGGCGATCGCCAGGATAAACTGTCTCAAGCCAGTTGGTGTAATTTCGATAAATCTCTTGTCTGGAGCGTCCCCAAACTCTTTCGTAGGAAGGACTGACATATAAAATCTGCGAACTTTTAGGATCTAGTATCCAAAATACATCTCGAACAATTTCTGCCAACAAAGCCAAACGTCTTTCGCTCTGTTGCATACGAGATTGTAGCTTCTGTACTTCGCTATCACAAGTAATGACGGTACGGGCAAACTCAACAGTGTTTGCTACATTGTAGATAGGATATGCCACAAGTTTGACTGCGAGCGGCGAACCGTTTTTACGAAGAAGATGCTGTTTGAGTCGATATGGCAAACTATTACTAGCCATACGTTTTAACAAGTCTATATTTTTGGCTACGTCTTCGGGGTACATTATTTCGGCAAATGTTTTACCCAAGAGTTCGGATTGAGAATAGCCTAACTTTTCGCATAGTTTTGGAGCGACAAAAATAAATTTGCCCTCAAAATCGGTTTTATAGCTGCCATCAAATTCTTCACTAGCGATCGCTACGTCATTTGTTCTATTGTTTGATAATGTTGCTAGTGGTTTTAACTCCTTTATTTCTTGAAAAAAGATGGCAACATTGTTGTGTTGGCTTTCTATCCGTTCGACGGGATAAGCATAAACGCGATACCAACGGTTCAATGCCGAAGCAAAATGCTCGAAATGAATTGCTTCGCTTGTTAGCGCGACTCGACCATAAATTTCAAACCAGTGTTTATCGTGGTTGGGAACGAGTTCGAGCATTCGTTTACCAAGAGCCTGTTTTAGTCCAGTCTGTTTTTCAAAAGCTCGATTTACCGCTACAAAACGATAATCGATGGGTTGCTGCTGGCGATCGAACAACATTTCGATAATACAAAAACCATGTTCCTGAGAAATTAATAAAGGGGAAATTTGCTTTAGCATCTAACTATCATTTTCAACTATTCAATGCTCATTGCTCATTGCTTAAAACAAAGACAATAAAGCAAATTGAATAACTGCTCGACATTTTCTAGAAAAACTATAAATATATTGCCGTCTATTATTTTTTCGCTACCTTCCAGGTAATCAGGATATCGCTCGGCTAAAATAACTGTTGGCGTATCAGTTGAAAGCGTGGTTTGCTGGTAAAGGCTTCGGATCGTTTTTAAATATTCTTCTAAAGATGTATTGACTTGGTTAATCAAAAATACGTCTGGCTTTTCAGCCAAATTCTCAATCCAAACTAGCGCGTTTTCCATATCTACTGCAACTAAAACCCGATAACCTTTGGAACGTAAATTTGTGACTAGTGGTCGGCGGGTTTCATCATCTTCTTCTAATAGTAAAACTGTCGGTACTTGTTTTTGTCTATCTCTCACTATTTTGTACCTGCTTTGATTTTGAATATTGTTTATGCCGCTATATACAGCAGCTTGTAATTGGCTTGAAACTTTATGTTCTTCGATGTTAAGCAGCACAAAATAAGCTCAAAATACCGATAATATTTCTTTGGGTATTTTGTTTTTGCTTTATAAAGTAAACTTATAATTCGCGAAAATCTTAGTTGCTAGCGATCGTTAGCTGTTAGTCTATCTGAAATTCCCAGCAGGCGATCGGATTCTTGTTTCACTACCCAAAAACATTCGCAAGCACTGTCTTCTAGTCCCTGGCGATCGATAATTTCTATATGACCGCGTGAGTATTGAATAATACCTCGATTCTGAAATTGCTTAGCACATTGAGTTACTCCTGCACGACGCACCCCTAACATATTACTGATAAATTCATGAGTTAAGTATAGTTTGTTGAAGCTAGTGCGCTCTCGTGCTTCTAGCAACCAGCGCGACATTCGTTGTTCTAAACTATGAAGTCCATTGCAGGCAACAGTTTGAGCGAGTTGAGCGATTAGTACTTGAGTATGACACAACATCAGAGTTCGCAACTCTAAATTTTTTAGAAACATCGAGCGCATTATCTGCGCGCTGGTTTTAAATGCCCGACCAGAAATTTGAACGATATATTCCGTCTGATTAGTTTCAGTGCTACTCATAAAACCATTAACACCCAAAACATCTCGATTGCCAGCCAAACCAGTCTCTATCGTTCTGCCGTCGCTCATAGTTATGGTCATCGAGAGCAAACAGTCTATGGGAAAATAAACTTCATTAATCCTTTCACCAGCTAAATGAAGGATTTCTCCCTGAGTCAAATGGGCGAGTTTTAGATGTGGTTCGAGCTGTCGATAAACACTATTGGGTAAACTCTGTAGTAAAAAGTTGTTTGCCTTTAGAGGACTTTTTTTTTAGTAGAGATACTTTTTTTATCATTCTATCTAAAGAAAATATTGGTTTATTATTATATTTAGCTTACTATTAATTTTAAGAAAGCTTCTGTACGAGCATGTACAAAAAACAATAATTTAAAAATTTGATGTTACTCAATAATGAGTTTGTTAATACAGGTAAAAGGTTAAAAGGAAAGGGTTAAAAGGTTCGATCGCTCTTTTTTCATACAATATTTATAATTGTTAACTTTTCGTCGTTTTGCGTAAGGTCAGTTAAAAAAATCTGCCACAGTTTGTACTAATCGTAATGGATTTAAAGGTTTAGTCAAATAGGCTTGATAACCACTGGCTAAAGCCCGCTGGCGATCTTCTTCTCTGGCATAAGCGGTTAAAGCGATCGCGACTATCTGTTCTCCGATTTGAGAAGGTAATGCCCGAATCTGTTCGATGAGAGTGTAGCCATCCATATCGGGCATAGCAAGATCGCCGATCAGTACGTATGGTTGAAAAGAGTCGATAATTGTCAAAACTTCATTTGCCGATGTAACCGTTCTCACCTCAGCACCGTAGGAGGTTAATACTGCCGTTAATAAATTTCTAGCATCGGCGCGATCGTCAACCGCTAAAATACGAATTCCTGTCAGATCGAGTTCTGAGGGCGGCAATTCCCTGGTGCCGTTGCTATCGAGAGGAACCTGTAGTAACGGAAGTTCGATCGTAAAGGTCGCCCCGAGTCCTTCACCCGAACTGTCAGCGATAATGGTTCCATCGTGGGCTTCTACCAAATAGCGGACAATGGCTAAACCCAAACCCAGACCGCCAAACTCTCGGGTAGTAGAAGCATCTTGCTGACGGAAAGATTCAAAAATATAGGGCAGAAAATCGGGGGCGATACCTTTTCCCGTATCGCTAACGGTAATTTGGGCAAGATCTTCTATCCGCTCTAACCGAATATCTACCCGACCTCCTGAAGGCGTAAATTTAATGGCATTAGATAGCAAATTCCAGACAATCTGCTGAAGACGTACCGGATCTCCCCATACTTTTTCCGAGGAAGATAGATCGGAATTTAGGGAAATAGAAATAGATTTAGATTCGGCTATGGTTTTAAGTGTTTCAATCGCTGCCACAACGACCGAGTTAAGAGCGACCGCAGTTGGCTTCAGTCTCAGTTTTTTTTCTAAAATTCTTGCTACATCCAGAAGATCGTCAATCAACTGAGTTTGAACTTTAGCATTTCGTTCGATAGCGGCAAGTCCTTTAGCCATTTGAGTCGAGTCTAATTTCTGCTTTTGCAGCAAAATCGACCAGCCCAAGATGGGGTTAAGAGGCGATCGCAATTCGTGAGAGAGAATAGAGAGAAATTCATCTTTTACGCGATTGGCGCGTTCGGCTTCTTGCCTTGCTTCTCGTTCTCGTTCTAAAAGCTGACTGAGTTCGGCTGCGGTTTGTAGCTGTTCGATTAGGTCGGCAGCCTGACGGGTTAGCACCTCAAGCAGATTGAGTTCCCGTTCTAGAGGTTGATGGGGTTTGCGCCAATGGGCAGAAATCATACCCACGATATGACCAGTCCGAGTGAGCAATGGTGTGGTGTATACAGATCTAATATCAGACAGACGAAAAGCCTCATAAGTCATTACGTCAGCGATAAAATCGCAGGTTTCGATATCTGGCACAAATACTCGTTCGCCTTTGTTTAAAGCCATGCCGCATACACAGGGCGAATCACTTCTTACCCGTTGCCAAGAGGCAATCGATTGCGGAGCGAAGCCTCGGGATGCCAGCAGGAGTAGCTCGTTTTGTTGCATATCGAGCATCTGCAAACTACCCATATCCGATCGCATTAAGGCAATGGTTGCATCTAGAATTTGCTCGTAAAGAGAGTTAACATCGTCTTCCTGAATTAATTGGCTGCTAATTAGCTGTAGCTGTTTGGTAGCGTTTAATTCTGCCTTCAGTATCGCCTCACTTTCTTTTAAGGCGGTTTCGGCTTGTAGACGAGCGCGACGTTCATCGGCTTCCCGTAAAGCTCGATGGACGCAAGGCACTAACCGCTCCAACCGTTGCTTGAGAACATAGTCGGTAGCTCCCTGTTTGATTGATTCGATCGCCAATTCTTCTCCCAAACTGCCAGAGACAAAGATAAATGGCATTTCAGGACACAGACGGCGAGCAATTTTTAAGGCAGAAGCACCATCAAAACCAGGAACGGCATAGTCTGCCAAAATCAGGTCAAACCGCTTAGTTTCTAGAGCTTCGATAAACTCAGCACGAGTGTCTGCCAACCACAGTTCGCAGTCAATACCGCCATCATTTAGGGTGGCTAGTAGTACTTCGGCATCTAAGGGACTGTCTTCTAGTAAGAGAAAGTTTAACATTTAGCATTAAATATTTTGGCGTTGCATCATCATTTAAAGGGTAATGGGTAAGAGGTATTGTGCATTGGTGACAAGTTAAGGCTCTGTGTCGGTTGTCAAGAGGGATTCGGAGACAAGTCCAGAGGGGGCATAGCTCTTTTAGGGCGAGGGGATTTGACTATCTCCAAGTCGCGATTTTCAGGTGCAGTTAGATAGGCGACAATATTGGTGACATTGCCTTGATTTAATGCTTGGGTAAAATGATAAATTCCGCGAAAAACCATTTCTACAGAAATAGAATTTATAGGTAAGGTAAGCTCGTCAGCAATCTCATCAGAGAGAGCGAGGAGAAGAGCAGAGAAAAGCCATGTTGCCCAGATTTGTAATTTAATCCCATTAATCGAACGCCACTTGCTTCAAGTCGGGGAACCCGCCCAACGCAGTGGCTCACCAGTCCACAAGTAACTCAAACCTAGCAACCGTTTAAGTAGAAGAAAACTTTCTTCGATTCGCCAGCGACGTGAGTAGAGAGCGCCAACCACAAAGGGAGGTAAAATCTTGGGGTCAAGTACCGAAGTAAGATATCGATACCAGCTACGACCATGACGAATCTCAACTAAACGCAAATCCAGAATGGGATTACCTTTAGGTTTGACCAAATCCTCTAGCTGTTGAGCAATTACTTTATTATCTATATTGGGATGAGTTCTATTTCTGGCGTGGTCTCTGATGCTTTTTTGTGAGTGTGCCATTTAACTTACGATTCGAGCGCTCTGGAGGACAAAATTGATATTTACTACCCAGTTTAAAATTCCAACACTCCATAACTTGACTACATTTGACAACTTTTACTTTTTCTTAACTTGTCACCAATGGGCAATAGCTCATTAAAAAATTAGCCAAAACTTATTATTGGTCCTTGAGGAACGATACCGCTAGGATTGATATGAGGATGACTTTGATAATAGTGCAGTTTGATATGTTCTAGATTGCAAGTTTCTTTAACTCCTGGATGCTGATAGATTTTTTTGAGATAGCTCCACAAATTAGGATAATCCCAAATATGGCGCAGATTGCATTTAAAGTGTACGTAGTAAACGGCATCAAAACGAAATAGGGTAGTAAACATACAAATGTCGGCTTCTGTTAGTACGTCGCCGCAGAGATATTGCTGTTTATCTAATACTTTTTCCCAGTAATTCAAAGCGGAAAATAATTCTGTAACTGCTTCCTCGTAAGCAGCTTGCGATCGCGCAAATCCTGCTCGGTAAACGCCATTGTTAATTGGTTGATAGATATCGTCGATCGCCTTGTCAATTTCTGTTTGTAGCTTTTGAGGATATAAATCTACAGAGTTTTTGGCAATTGCTTCTAGTTCCGTATCTAACATTCGTATAATTTCGCGAGATTCGTTATTAACTATCGTTCCAGTTTGCTTGTCCCACAAAATAGGTACGGTAACTCTGCCTGTATAGTTGGGGTCGGCTTTGGCATATACTTCTCTTAAATAACTGGCATGATTGACAGTATCGGGAACGGTGTCTTTAAAATCAGAAAATTCCCATCCGCCTTCTGCCATCAACGGATCGACTACTGAGATGCTAATAGCATCTTCTAATCCCTTCAAACTTCGCATAATTAAAGTGCGATGTGCCCAGGGACAGGCATAGGAAACATAAAGATGGTATCTGTCGGCGGCGGTAGGAAAACCACTAGAACCGTCAGCAGTTAGGCGATCGCGAAAGGTGGTAGGATTGCGCTGAAAACGCCCTTTATCGTCTTTTTCGTATTCTTCGTTTGTCCATTTACCATCGATCATCATTCCCGTTGCCATAATCTCGCTCCCATTTCTCTAGATAGCTATTGCGATCGCCTTTATATTAGTGTCTGAGGCAATCTTCTGTTTAATTTTAAACTTTCACCAATTGTTCGACTAATTTCAAGCTAAAAATACTGGTAAATTTGCGGTTAGGTAATTATAGCCACAGAGCATAGGCTAGAAGAGATGTCATGGTTGAGTAGCTGATGCTGGCAAGAGTTTGGAGTGCTGCGATCGCAGGAATTGACGCGATTAAGGTAGGGGTAGAAGTAGACATATCGGGAGGACTGCCAAAGGTTATCGTCGTGGGGTTGCCCGATATGGCAGTACAGGAATCTAGAGAGAGGGTGAGAGCAGCATTAAAAAATGCAGGTTTTGCTTTCCCCGTACGTAAAATCGTAATCAATCTCACGCCAGCCGATTTACGCAAAGAAGGACCGAGTTTCGATCTGCCTATTAGCGTGGGAATTTTAGCGGCATCCGAACAGATTAATCCCCAACTGTTAGGAGACTACTTATTTTATGGCGAGGTTTCTTTAGACGGTACTTTAAGAGCGGTGTCGGGAGTTTTACCCATCGCTGCTGCCGCTCAAAAATTAGGCATTACGGGTTTGGTAGTACCTGCTAATAACGCCCAAGAAGCAGCTGTGGTTAAAGACTTAAACGTTTTTGGCTTTAATCACCTAAAAGAAGTAGCCAGCTTTTTAGATCGTCCTCAGCAACATCAGCCAGTAACTTTAGAAACTAGCTCGGCAAAACCACAGCTTTATGATTATGCCAATCTTAAAGACGTTAAAGGTCAAGTTCACGCTCGTCGCGCTTTAGAAATTGCTGCGGCAGGAGGGCATAATTACCTGTTATCTGCATCTAAAACGCTGTAATCCAAAATATAAAAGCTTTTTGCTTTATGGACATATCCACTAAGCTTAATTAAAGATATTTTCTAATCAAACGCCCTTCCTCTATGAAATTTAAAGGAAAGCCTATACTGTTATTGGGCAACAAAGAAAGGATTGTCATGTAGTCATCATACCGCTGCACGAAGCGAAACTCGCCGAAGCGAGCGGTAGCCCATTTTTCAGTAATTTTATTTTTAGCCTGACAGTCAAAGATCCAGAAGCAAGTGATTTTTTGCTTGGCAAAATGTGCCGTTTCGGTATCTAAAGATTCTAGAGAGATGGGTTCGGTTTGATATTTGTAAACGATTTTTGGTTTGTTTCCGTCCAAAAGAAAAATACAGTCGCGATCGTTATGTTTGACGCTCAAAAAATATAGATTTGCATCAATTGTAAGCTCTTTTAAATATTCTTTCAGCCAAAGTATTACTGGCTTTTCTTGTGAATAAGGGTTAAGCCGAGGAGAAATACTATGGGTTTCTGGAATGATATTAAGTGTAAAACTAAATCTACTACTGCTAATTTTAAAGCCGCAGACTTTCATTTCGTAAGCCGCAAACTGCGATCTCTTCTTGTATAATTTTGGACGATTTTTTGCTTCTCGCAGACTATTTGGTGTTGAGCGTAAGTAAAGATTGGAAACTTTTTGGTTCTCAATTAATTTAACAGGGCTTTTGATTTCATTCAATCTCAAAAAATCTTACCTCCCCAGCAGTGCGCTCGCACCACTTTTTTATCTCTGGATTCAAAGATTTTCGCCCAAAATACCAGTAGGGCGCAATACCCAATGATTGATAATCCTGGTTTCTGCTTTCTAGCTCTTTTACAGTAATCGGAGAAATTTGCGCTTCGTGAGCTTCGACAGGTACATCTCTATAAAGCAGGGCGACATCGATAATTCTGCCAATTGCTTTGACGGGACATTCAATATCGACTCGATAGTTATTTCTAAGTTCCTTGCTAAGTTCGCTCAGTCTTTTAGTTAATAAGTCGTATATTATTTTCTTACACTCTAGATGAACCCAGCTTTCTCCTGCTGAGGGGCATTTTTGTGGCGGAGCGTTGTGAACGAAGTGTAATAAGTATCCTACGCGCTCGCGACAATGCATTGCCGCACCACAATAAATACAGACAATATTTTGGTGCTTGGCGATTAACTCTAGTTTGGAAGAATAATTAAAAGATATTATTTTCTGTTTGGTAGCAGCATCTAAAGCTTTAAAAGGCATATTAAAACACACCCTCGATATCACTGGTACGAACTTATTTTATCCGTATCTAAAATGCTTCAGCTTTACTTTTAAAAGCTTTTTACTTTGTATTTATAGACACATCTATCAAGCTACCGTATTACCTTTCAAATACCGAAGAATGACATTGTATGTGTAACCGCTATGCTTCCAATATATAGAATGCTCTTTTCGTAATTCGTCTATCTTCTTAAATGCTTGCACCAACCTTCTCTTCGCCTTGTCATAACCAAGCGATTCGCAAAGACGATGAATCTCTTGCCCACGAGAACTTTCTATAGAATCGTTTATGGCGATCAAATGTTTCCAAAAATATATCCCAGAGGATTCCAAGCCAGCATTAATCTTTGTCTTATTCAATAAGCTTCTACGTCTTTTCTAGATGTTTGCGTAATTTGGGCGGCGCATAGGATCGTAAAAAACTATTTAATTTACTGCCAAACTGTTATTGTAGTTTAACTGAAACTTGGATATAAAAGTAAATTTTTAGTATATTTCATTCTAAAGTTTGCATAAATTTTTTCAAAAACCGTATATATCTAGTATAAATTATTAGATATTCTAATTCTAATTTTTGCGTACTTACTCTAGTAGTGATTTCTCTCTTGTCTACATGTAGAATTGTGTGCGACTATTTAATAGTCCAAAACATGGAGTGATTTTGATGCTACAAGTAGTACAATTAAAACCATCACTAAAATATCTCGAATAGACTATATCATTATCAATTAGAGATTGTACAATAAATTCACCACACGAAAAACATAGAAAAATCATGAAAAAAACTAGTTCTAAAAGAAGAAGGAGCGAAATAAGTTCATCTGAATACCGTACCTCAACTAGTTTTGATGATAATTTTTACAATGAAAGAGAAGACGTTTTGCACGAAGCCAGACTTATACATAAAGCTGGAGTGATTCAAGATAACGCTTATTTCTCTTCAAGCGAGGCAGATATAAACTTAGAAAACACTAAAAATTTTCAAAAATTAGTTGAAAAATTAGCTAGTTAAATCAAAATTCGACAAAATACTTAATTTTCCAGAGTAGGACGGCTTTTAAAAGAATATAGATATGCTATTTTATTTTTTAGTACATCTATGTTCTTTTTTAAATGTTTTATTCATTGATGTTATTAAACATTTCTACATCAAGCATTAATATTGAAGAAGTAATAGTATTAGCCTTTGGACTGCTTGGTATTTTATTAGGAATAATATTTGTAACAGATGGTTGGCGTTCTCCTTCTGAAAGAGACAGTGGATTTTTGGATAAATCTCCAAAGCTTAGAGGGTTAGTAGCAATAATTGGTGGTGGCGTTATACCCACAGTAACAGATTTTTTAAGAATTTTATCGGAAGGAAGTAATGATATATCCTCTAATTTAGCATTATCAATATATACACTATTTGTTGTCTCTACTATACTTGTTGGACTTTTAGTCCTTATAGTATATTCTTTTATTGTTGCTTACAATGCTCTTCTTGAATCAGGAATTAATAAGAATTTCTTTAAGTTAGCTATAAAATCTTTACCGTATGTTGTGATTGCATTTCAGAGTGGTAACGACAGATTCAAATATGAAATTGATAAAATATCTCAAGTTAGTATTGTTTTAAATCAGCAAAAAGAAATATCAGAAAAACAACGCGACAGTGCAGTAAGCTTTTTAATAGGCGTATTTACAGCTCTAGTTGACAACAATGTAAAGCATATAGCTGGAGCTGTGAATTTTATTAGATTTATTGAAAAGTATTTTACAATATTCGTTGAGCTTTTTTTGGAAAATTCTTCAACACTTAAATATCATCGAATATCTTTGTATTGCAGAGATGAAAATGATGACAAACTATATTTTGTAGCAGGAATAAATCCTTGGAATAATCTTCATACAAAAGATCCATTATCATTACAAGATAGTTTTGCGGGATGGGCATTAACGCATCCTCAGCAAGTTAATATTTGGACACCTTCTTCTCCAAATAACATTCCTTTTGAGAAAAGAGAAGTTACTAGCAAATATAAGTTTATAGCTGCTTGTGCAGTTCTTCCTATAGATAGCATCACGGGAGCTACAAAACCGAAAATGGTTTTATGTATTGATACCGTTAAAGACACAATTGATTGTCTAAATGAAAATAGCCCCTACAGAGATTTCACCAGAAAAATGATTATTTTTTTATCGATTGTAGTAGCAACCGCTCAAAGTTCAATGGAGGTGTCAGAACAAGATTTGCTTTCAGAGTCAAAAAAAAGCAAGTAAATTTTGAGAAACAATATGAACAAGGGTGCAAAGTTCTATTAAGCATTTATCTTTAAAATGATTAGAGAGTAATTACAATAAAAATTGTGGAGCGCACGGGAGTTAAACCCGTCAGTGCTGATTTAGGAGATCTGACTGGTAAATCTACGCGCCCCGTAAATAAAGCGACGGTATATCCGTCGCTTTAAATATTTAGAAGGTATAATTGTTTTCGATAAGATACTTGATATCTTCTCCTCCTTCATCTATCAATTCTTGCTTTAGTACATTTAATTGATTTTTCATTTCGCAATATCTTCTCAGCCTAGACGAAAAACTCATAACTTCAGAAGCTACTGAGGTTTTTTCCACAGTATTAACTTCATCGGAGTAAATTAAATCATTTGTATTATGGTCTTTATCGTTATTTGAGCCGTAATGTAAGTTGTTTGTCATTTTTAATAAGCTACATTCTTGAATTTCGTGAAATAAAAATCTTCTATTAAATTCCTCAATACAATCTCTAGCGGGTATTAAATTCGTAAAAAAATAGATATATCCAGATTTCCCTTCTGATTCATAGCGACGACGAACCGTTTTATCTCCTATTAATCTACTAAGAGCTGAATGGGTACTTGAAGACTTTTTCATCCCAGACTTTTCAAAAATATCTTTAACAGTTCCTTGACCTATCAAAGCTAAAGCAGTCAAAGCTTTTAATTGATTTTCACTAAGCTTTTCTAAATATGAGGCAGAAATACTACGATCATCTTGCATTCTAAAAACTAGCTCTTCTTCAAAATCATTATTGAGCGTAAAGAAGTGAGCAACAGCACCATTACTTTTCCTTTTTTTTCTATAAGTAATTAAATGTTCTTGCTCTAGTTTGTTTAATCTTCTTCTGACTGCATCTTGAGTTAGGTAAACTGCATTGCTTAATTCTGCGATAGATGCCTCTCCAAGCTCATTTATCTCAGTCAAAAGTTGTATGTTTGTATTATCCAGACTTATAAATGTTTCCATTAGAAAGACTAGAGTCTATATATCTTGGAAGATTTTGAGATGAACTAAAGCTTGAACTACTTTCCTTAAAAATAAATATTTTATCTACGCATACTTTTGAACAAATGTTAACTCCCTTGAACGTTTCGGAGAGGAAAACTTGTCTATCAGTAGAAACGGTCGCTATGATGTTCATATAAATAAATCCTTATTAGTAGGGGTTTAAGTCCCCGTCTTTATAGACAAGGACATTAGAACAAACGCAATAGGGTAATAGAGTTCTGTCTGCTAAACTTGACTCTTTTGCCCAATTTTGCGTATTTAATATAAACGCTAACATAGTCCCTTTAAATTAAGCACAAAAAATACTGTTATCTTTAGTTAAGATTTGTTACCGCTCGATTTTGACGACTTGTCGTAAATAATCTAAAGTCCACTTAGAAGAAAGCTCTTGTTGTTTAAACCATTGCCCAGTGTTTTCTTGAMCCAGCCACTCCTCATCTTCTCGGCGACGACCTTTGACTATACCGTAGGCGCGAGCTAACAGATACCACTCTTCAATTAGATCTTTCCTAGCCTCTGTCTTGCCTATAGCTTCGTTAGGCTTCCACGAATCACGAATCGCTGCTGCAAGCCAAGCTTCAGGACTTCTAATTGAGTTGCTGTCTATCTGTTGTTTTAAAGCATCAATCGCGGATATTACAACACCCTCGCTAGCATTTTCAATTTGTTTGATCAAGGTACTAGAAGGAGTAATCTCTAAACTTTCTAGCTCATGAGTAATTCTTTCGCTAATACTACTAATTGTCCTTAATTGAGTTACTTTTTTCGCTCTTGACTCTGTAGAAATAGGCGAGTACAGCCTATCCTTAAGCTTGGCGTTTTCCGCTTCCAATCGCTCCAACTTTTGCTGCAACTCTTTCTGGTTTAATAGCTGACCGTAAACCGTCTCAAGCTGAGACTTAAGGGCTTTATTTTCGGCTTCAACCTTCTTAGTCTTAGCTTTAACCGTTCTAATAATCGCATCCTTAGAAGTGTCCGAAGGTTTCTGTTTGGATGGGATTTTCTTAGTACTTTCAGTCTGCTCTCGGAGTTGAACGATCCTAGCCTTTACTTCAGCTTCTTTATACAGCCAGCCCCTACTCAATCCCGATGCCTCGGCAACGGAGTTAAAGTTGATCGCTCTTTTCTCTCTAAGTAATTGCTGGATACCCGACTCTAGCTTTTCAAATGACTTCTGCCGCTTTAACTGAGCATTGTTTATCAAACCTGTAGCGTTTCTTCTATGATTCATCTTTCAAGCTCTCGATAATACTTTCTAAATTGGCTTTGACTTTTTTGTTCATCTCGATTTGTCTCTGCCAACCGTTTGCCTTAGCTTTTTCAATGATTTGAATCGTTTTATCGAGTTGCTGCTGATGTTCCGCTAAAAACTCGCTGGTAGTTCTAAAATGAGTACAAGTCAGACAGGCATTGGCGTGGGGACAGCCTTGAGAAATGATGGGTAAAGCACATGAGCCGTTAGGAAGGGCTTGAGCTTGAATAGTTCGTTTTACCCATTGCAGATCGCCCGTTTCAACTTCTGGAGTTTTTTCTTCAACTACTTCTCCAGATATACTGACTACCTTGCCCTGAAACTTAGCTATTTCTTCTTTCATGGTTTCGTCGTGTATGGTGGCGTAAACCGCAGTCATTTGCGGCGATTCATGACCGAGATATCTTTGCACTATATGCTGGGGAACACCATTGTTAATCATTCGCGTTCCTACGGTGTGTCGAAACTGATGGGTTTGAAAGTGCCAAAGATTGCCCGAACTATCGCAAATATTATGTTTCTTAGCTACGCGATTTAGTTGACGAGGTAGGGTTTTTCTTGTCATCACCGTAGGAAAAGGCTTGAAACTTGGTCTTTTGACTCCCTTATTAGAGCAAAACAAGTAATTAAATTCTTCTTGAGTAAAATGTTGGCGGATAAATCTCTGCTGCTCTTGGATTACTCGAACAATTTCCCGTGAGATGGGAATGGTAATTTCTTTTTTCATCTTGAATTGGTAGTATTTCAAGAACCAATCTCCAGCCTTATCTTGAAGTAGGCAGTCAAAACCTAGATTTACAAGCTCCGAGATTCGCATCCCGCACTCGGTTAAAACCAAGATCATTCTGATTACTGGCGGAGCGAATTCATCTAAATGCTCGTTTAGCTGCCTTATTACTTCCTCTGGTATGTAGCGAGGCAAGGATTTTTCTAGCTTGGGGAAGTCTTCGGAGCGAACCAGATACCTGCGGATATCCAACCATTCGTACTAATAAGCAGCCTCTAAAAATACTTTAAGGTCGCTAAGAATTTTGTAACGAGTAGCGGAAGCTAGCCCCTGTGCTTTTAAGTAGATTGTAAAATCTGTAATCACAGAGCGACTTAGGTTTTTTGCTTCGATACCGTAATACTCTAATCTCAGGAATGAGGAGAATTTTCTTAAGGCATATAATCTTTCCTGTACGGATGAGAAGGCAAGGGTACTCAAGCAAACTTTAGTGAACTTTTTAGCTACATCCTTAAGCCATTTTTGACTTATGGAAGTGAAATCCAACTTGTAGCTCGATTTTCCTACTCCTCCTTGAATCCCCAAGGCTCGGCAATCCCAACAGTCTTTGAGGTATTCCAATTTAGGATTGACTAATATCTCCAATTCTTCGGGCTTTGGGGTAAATCTCCTAGTGCAGCTTTTGCAATAGTAAGTTTGATAACCAGAATCGGCTATCCCATCTTTCCTGAAGTTTTTGCTATTACATTTGGGACAGATAATTTCATTAATTAGAATTTGCTTATTTTGGTGTATTGGTTGAGGCTGATTCATCTCTTTTATCTATATATTTGTTGTATTCTCGTTTCATGTCTTCGTTACTGACATGAATGTAGGTATCGATAGTGGTTTGAATGCTGGCGTGTCCCAAGCGTTTTTGGACGTAAGCCATCTCTATACCCTCTCGAATAAGCTCTGTAGCGTGAGTGTGTCTGAGCTTGTGAGGGGTAACGGGTATAGCAATACCTGTTTTCCTTTTAAGGCGCGTAAACAAAGACATTACATTGCTGTAAGTCATAGGCGACCCCAGCTTGCCGTCCCAAAGATTTACAAAGACGTAATCGCTTAAATTGTCACCAAGTAATTCCATGAATTCTTCCTCTAAATATTGAACGTACAAAGCCATCAAGTCCTGAGTAATCGGCACTGCATAAGGAGAAATAGCTTTAGCCCTCGCCCCATTAGCGTTATCATTTCTGGGAACTATGGTGATAGTGTTATCCCAAGACTTGATATCTTCGTGTCTGAGTCCTAAAGCTTGTCCGATTCTGATTCCGCTTTCGTAGAGCAAGCAGAGGAGGAATTTGTCCCTGATGTTGTTACAACTAGCAATGACTGCTGCTATTTGCTCGGCAGTAAGAGTTTTAGGTTGGAGTTTTGGCTGTTTTAGCTTGAGCAGACGAGTTCTAGTAGGCTTGCCTTTAGTAATGTGATGGAGAAAACTTTTGTATTTCTTTCCTGGGATGAATTGGGAGCGATACAAGGGAATTTCCGAAACGTTGCCTGTCTGCTCCTGAAAATCATACATCATACAAACCGAAGTAAGAATAGCGTTAACGGTAGACTCAGTACGTTTAGCTTCTCGTTCATTCAAGGAAATAACGTTCCCCAAGGGGTTTCTCAGCCACATGACAAAATCTGCTAGCTGAGAAATATTTATCTCTTTCCAGTTAACTTTTACTGACTCTAAATACTCCCAATAAAGTTTTAAGTGATAGGCATAGGAGCGAATCGTATTGGGACTGCGTTCTAAATTTCTTAGATAGGTTAAAAACTTTCTAATTGGCTCTACTGGTAGGTAATCATCTCCTAAAACCAGCCAAGTTACTCCATCGCTCTCTGGTATCCGAACTCTTTGAACCTTCACGATTTTTTGTATGATAAATTGAGAGAAGAAAAAGCGGTAAAACCCCACTATAATTACTTCTCTTGCTTGCTATGAACTACAGTTATTATACCAAAACGTATTCAAAAAACAAAAATATAAATACGTTTCAGAGGTAAATAATCGTGAATATTCAGGGATTATTTACTAGGAGGGAAACAATAGAGTTGAGCGGCGCGACCTCAAATCAACTTCAATATCTCGAACGTTCGGGTCTGATCGTTCCTAGCAGGATTACAGAGAACAGGAAAAAGCCCTTAGTTTTTTATACCTGGGAGCAGATACTAGAAATAAGGGCTGTCAGGGATTTAAACGACCGCAATATCTCCTTAGAAACGAGGAGGAGGATAATCGAGTTTTTGGATAATTCTAAGATTGATAACAGGCTAAGAGACAAGCTTTTGGTAGCTGTTGGTGAAGATGTTTTTTGGGTAAATCGAGATTGGTCGGATCTGGGTAAGAAGATGAAGAGAGTTGTTTCAAGTAAATTCGATACTATCCAATTTTCTTTCGTTGTCATTCCTGGGGTACAAGATATTATCGAGCAAGTTTGGGAGGTTGCTGAAAAATCTCAAGTTGTAGATCTTAATGAATTTAAGAGGAGGGCTAAAGCCAAACCTGCTTAGTTATTGTTTCTACTTTGAATACAGTCTATACACTAAATAATTGATGACTAGATCTTGTCTTCTAAGAAGATAGATCTAAAGATCTGTTGTTGTTGTTTACAAAGAAGATATAAGAATAAATGCTGTTGTTAATGCATCTTCGTGGGACCGCCTGGTAGTGGCAAAACTATGTTAGCTAAGCGTTTACCAGGAATTCTACCCAGTCTTTCTTTTCCAGAGGCTTTAGAAGTGTCGCAAATTCATTCGGTAGCGGGGTTACTTAAAGATCGCGGTTCGTTGATTACCGAACGACCTTTCCGCAGTCCCCACCATTCGGCTTCGGGACCTTCGTTAGTTGGCGGGGGTAGCTATCCTCGTCCTGGAGAAATTTCTTTATCCCACAAAGGGATCTTATTTCTTGATGAATTGACAGAGTTCAAACGCAACGTTCTAGAATATCTGCGTCAACCTCTAGAAGATGGCTATGTAACTATTTCTCGTACCAGACAATCGGTTGTTTTTCCCGCAAGGTTTACTTTGCTTGCCAGTACAAATCCCTGTCCCTGCGGTTATTATGGCGATCCGATTCAAAGCTGCACTTGCTCTCCCAGACAGAGAGAGGGCTATTGGGCAAAGTTATCGGGACCGTTGATGGATCGCATCGATTTGCAAGTGGGTGTCAATCGTCTCAAGCCTGAAGAAATGACGGGGCAAACTATGGGTGAGGCTTCTGAGTCTGTTAGAGAGAGAGTTATCGCCGCACGCGATCGCGCTCTGTGCCGCTTTAAAGCCAAGTCAGATCTTAGCTGCAATGCCGAAATGCGATCGCAACACCTACGGGAGTTTTGTCAGCTAGACGATACTAGCCGTAATTTGTTAGAAGGAGCGATCCGCAAGCTGGGTTTATCGGCTAGAGCGATGGATCGAGTTTTAAAGGTATCTCGCACGATTGCCGATTTAGCTGGAGATGCAGATATTAAAAGTCACCATCTAGCCGAAGCGATTCAGTATCGAACTATTGACAGGATGCAGTAGGGGCAATGCATGTCTTGCCTCTACTGCAAACGTCTTTCGGCATCGGCGATCGCCTTATAAGTATTTTGTACTGCTTGTGGTTCGACAGAAATGCTAGTAATGCCCCATTTTACTAATTTAGAAACTAGTTCTGGATAAACAACTGGTGCCTGACCACAAATCGAACAGGGAATATTGTTGGCTTTGGCGGTTTGAATTATTTGGGCGATCGCCAGTTCTACAGCAGGATGACTGGCGTTTAGACCCTGTTGGCTGAAATGAGCCTGTTCGCGGTCGATTCCCAAAAGCAACTGGGTTAGATCGTTAGTACCGATGGCAACTCCCCGCACTCCAGCGCGGACATATTGGGGAAGTAAAAATAAAACCGATGGTACTTCTGCCATTATCCACAGTCGAAACGAACTGTGTTTGTTTAAGCCGATATATTCAACGCGATCGCGACAAAATTCAAATTCTGCTACGCTACGAACAAAAGGTAAGATTAAGTTAAAATTATCGTGCTGCTGAGATACTGTAAGTAAAGCTTCTAATTCTAAATCGAACAAGTTGGGGTCGAATAAATATCTATAGGTTCCCCGACTGCTAACAATCGGATTGATTGCTGTTGGGTTAGCAGACAAGTCGAGAGAACGATAAAAAACGGGACGAGGTGCAAATGCCGAGGCAAACTGTTTTAGCAAAGTAATTAAAGTATCGCGAAACTGCGATCGCTTCGCTCCCTGCTGCCATGCTTCTAGAGGTTCTGATGCTAGCAATTGCGATAACATCAACTCAGAGCGTAATAATCCTACTCCCTCTACAGGTAAATTAACTACCTCATTAATTGCTTCTGGTTGAGAAAGATTGACCATTAATTTGGTAGTAATATTGCCTTCTGGTTTAGAAGTTTTGGCGATCGCTTTACTACTAGAGAAATGCTGTTCTTCTCGGTGCACTTCTCCAATATCGCCATCGAGAAATATTTTCTGTCCCGAAGCAATAATCTTCGTAGCATTTGCAGCAGCAACAATAGCTGGAATTTCTAATTCTCTGGCAACTATTGCCCCATGACTAGTAATTCCCCCTTCTTCAAGAATAATTCCTGCAATGCGCTTAATTATAGATATTTGTTCTGGAGGGACATTTTTAGTAACCAAAATAGAACCTGATGGAATTGCTTCTAGAGCAATAGAATTCAGATCGGCAATTACAGTTGCAGGTGCTTTAATATTTCCTGCCGAAGCAGCCAATCCAATTAACAAAGGTGGATTTGCTACGTTTGACCGATCGCTTGTTTGCTTATCCACAGTCCACAATAATTTATCGTCAAATTTGGAAAAATAAAATTGAGCTTCATTAGCATTTCTACCAGCGTCGGTAATTGGTTGGTTCCACTCCATGTATTTAACTTGTGGTTGATAATGCAAAATAGCCGTTATCGAACGATACAAGCTAGCGATCTCTTTAGCATTTAAAATATCTGTTTCGGCACCAGCTTCATCAGGCATATATGCCTCCAAACAATTTGCAGTTCCATCGCCAGTAAAATTCTTCAAGCGATAAGCATAATTTTTATTGCCTGGCTTTTTAGCAACTATCTTACCCGTAGGATTTAGTTCGTAAGTATCTAGTTGCACTTCGCCCCACAATAAACTCTGGATTAAGCCTTCTGTTGCCCAAATACGAATTAGATCGGAGTCAATTTCTACGGTTCCCGAGGCTCTAGAATCTTTGAGTGGCTGGATCGATACTGCCATACCAACTTTGTCCATCGACAGACCTAACCGACGATAGTAAAATAAACTTTTAGCTGTAAACAATTCTTGCCAGGTTTTTTTTATCGCACTGGCTAAAGCTACGGGATCGAGCCAGCAAGTTTGCGATCGCCAAAATCCAACTATGCTCTGTGTTTCATCTGGAACTATTAAATACGGACTTAGAACTAAAGCCTGTGAATTGAACTTTAGTGCAGCTCTAAAAATTTCTTCTTGCCAAGCTTGGGGAAAGATAGCTGCTGCTATAGCTTGTTCGATTCTTCGAGCGACTGACTGTAAGACTAAATTGTCGTTTGTGTCTGTCTGCCACCAGGAAGTTAATAAACTATCGATCGAATCGGAAAAAACTAGCTTAAAAAATTCTGGCAGTAAATCTTTGTCTAACACAAATCCAGGCAAAATATCGCAATTATTCAGCAATAATTTGTTGACAATAAATAATCGTTCGCCAACCAAAAGTTTATTTGCAGCCTGAATTTGTGAGAGCCAAAAAAGATGTTTCAAGTCAAAATTAATTTACCGTAGACAAAGGTTCTTCGGCTTGTATTTTGCCTAAAAATTCTTCTGTTAATTTAACAAAAGCTTTCGATCCTGACGAGTTTGGCATAGCTACAGATACTGGTGTAAAGAGGTCTACTGCTCTGGCTACATTGACATCCATCGGTATTGATTGTTCGAATAGACGCTCTGGCTGAAAGTCATCTTTTACTCTTTTCATCACCTGTTTGTAATATCTACCCATCAAGCCTCCAGCCGAAAGAATAAAGACAATACCTAACAGGTTTATATTTAAAGCTTGAGGTTGATGATTTTTTTTGAGCTTGGCAATTCTTCTTTCTAATAATTGTATTCCCACTAGAGATAATGGTTCTGGACGAGCGGGTAATATATAATAATTGCTAGCAGCAATACCACTACGAGTTAGCAAATTATATCCAGGCGCACAATCAAAAATAATAAAGTCATAGTCATCAACTACAGGTTCGACAATCTGCCGAATTAAAACTTTCTCAAATTCGTCCCAAACTTTGGCAAATTCTTTATTATCATCTTCTATTGCTCGCTGGTGAAGCATTTCTGAAACCAAGTATTCATCATATAGCTCGATATCACCTGGTAATAATTCTAAACCTTCGATGTTACAAACATTAGTGAGGATAATGTCTTCTACATTTAGTTTGCTCCAGGGGTTAGGAGAAACAACATTATCGAGTAAATAACTCAAGGTACGTCTTTTTTTACGGACTTTGGCAAATTCGTGTGGCGCGATCAAACTTAAAGTAGCACTAATTTGTGAATCTAAATCTAATACCAAAACTCGCTTTCCGTGATGTTTAGCCAAACAGGTAGCTAGATTAACGGTGAGGGTTGTTTTGCCTACGCCTCCCTTCATATTGACAGTGCTAATAATAGTTCCCATGTCTGTTTTCGTTAACAACTCTAGATTTCAAACAGTTCTAGCTAACTTTAACTTACATCTGGAAACAGAATTAGACATATTAGTTTTTTTGAACAAAGACAACCGCGATCGCGCAAGGACAAATCTATACTTGTAGTATTTAGGAAAAATATATTGCGATCGCTCAAGTAAAACTTTTAATCGAGTTAAAAAAACTATAAAATAATCCGATGAATAATCTTCCCCCACTAAACACAGAAACTATCTGGAAAATACTAAACGAAGAAATTGATGATGCTACCGTCAATCAATTAGTTTGGTACTATCTTGGCTATCGTTACGACAAAAATAACCAAAGCTGGAATATTAGCAACGTCGCCGATAGTTGGCAAGAGTATACCGAACCACCAGATTTTATTGCTAACCGTCCACCCACGGTTAAGTTAACTCGTTCTATTCCCAAAGAAAACAAGCAACTATTAAAAGAGAAACTGGGTTTTAAAGGTTATAAAATAGGTGAATTTGGACCGAGACAAACTCGCCGCGCTACTGCTGCCAATTGGCTGTTGAGCTACATGCAGCAGCAAGGTACAACTATAGAAATAGAATAAGGGTTTGTATAAATAAAAGATTAAGCAAGTTTTTCATTCCGAGCTAGACGTTTGGACATCAAATGAACCATTGCAATCTAAATTAGGGATTCGCTATTTTCAGGGAGGGAGCTTTTAATAATCGACTATTAAACATTTTCTTTTTACAAACAGTCTTTAAAAACAAATGATATATTCAAAATCGCCACTTTAGCAATTAAACTAAAGAGCCACCGCAGCTAGAACCTGTTCCTGCAGTACAGCCATAGCAATAGTTAGCAGTTTTAATTTTGTTTATTACATCCAAATTTTCCAACTTTAATAATTTTGCTACGGTTAATTTGTGTTGGTTACTATCTGTCGCGGCAACTTTCTCCATTTGATTGAAATCGCAGTCATAAACATTACCTAAATAATCGATAGACAACTCATTGCGACACATTAAATGGGGTAGAGTTACCCGATTGAAATTATTTTCTAGAAATTTGAGATAAGTATCGTGCAATTCCCGTCTTTGCAGATATTGTTTGGTTCGTCCGATGGGAATATTGGTAATGGTGAATAGATGATTAAATTCAATATCGAACTGTTCGTATAAATATGTCTTATAATCTTTCTCTAGCTGTTGCTGGTTGGGAGTGAGAGTAAAGTTATCATCTATAGGTAAGGTAGGATTATAAACCAGATCGATAATTAGATTAGGGTTTTTACCATAACCAAGCTGGTTCAATTTTTGGATAGCTCGAACCGATTTGTTGTAAACACCTGCACCTCTTTGTTTATCAACATTGGTTTCTAAATAACAGGGAAGCGAAGCTACGACTCTCATTTTATGCCTGGCAAAATATTCGGGCAAGTCTTCATATCCAGGCTCAAAAAAGATCGTTAGATTGGAACGAACTATAACCTCTTTATTCTTAGCTCTCGCAGCTTCAACTAGCGGTTTAAAACCATAATTCATTTCGGGTGCGCCACCAGTTAAATCTACAGTTTCTATTTGGGGGAAGCGATTAATTAATTCTATTAACTGCTGGCAAACTTCAGGTGATAGTTCTTCGGTACGTTTGGGACTTGCTTCTACGTGACAATGGGTACAAGCAAGGTTGCATTTTCTACCCAAATTAATTTGTAAGACGGTAATTTGTTTTTTAAATAATGGCGTTTCTATTTGACGAGCGAAAGGAGTTATTTTAAAGTTTTTTGTTTTAGATTGGGTCATGTTTAGAAATATTTTATCTACGGTTATTTTAATCAATCAAACTCAATTTCTCTTGCTTCTAACTCGTCAGTAATTCGATCGCAATATGAAACGAAAAATAAGAGATGAGCTATGAACAATTTTAAATACACTCCATCTGCTGATGCGGTTTACATAAAAATGCTAGACTCTGAAATTTGCCAATCAGAGGAGATTAAAGATGGGATAATTTACGACTACGACAAAGATGACAATGTCGTAGGAATAGAGATATTGTTTGTCAAGAAAAGAAGTCCAGAAGAACTTGAAGCTTTTGGCTTCAACTTTAGTGAAGAAGATAGAGAGATGTTTAGAAAGTTTGGCGGTGCGTTTGCTTAATCGAGAGTCAAGTAGTCGATCGTCAAAAACCAAAATAAAGCTTGGTTTAGAGTCAAATGAATCATTTTCATACGAGCAAAGCGATAAGCCTACGGACAGGGCATTAGCCCAGATCGTCGTATTCGACGACTAGCAAAGCTTCGCTTTGCGTGCTTCGCTACGCGAATAGATTTTTCAAGCAATGATAACGAAATAGGTTTTGCGTCCGCTCTACCCAATTTACTTGCTTCAAACTGCCTAACAACATTCTCCTGGACTACAGCAGTCACTGTCATTGGTCTGAGTTAGATTGTATTCCGAACCTTTGGTTTCTCTAGCATGACGAATTGCTTTAGTTTTGCAGTTAAATTCTGTTGCTGCTTCTAAGGGAATATTTTCATAGGGAGGAATGCCGATAATATCTTGAGCGTAAGGACTGTTAGCAGCAGTCATAATTTGATAGGTCTTGTCGCAAACCGCCATTCTTTCGCCGCGACAGAATACATGACCGTCATCATCTCGTACCTGTTTCCAAGGTCCTTTATAAACTACCGACTGTTTTCTTTCCCAACAGGCACCTTCTTTGCCTTTATATGCCCGTACGGTCATCGAACGAAATTCTACACCATCGATTACTTGCCAGGGTTCTGTTTCTCGTTTGAGAATTTCTACGCCGTAAAAACCAGCATCTTCAAACATTTTTAAAAAATTATCTTCGCGGAAAGCCCCTGCAATACAGCCACTCCATAGTTCAGGATCGTTAAGAATAGCTGGAGTGGGATCTTCGTCGCAAACGATGTCGGAAATTACTGCCCTACCACCTCGTTTGAGAACGCGCCAAATTTCTGCAAATAGCTGCTGTTTGTCTTGAGGACGAACTAGATTGAGTACGCAGTTAGAAATAACCACATCGATACTATTATCGGCAATAAGCGGTTCTTGTTGTCGCAGGCGATCGCATTCTGCTTCGTATGCTCCTATTTTGTCAACAGAAGTAATGGGATTTTTTTGCAGCCAACCGTGTAACTTGTCTAAATCGAGCTTGAGATCCTGAATTTTACCCTTGACAAAGTTTGTGTTGCTATATCCTAATTTATCCGCCATCTCTCCTCGATATTTTCTTGCCAGAGACAGCATCTTGTCATTAAAATCTACACCGATAATTTTTCCCGATCTGCCGACTTTTTGCGCCAAAATATAGCAATTCTTACCCGCACCAGAACCTAAATCGACTACGGTTTCACCAGTATCGACATAACGAGTCGGATCGCCACAGCCATAGTCTTTGGCAATAATTTCTTCTGGCAGAATTTCTAAATAGTTTCCTTCATACTCAGTAGGACAACACAAGCTTGGTTGCTGCTGTTTAGCACCTGCTTGATATCTTTCTATTACTGTCGATTCAACGTCGTAATCTACAGATAAAGAAGGGCGAACGGTTTCAGTCACAAATAAATGCTCCTTAAGTGTTAAATTCTCGTCATGAAAAACAATTACCAGCGATATCGTGCCGTAATTGACAGATAGATATAAAGTGTAACGCTTGCTATAACAGAATTTCTTTAAAGTAGTTTAATTTTTTCCAGCGACACTTTTTAATTAAATTTAGCTTGAATGATATTTTTCTGAAAAGAGGCTGTAGTTTTATTGAGAAAATCTAGACAGAGAAATACAGCAAGCGGTAAATTAGCCTTCGATCGCCTGTAATTTCCGAGATTTGTTAGATTGAATTAAATAAAGTTTACTAAATTTTTTTATACTTACTATCTATTATGGCTAAAGGTCAAGACACGCTGTGGGAAAAATTTTTGCAACCGCTATTTGGTTTTCTTATCGACCGTCAGGCTTTAAAAAAGTTATCCGATAAAATTGATTGGGAAGCCGGTTGCGATCGCTTTACCGATCCCAATCTAATCTATCCTGAATACTATAGCTCGCAAAACTTTCACGGTGTTGAGGGCGGATATTTGAATTCTGGCGCGGCGGTGACTTACGATCCCGTAACCCGATACGCTCTGCCTCCTAACGAAACCTGGAATCGTCAAGCGGTAATCGATGCAGTTCGGGGTAATCCCCGTCGCATCCTCGATCTGGGCTGTGGCACTGGTTCGACTACCCTAATGTTAAAACAGGCTTTTCCCCAAGCAGAAGTTATTGGTATAGATTTATCACCACACATGCTGGTTATGGCGGAATATAAAGCCAAGCAAACTGGATTGGATGTTCGATGGCTACATGGCAAAGCCGAAGCCACCAGTTTTGAAGATGAGTCATTCGATCTAGTTACGGCTTCGCTGCTATTTCACGAAACGCCAACCGAAATAGCTCAAAACATACTAACTGAGGCTTTTCGTCTGCTAAAATCTGGAGGAGAAGTAATTATTCTTGATGGCAATCAAAAAACTCTCCGTCATACCGAATGGCTGACTGATATTTTTGAAGAACCATATATTGATGTTTACGCTAGTAGTAGCGTCGATGCTTGGTTGGGAGCGGCAAATTTTGCTCGGATTTACACGGAAGATATTTGGTGGACAAATCAACTCAGTTGGGGAATTAAACCTTTAAGTACAAATGTACCTAAGTTAGAGGACGGTCTGGAGGTTAAAATAACAGAAAACTGGGTATTTGCTTAAACAAAAATTAGCTTTTCCAGTGGCTGAGTAATTGAGAAAGTAATGAGTCTGAAAGCGGTTTTATTTGACCTTAGTGGGGTAATCATAAACGATGAAGCAATTCATCAAGAATTAATTGCAGAAATTTTATTAGGCGAAAACTTACGTCCTAGAGACTCGGAGTACAAGCAATTTTGTTTGGGAAGAAGCGATCGCGGTTGTTTGCAAGATATTTTAGCTAGTCGCGGTCGGCTTGTTTCGGAAGAATATATTACTCAGTTAATGGTAACTAAAGCCCAGGCATACGAGCAAAAACTAGAGCAGCTAGAGAATTTACCTTTATATCCTCATGTTGCAGAGTTTTTGACACGGCTACAGGAGCAAAATTTGTCGATCGGCTTGGTAACTGGAGCGTTACGAACTGAAGTAGAATTGGTTTTACAGCGTGCAGAGATCGCGGAATACTTTACGATAATGGTTACAGGAGACGATTTGCAAGTCAGCAAGCCCAAACCAGACGGTTATTTCTTGGCAATAGAATATTTCAACAAACAAAATCCCCAGTTAAATTTGAGTCCTTCAGAATGTTTGGCGATCGAGGACAGCCCCGTAGGAATTGAAGCGGCAAAACAGGCTGGCATTCAAGTTGTAGGTATTGCTAATACTTTTCCCCTGCATATGCTGCAAAGACAGGCTGACTGGACTGTAGATAATCTTTTGGAAATCGAACTAGATCGCGTAGAGAGAATTTTATAGTATTGCCTTCAAATTTAAAATAGTTGCCAATCTTGGGTACTCAATCGTTTGAGGTGTTGGAGGCGTTTGGTGCAATAATAGTCGTCTAGCTTTGACCAGTCGTGAATTGCCGACCAATTAATGTTAATCGCCCACGACCAGATATGAGCGGCTTTAGTTAACGCCTGCAATGAATTTAACTCTGCCTCGCTCAAATCTTGTACCTCTTGATATCCTGAAAAAAAAGCCTCGCGAGTTTTGCGATCGATCCCCACTCGTAGCGAGATTTCGAGAAATTTAGCCAGATCGAAGGCTCGCCAACCATAACCACACTGATCGAAATCAAACAGAGTTGCTCTATCGTCGGCAGTAAAATGAACGTTACCACTATGGGGATCTCCCCAACAAACACTCCAGTAGGGAGCTTCTCTTGGCAAACTATCTAACTGTTGTTCGATTTCGGCGATCGCTTCTTTTAAATATGCCAGATCTTTTGTTCTCTGATGCAGATAGGGAGCAATAATTTCTAAAGAATTGTGTAGTAAATATTTGAGATCGAGTGGATGACGGGGAGCCTGGGTAGCAAATTTTAAACAAGTTTGATGTAATTTACTAAGAGTTCTGCCGAGAATTTCGCTTTGAGTCGGGTTCAAATCTCCCAAAGCAACTTGTCCTGGGGCGTATAAAAATACAGCAGCGTAGCGATCGCCTTCTAAAGCATTTATGGTCACGAACAACTGTCGATCTTTGGTTTTAAAAGGATAGGCTACAGGTAAATGATGCCGATGCAAAAAATCGAGTAGTTCCAATTCAAACTGAATATCGGTTCTCGAACGCCAATGATGATGGGATATTCGCAGTATAAAATCCTGTTTGTCGGTAGTTACCAAATATACATCACTCAAGCCCCGATTCCAAAATCGACACTGCTTTATTTCCCCCAAGTCATACTGAGTTAATACTCCTTTGACTAAACCTTGAGGAGAAAGAGTCGTATAAATGGCTGGAAAGACATTCACAATCGCGATCGCCAGAAAACCTTATATTGAGCTTACGTTAAGAAGATCTTACTGGTTATATTGGCGGTCTTTGGTATATCTAGCTACCAAAAATTTTACCGAGATAATTTTAAAAATGGCGGGAGGCGGATTTGAACCACCGACCTTCGGGTTATGAGCCCGACGAGCTACCAGACTGCTCTATCCCGCGGCACTTTCGCTATTATGACACAATCTAGAGAATAATTGCAAATATATTTAGCAATTACAGCATCGATAATTCTCCAGAGGCTTGTAACCGCTTGTATTTGCCAATTTTCAAAAAGCTTTCGGACAAAATTTCCGAAACCGCAGGACTAATCCAGCCTAATTGTTTGAGCAGATGAATGGCAATCGCATATTTAGCTCGTTTGGCACCATCTTTGACTTTAATTGCCAAACCCATACCCTCTTTAAGATTACCAATACACTGAATTCCTTCTGCTCCCGATTTGCTAACAATATCTCCTTCGCTCAAGCGCATCAGTTCGGTATCAAAACCACCATCACCTTTAATAGCGCGGGGATGATAGATCATTGCCCGCGCAATACGTTTTAAATCCAAATTATTGCCCGCTGCAAGTTGAGCATACAAGTATGCCATTTGCTGCATTTGCATCGAATAAGTAGGCGCACCACAGTCATCTCTCGCACCGATCAACTCATCTCCAGGCATCCCTAACAGTTCCGATACCTGATTTAAAATCAATTTTTGTACGGGATTGCTGCGGTGTAGGTAAGTATCGATCGCCCAGTTACGATGGCGACAAACAGCCAGCATTCCCGCGTGTTTGCCCGAACAATTGTGTTCTAGAGGGCTTTTTTTGCCTTGTGGTACGGGACATTGTAAGGCAGTGGCATCGACATCGGCACGCCAGAGAATATTAAAAGCTTGCCTGGCTTGCTCGGTAGTCCCTTGATGCGAGCTACAAATAATTGCCAAATCTCGCTCGGTCAGATTGTATCTTTTCAGCGTTCCCGTTGTAGTTACGGCAAGTGCCTGAAAGGGTTTTAACGCCGAGCGAATAAAAGTTGAAGTCTGGCAGCTACCTGCAACTAATAAAGGTCGATTGCGATCGTCGCAAACTGTAGCTTCTACGTGGTGAATTGATTCGACAATTCCTTCTCTTAGTAACTGAACTTCAAGCAAGGGTGTATGAGTGCGCTTTCCTATGGTCATTCGATTTTGTTTGAATTATCTAAAAAATTAAGTTATGAAGTGTTTACTTTAAACTCAGCCAGAACAAACCGCTAACTACTGCTAGCGTTACCAATCCCCAAAAAGTTATTCTAATCCGCTGCATAATTGGCTCTATTTGATATGAAACTATCAGTCGATCGCGAGCGATCATGGCATTGGGTTTTAACCAAGTTTGTCCGTCGTACCAGCCAGATTCTTCGTAAAAAATACGGTCTTTTCTCAGACGATTGCGAACATAAGACCAACCTAGATACATTCTGATTGAAATTAGAGCGACTAGCAAAATTGCGCCAAAAATGCTAGAAAAGGCAAACTTTAAGGGATAGCGATAGGGGGTAAAACTAGCTGAAGCGATCGGTGCAGCTATTAACCAACCCCAAAAACCACACCAAGCCAACTTAGAATAGTATTGTTTGAGTTTCAAAGTTGCCCAACAGAAAAACCAAGTATCTTTTAAGGCTTCATATTCGTGAATGGGTTGCTGTTCTTGAGGAACTGGACAAAGATCGACTGTAGATTCCTTCATGGCTATTCTTCTGGCTGTATTCGATCGAACTCTATGCGTTCGGCATGACCCCAAAACGCTTCTAAATTGTAATATTCTCTGGCTTTTGGTAAAAAAATATGGACGATCGCATCGCCATAGTCTTGAACGATCCAATTAGCTTCTGCTCGACCCGAGACTCTAATCGGATCTTGCTGAAATTTTTCTGCCACTCGCTCTTCAATAGCGTCAGAAATTGCTCTTAGCTGGGTTTGAGAAAATCCCGTAACTACAATAAAATAATCAGCGAGATAGGATACATCCGTGACTTTTAACAACACGATATCGGCAGCTTTTTTATCTTCGGCGGCTGCAGCTATTTCCCATGCTAACTGCTGACTATTAGTAGTTGATAAGTTGTTGTTTTGAGTTGCTAGATCGATTAGTCTATCTGATGATGAATTTCTCATTAAAACTTTAGTATTTTAGACTGTGCATTCTGCGTTCGGCGATATAAGGTTCTCAAGCGATCGTCCTTTTAAGTAATGATAGTAAATCGATCGCGATTAATTCTCTATTTTAATGAATGTAACCAATTTTTTAAATTTATCAAAACTCTAACTGAAGCTATGAACGTGTTTGCTCGTTATTTAATTTTAGTTAAATTTGTTTTTCCTTAGCTAAAGCCCAGTTTCGCATTGAAATAGTTCGAGGATGAATGGTTTTGGCGCGATCGAGCAGGTGTTTTATCGAATAGTCGCTACTTTGCCGCACACATTGATAGAGATTTTGGCAAGCTACTTTCCTTAAATTTCGCAACTCTATACTATCACCGCGATTTGGTTCGATGACATCAGCGATATAAACTACACAGCTTAACTCACTCATTTGAGAATTTCCCAAAGTGTGATTGGCTATGGCGGCTAAAATTTCCGAGTCTTCGATCGCAAATTCTTTTCTGGCAACAATTGCCCCAACTTCAGCGTGAAGCAAATGAGGATTGGCGGCACAAATTTCATCGACGCTCATGCCGTCACCTGCTGCCATCTTCAATAGTTTATCTGGAGGAAAAAATTTAGCTAAATCGTGCATTAATCCAGCAGTTGCAGCTTTATCGGTATCGAGATTGTGGCAGCGGGCTAGTTCGATACAAGTTTGCTCTACTCCTAAAATATGCTGTAGGCGACGACTAGAAACATTATTTTTCAACCAGGCAATAACGCGATCGCGCATGAAACTAAAACTCAATTATTTACGCTCGATAGTTGCTTGTTCGTAATATTTTTTTCGCATTACCAGACAGTTACGGCGATTTGGTAAATTTAAGTATTGCAACTCGTCAGTCAGTTTTTTAATAAACTGTAATCCTCTACCACCCTCTTTTTCTAGAGAGTTAACTTCTAGTTCGCTGGCTTTCAATTTGGCATTAAGATCGAAGGGTTTTCCTCGATCCCAAATTCGCATTTCCAAAAAGTTAGGAAAAAATTCTACTTCTAGTTCGATTGGAGTTGTTTCTGGTAGATTATGATGTGCGTGCCGTACTGCGTTAGTAAAAGCTTCGACTAATGCTACTTCACACTGCCAGCCCATTTTTTGAGGAATAGAAGGAAAAACCAAGCTTTCAAACCATTGCAATACTGCTTGCAACTCTTCTAATTTTGTTTTGACCTGTATTTCAAATTGTTGGATTGTTTGACTTGTTTTCATCTACCACAATTATTCAAATCGGTTATTTCTAGATATTTAATTTAGTAGAGATGAAGCAGGAAAAACGTTATAGCTGTAAAATAAAAAACAATAATAATACTACAATTATGTTTGTGGTAAGCTTGAAATTCCAAGCAAAACCTTCACCTCTCCAGGGTAATAAGCCTCGCTTAACGATTAGAATATTAGTTTAAAATTCAGTTTTGTAAAAAGCGACACTAGCTATCTATATAGTAGCTTAAAAAATTGTATACTTTTTAACGTTTGTTATGGGGTTTTTAAAGCTAAACTTAACAAACTAAAATTTATTAAACATCTGTAATTAGCTCTACTTTTTAAACCGCGCCACTGTTTTTGGCAAAGACAATGGCAACTGTTTTAAAAATTAGCTTTATATCGTATCGTAAACTCCAGTTGCGTTGATAGCGCAAATCTAACTCGATTACGTCTTCAAAATTACGCACTTGCGATCTGCCGTTGACTTGCCATTCTCCTGTCATTCCAGGTTTGACATTCAATCTTTGCCACTCTGGCACTTGATAGACTTCTACTTCTTCTGGGGTAGGGGGGCGAGTTCCCACTAAACTCATATCTCCAATGAAAACATTCCAAAACTGAGGTAACTCATCGAGACTAGTGCGTCTTAGAAACCGCCCGACTTTAGTAATTCGAGGATCGTTATCGTTTTTAAAAAAAGCACCGCTAGCCTGATTTTCTATACTTTTTTTTATTTCTTCGGCATTAGCATACATGGAACGAAACTTCCAAATTTTAAATTTTTTCCCCATCCAGCCACAACGAGTTTGACGGAAAAAAATTTTGCCTGGACTATCAAGCTTTATAGCGATCGCTATAGGAACAAAAATTATAGCGGTAAGAATCAAACCAACAATCGAACCGACAAAGTCAATAGCTCTTTTGAGCCAAGAGCGTACCGAAGGATGAGTTTCTGGTCTTTCTCGATTAGTCCATGTGGCAGAAGATTTAATCGTGAGTACCTCTTCCAAGCCTGTCATTGACAATGTTGCCATTACCGCGGGCTGTACCGATTCTAAAACTAACTCTATATCTTTAGTTTTTGCGGTTTTGTAGTTAGCTATTAATGCGCCTATACCGCTACTGTCAATAAATCTAGTTTGACTAAAATCTAAAATTAACTGTCGATCGCTCTGAAGCTTAGTTAAGATTTCGCTTACGGTTTGCTTAAAGTCCACTGCCTCTAACAAGGTTAACCGTTCTGGAAGTTTTATGACAGGAATATCCTGAGTCTCAACAATTGAAAATTCTACCTTAGAAGTTTTATCGGTCATTACTTCATTACTTTTTAACTTGATAATTTATGGCTTCAGCGCGAAGCTCGATAATTAAATAATTGACTGAGAACTATTTTTAACGAGCAATCGAGTTACTTTATATTATTAATTAATAGATGTTTATATGTAACATTTTAAACAATAATTAGAAATATGCGTGTGACCAAAGTACCGATGTGTATATTTAAGCTGTAGTTGAGTTCTTAGAAGCAAGTTCCATAATATATAAATACGGTATTTTTCGGTGATATCAGGTACGCTCGAAAACAGTCAAGCACTAGTTACTAATAGTTTTACCTCTCTTTGTCTAATTTAGATTTGTACATAATTAATATGCAAGCTGTTATAAAAAGTTGGATGTCAACAAACAAAAAGCTGTTAGCTTATGGCTATTGGTCAATCAAACAATTAATCTATATATAGTTTCAACCATTAACCATACTACAGCTTGAGTCTTTTTTAAAGGCGATTATCTCTGCCCATAGGTTCGTTGCGTTCTTTCATTCTTGCTTTAGCTTTAGAGGCACTACGACGTAACGCTTGCAAACGTTCTTCGTATTTTTTTCGCTGGCGACGGCTGGGAGTTTGTTCGATTAAAGTTTTCAAGGCACTGCCGAGGCTTTTGTAAGCATTAGGCAGGGAGTAACCAAAACGAGTTGCCAGAACAACAGCTTTTTCGTCGGCTTCTATGGCTTCGGTCAAGGTTTTTTCGGCATTGTTTTTTTGCCAGAGACGATAGCCAGAAACACCACAGAGAGAAAGTGCGAGTAAAAGCAACAAACCATCTTGCACCCAGAGTTCTCCTACTGCACCACCCAAACCAATGGCTAAAGCCGCCATTTCCCATCCTTCTTTTGGAATGGTATCGTTTTGAACTCTTGCTACTTCATGCCAAAATAATAAATTACGTTGATCGATCGCCAAACTGTCCCATTTTGCTAGATCGATTTGAATTTCAATTTCATCCTTACCAATTTCTTCGCTGCGAATCAAAGGGGGATTGACTTCTGTAGTACCTTCTACAATTACCCAGCTTTGTAGTTCGGGCGGTAATAAAGTTTTTAAACGCCGCAGTTCATTTATTTCTGCTCTAGCTGAAGTTGCATAACTCATATTTTATTTACCAAAATTACTATTTCAAGTCTAAATTTATTAACGTACGTGTTTTTTTTTATCATATCCAAATTTACAGCATTTCTCGGTTGCTAGTAGCACACTTTGGTCTGGTTAGCGATATGAGGTAATAATCTAACAAAGGCAGAGAGCAGAAGAATTTTCAATAAAAGACTTTCAGTCATTTTACTCTGCTCATAGAGTTTTTTCAGGAGATACCCGTTCGGCAAGAGCATAAGGGGCATAGTTTTCTGTCGATACCCGCGCTCTCTGTTCGATGGGCTTCTATAGGCAGGAGAGAGGGCTTTTGCAAGCAAAAATGTAGAGAAGTTATTAATCGTTTCTTCATTTGACATTAATAAATAGACAAAGTGTAAATGTCTAATATTATTTAACGACAAATTTCGTCAGTCTCGATTAAGCGTTGATAAACTTAGTGGAAGTTTAAAACTTGGAACGATTTTTTATTATGTTTAAACAGATCTACAATCGTTTGACATCTATAGTTTTGTTTGGCTTGGGTATTTTATTTAGCTGGGCTTATAGCTGTTTGCTAGCACATGAGGCTGCTTGGTCTACTTCTTCTCTGGTAATAGGTCAAGCTACCGACGCAGTAGAATCAATTGCAGGAGTGTCTCAAGTAAACTGGTTCCAAGCAATTGTTTTGGGCTTCGTACAGGGAGCGACCGAATTTATTCCTATTAGCAGCACGGCACACCTTAAAGCCGTACCAATATTTTTGGGTTGGGGCGATCCTGGAGTTGCTTTTGCAGCCACAATTCAATTAGGAAGCATTGCCGCGGTGTTGTGGTATTTTTGGCAAGATTTAGTTCAAATTACCAAAGGTATGTTAGAAGCGATCGCTAAATCTAATTACCAATCGCAAAATTTTTGGCTGGCGGTAGGCATTGCTGTAGGAACGATTCCCATAATTATTTTAGGTCTAGGTATTAAGATATTCGTTCCTAATTTTGATAATTCTCCCCTACGGAGCATGGCAGCGATCGCTATTGCTTCAATTGTCATGGCTTTATTGTTGGCTTTAGCCGAATCTATAGGCAATCAAAAGCGTAATTTTAAGGATTTGACGGCAAAAGATGGAATCATTATAGGTTTAGCACAGGCTTTAGCAATAATACCAGGTGTTTCTCGTTCTGGTTCTACTATAACCGCAGGGTTATTTACCAATTTAGATCGGGCAACGGCAGCACGTTTTTCTTTTTTATTGGGTATTCCTGCTATTACTCTTGCGGGATTGGTAGAGTTAAAAGGATTGCTAGAAACTGGGGTAGGAGGTTCGGGATTATTACCTTTAATTTTGGGATTAATTTCTTCGGCAGTATTTTCCTATCTGGCGATCGCCTGGCTGATAAAATTCTTACAGCGCAGAAGCACTTGGGCATTTGTTTGGTATAGATTGGGCTTCGGGATATTTATTTTAATTGGTTTGGGTTTGGGTTGGCTGTAGAAAAAAGTAAAAAGTAGGAAGAGACAAGGCATGCCTTGTCTGTACTTGTTGAAATTTGTATCAAACGAATTAGCTAGAATATGAATTTATGCATTAAGTAATTTTGTAAGTGCGATCGCTAAAACCATGAGCCAAGCTTCGATTCAACCAGCTAAAATAACCAGGGTTTTACCAGATTCGATTGCCGCTGAAATTGGCTTTGAACCAGGAGATGCGATCGTTGCCATCAATCATACTCGCCCCCGCGACCTAATCGATTATCGTTTTCTCTGTAGCGACGAATATTTAGAATTAGAAGTCTTAGACGAGTCGGGCAAAACTCATTTAGTAGAAATCGAAAAAGATTACGATGACGATCTCGGATTGGAATTTACCACCGCATTGTTTGATGGATTGATACAGTGTAATAATCGCTGTCCTTTCTGTTTTATCGACCAACAGCCACCAGGTAAACGAGAGAGCCTTTACTATAAAGACGATGATTATCGCCTGAGTTTTCTTTACGGTAGCTATCTTACTTTGACTAATCTGACAGAGGCAGAGTGGCGCAGGATCGAACAGCTACGTCTATCTCCCCTGTATGTCTCCGTACACGCCACCGAACCAGAGGTTAGAATTCGTCTGTTAAAAAATTCTCGTGCGGGACAAATTATGTCTCAGCTGCAGTGGTTTCAAGAGAGACGCTTGCAGATTCACGCTCAGGTAGTAGTTTGTCCTGGGATTAACGGTGGGATACATTTAGAGAGAACCTTACTCGATTTAGCTTCTTTTCATCGGGGAGACATTCCTGCTGTGGCTTCGGTGGCTGTAGTGCCTGTAGGTTTGACTCGTTTTCGTCCTTCAGAAGATGAATTGATACCTGTAAGTCAAGAAAAAGCTCTCGAAGTAATCGAGCTAGTTCGACAACTGCAAGCAAAGTTTCGCCAACAGTTTAGCAGCAATGTAGTTTGGTTGGCAGATGAATGGTTTTTGATTGCTAGAGAAGATATTCCTTCAGAATCTCATTACGAAGATTATCCTCAAATTGGTAACGGTGTGGGTTCGATTCGTTTGTTTGTCAAAGAGTTTTTGACAACAGCTAACCAAATGTTACCAGCTAAGCTCGATAAACCCCGTTGCTTAACCTGGGTGGTAGGTAACGCGGTAGAAAGAGCCTTTCTACCTCTAGTAGAACGATTGAATAGTGTTGTAGGATTACAAGTCAATCTAGTAGCGTTGCGGAGTGAATACTGGGGACAGGAAATAACGGTAACGGGTTTGTTGACAGGACAAGATTTACTTGCAGGTTTGTCGGATAAAAATTTAGGTGATGGGGTTTTATTGCCTGCTTTGATGCTCAAACATGACGATACCAAGTTTTTGGACGATTTGACCGTAACTGAGATTGGCGATCGCCTGGGTGTAAATATATTTCCTGTTAGTGGCGTTAGAGAGTTAATCGAGCGGTGTATTGTTTGAGTCAAGCTTTAATTTTATACGGCAACGCAAAAAGCCAAGGTTTTCAATTTTTCATCGGTTCTACACAAATAATTAACATTTTTGAAGTTTTTTTGAATCCGTTTTGACTTTTTCTACGTACTAAAAGAAGAAAGTCAAGAAAAAATGACTTTGATTGGAGAGAGAACGCATTTTGCGCCTGTCTCTAGTTAAGTCAAGTTGACGATTCACTTAAAAGCAAAAACAAAATTCAAAACTAATGCTGAAATTTACTTCAAATCTGACAACTCTCAATGAAGAATTTGGTTCGGATGCCTCGGGTAAAGCTACAGTAACTCTCGATGCACCCAATACAAATACTCGTACAGTACGAGTTGAGATCGACGCTGAGGGACTGGAAGATTTGACCGATATCGGTGGAGTTCACGTCGCCCACATTCACGGGCAATTTAAAGGTAACGCCAGCAGCCCTTTTCTCAAGCAGGGTGACGGAGCGTTTTTTGACGGCAACGGCGGCAAAGCAGTTAACTCAATTTTGCCCACTCTCGCCGATAGCGACATCGATGGTGACGGTTTTATTAATTTTTTAGAAGGTCGTCCTAACTATGGTCCTGTGGTACTCAATCTAACTTCCGAGCAGATTGAAGCAGCACCCGATGGCACACCTCCACTGATTCAGTTTCTTAATCTAGCAGGTGCTGGAGAGATCGATCCAGCCCAGGTATTTCCTTCTGGTACTGAGTTCAATCTCGATACAACTTATGAATTCGACCTTAACGATCCAGATGAACTTCGTCAATACAACAATTTGACTCCCTTGAATCTGCGAGAAATTGTCCTGCATGGTTTGACAATTCCCTTAGAAACTTCACAGGCGATTGATGAAACGGCTATGGGTACTGCTCCTGCTGGTATAGATTTAGGCAATGGAGAAGCATTTCGCATTACTGCACCAGTAGCAGCAGGAACTATTAAACCTATGGGACTTACGCCAATAGGCACCGAATTTATTTCCCTAACCGACAATAACTTGTTATTGTCTTTCGATCCAAGTAAACCAATGGAGACAGACTCGGTTGCTGTTAAAGGAGTAGAAGGATTCTTGCTCGGTATTGATGTGCGTCCTGCCGATGGTTTAATCTACGGTATCACTACGGCTAA